>CAZIRD010000093.1:0-11305 GCA_964541625.1 uncultured Acidibacter sp.
GCCGACGGACTCGCCGAGCACGGTCCGGGCACACCAGACGGCCCGGTGCTGCGCGTGCGGGCCGGCGTTGGGGTCGTACAGCAGTCGCTGAGCGGCGCGGCGCAGCGTATCCCGTTGATTTACAACGGACGCAGAGGATTTCGCGAAAGTACCAAGGAAATCAGAGACTGCCTCGGTCGGATCGGCGGTGCTCATAGGTTCGCGAGTCCCCAGGCTGCGCAGCCGTAGTCGGTCGCGATGACTTCGGCGCGGATCAGCGCGCGCTCGGCGTCGCTGAACTGGTGCAGGCGCCGATCCATGGCCTCGACCGGATCAGGAAAGCCGGCGGCCTTCAACAGCCGATGCTTGGTGCGGGTGTCCAGGCACAGCCACGAACAGACGGCGGCGGGGTCGACGCGGACAGCAGTGGCGGCGGTCACTTGCGGACCTCGGCGAGCTGCATCTGCAGATGCTCGACGCGGAGCTGCAGATACCGCGCGGTCTGCGCCAGGTGCGGCAGCAGCTCAGAGGCGAACTCGGCGAAGGCTTCGAGCTGTTCGAGGCGCTTGCCGGTGCCGATCTGATGAACCTCGAAGTCGTGGGCGCTCATGCCAGCCCCCACAGGTGCTGCAGCACGGCGGCGGCTGCGGTGGCGATGGTCAGCAGCAGCGCGGCGCCGCCGATGCGTGCGGCGGACTCGGCAGCGCGGCGGCGCTTTAGGGACTCTGAGAACAGCGGGCGGATATGGCTCACGGCGGACCTCTCCTAGGTCGTGGGCCTCTCCTGCCCGGTTGAATGGGGTGCCAGGTGCTCCGGGTCGGTGCTTCGCTGCTGCCGGCCTGATTGGGAGAGGTCGAGCACCTGGCGCCGGTCACGATACATGAAGGGCCGCAATGCACGCAAGGGTGCAATGCGTTGCATATCCATGGACGTTGACCTATGGTGAGCGCATCAGGTCGCCTTAGGAGGGGTCGAAATGAGAACGAACGAGTATCTCGACGCAGTGCGCGAGCGGTTGAACCTGAGCAGTGATTACAAGCTCGCGAAGGTTCTGAAGGTGCACCAGACGACGATCAGCAATTACCGGCACGGCCGGTCTGCCATTGCTGATGACGTGGCGGTCAGGGTCGCCGAGCTGCTGCAGCTCGATCCGGCGCGGGTGCTGGCCGACATGGCGGCGGAGCGGTCCAGCTCGGACCAGGTGCGGGCGATCTGGTCGCGGGTCGCGGCGACGCTGTCAGTCGCAGCTCTGGCAATTTCTGCCAGCGTGCCAGGTGACGCTAAGGCAGCGAACCTAAAGGGTTTTCAGGCGGGCGGCGGAGGTGACGCAGCACACATTATCCGCACTGCGCTCCGCCGGTGGTTGCTTGAATTCGCCGAGGTTGCCCGGGTTTGCCTACAGCCGATGTGGTTGGCTACCGCATAGACGCTATATGTACGGGCCGCCGAAATTCCTTGGCGGCGAGCTTCCCGAGCTGCTGGCGATGATCGGCGGCCGGGACGCAGCTCGCCGAATTCTTGACGTCTCCGACCGCACGCTGCGGGCCTGGCTGCAGGCCGGCCAGGCGCCGGCGTGGGCATTGCGTCTGCTGTGGTACGCAGGCCCTCACGGACGCGCAGACGCTGCGATCGACGCCGAGAATGAACTCCGGATTGTCCGAGGGCTTTGCGACGCCCTACGGGCCGATTTGGAGCTTCAGCGGCGCGAGCGGCGGCGCTTGGAGGCGGAGCTTTTGCGCTTGCGGAATCGGCCCTTGGAATCGCGGGGCGGTGTCGAGCGGCGGCGGGGCATGGTTATTCCTTGGAGTGATGCAGGATTGAATCGAGCCGATGGTGAGCCTTGTCGGCCGACTGTTGCGCCAGGGTGGCGCGGGTCAGGGCTTCGCGAAGATCTGCCCGGATCGCGGCGTACAGCGCGGCGGCGCTGGCGATCGGGCCGAGGACTTGAACCAGAATCTCTTGACTCATTGCGTCGGGGTCACAGCTTTGCGGGCGTGGAACAGGGTTCGATCGCCGAACAGGTAGAAGCCGACGATCGCGCAGGCGTTGTCTATGGCCTCGGACGGCACGCCAGCGGTGCGGGACCAGGCCCAGACAGCCAGCGTGCCGGCGACCACGGCGGGCCGCTGCAGCCTGACGATGGCCTCGACCCAGGGGTACGACGTCTGCCCTCCTCCGGCCTCGTTGATCGCCTTGAACAGTTGCAGTTGCTTGTCTTGCGCCTGCAGCCACTGGTCGAACGTCGCAGGCCTGAACGTCTCCGGGGCCAGCCAGCGCGAGACGGCAGCCTTGCCGGCCTCGACGAGGACGGGCGCGAACGCAGCCAGAGCGGTCAGCGGGTCCATCAGCGGGGCCGCCCTTCGTTGCCGTAGTACAGCGGCCCTTCCCATTGCGCGCGAGCTGCTGCGGCCGGCGTGCAGCGTCCCCACATTTCGAGCGCGCCAGACTGCCCGAGGATCATGCGACAGGTTTGCACGTCGTCGCTGATGCCGGCCGGCGGCGTGATGCCGAACCAGTCGGAGACCACGCCCACGGCGCCGGCGGCGGCGCCCTCAATGCCTGGCGAGACGACAGCAGCGCGGCGGCCGGCCTCGACGTCGGCGCCGGTGCTGCCGGTGCTGCGTACGGCGTCGCCGACGGCCGCGCCCAGGCCGCCGGCGTTGCGATAGCGCAGCCAGACCAGGCCGACAACCGCGACAGCGGCCAGGCCGGCGGCGGTCCAGACGCCGGCGGGAGTGATCCAGTCGGCGCGGCTCACAGGATCGAGACGCCGGCCGGATCGAAGTCAGGCAGCAGCGGGTTACTGGCGTTGTTCCAGCGGGCGCGATCGTTGCGCGGCGCGGACAGGTCGCCGGCCAGCGGGATCATCTGCGGCCGCGGCTCGCGGGCCTTGATGGTTGCCGGGGTGATGACTTGCGGTTGTGTGCGGCCGGTGCCGGTCCAGAAAGACATCAGGTCGACGACAGGTTGCGTGATCGCCGGGGCAGCTCGGCGCCAGGCCTCCTCGCCGGTTTCATCGAACGATCCTGGCTGCATCAGGACGGCGCCATACAGACGCGCATCCTCGGTGTCGGTGATGCGGGCGCGGCCAAAGTCGGGGATCTGCAGCGGCTGACCGTTGCTCAGTCCCTCGCGGACCTTGTCCAGGCCGAGCACGGTCCACAGGTCCGGATTGGTGTTGATCGCGGTCGAGCTGGGCTGCAATCCATTCTGGATCGGCGGCAGCGGGGTCGCCTTGGCGTCGCTGGCTGCAGCTTTGCGGTGTGACAGGTACAGCGCGGCGCCGATCAGCAGCGCGCCCAATACAACGGGGCCAGGTGGTTTCATGGGTATCGCTCCGGTCATGCGAAGGTGCCGCCGTTGTCGGCATACACGGCGGCGAGCTGGTCCAGGTTGCGCATCCCCTGGCCGGCGTAGTTGGCGCCAGGCATGGACGCCCAGACGCGACGAATCTTGTCCACAGCCGCGGCGAATCGGCCGGCGTCGACGTCGTCGAGCGCTCGGCGCGCGGCGATCAGGTCGAGCGCGGCCTGGTCTTGCGCGGCGGGGTCGAAACTGCCGTACTTGGCGGCGCCGCCCAGGCCGCGCCAGGTGGTGCGGGTGATCTGGTACCGGCCGGCGGCAGTGCTGACGCAGCCGGTGCCCAGGCCGGCGCCCTTGCACTGTTGGTCAGTGAGCTTTACGCCTGGCCAGCCCAGCTCGGCGGGGTGATCTGCGAACGAGTCGAGCAGGCTTGGCGCACTGGCGCGGCTGCCGTACAGGCAGCGGTATCCGCCGGCGTTGTCGGTGCCCTCTGCCCATGCGATCGCGGACAGGAACGCGGCGCGGTTGCTGTCGGTGTTGTCGGCACGCAGTCGCAGGTCGCGCGGGTCAAGGTTGGCGGTCGATTCGTCCACGGGGTACAGCTCGATGGGGAACAGGTCTGTTATGACGGTCGGCAGTCGCTCGACGGTTGGAATCAGTGCGGCGGGGTCGGTGAATAGCGCGGTCAGGTCGTCGACGGCGTCAGGTAGTTGTGACTCGGTGCCGATGACGCGGCCACGAGCCGACCAGGCGAACCACGCCAGGCCGGCGGCAGCAGTGGCGACGATGGCGGCGCGCGGAGTCAATGGTTAGAACTCCTCAAAGTCGACAATTAGTTGAGATAGGTTATTGACACCGACGCCGCGCAGCGTTAATCCGTTGCCTGCATTCAAAACCAAAGGATTCTTGAAAGGTAGTGTATAGGCTGCATTCGCTGGAACAATGAAATTGCTAAATGTTTGCAAAGACCACGATGCATTACCTGTAAATGATGCGTCGGTGTTGCCCTTCAAAAAACTTATTGGAGCGGCGGCAAGAACAAGTTTGTTTGAACCTGCTTTGTTCGTGTCGCCTGAATTTATGTCGACGCTTCCCATAAACAACGACATACCCCCGGCAACATCGGAGTTTGCTGATAACGTGATAATAGCTATCCGAACTCCTGAACTAGGCGGGTTCCAAAGTTGGACGAAGGAAAACAGTCCAGGTGTTGCAACCTGCGAACGCGCGCCAAAGAATGTTTTCCCTTGCGCAGTCAGCGTCTTCCCGGTGTCGATGATCTCGACGGCGCCGGTCACGCGATCGTCGACGAGAGAATCGGCGCCGATGCCGACGGCGATGGTGCCGGTGTTGGCGGCTCCGCTGCGGTCTTCGAGGATCAGACGCTGAAAGTTAAGACCCTTGACCCCCTGACCAGGAAGCAGGTCTTTCATCCAGCCCTCGACGGTGCGGACGCGAATCGCACCAGTCGCCGAGATTACTTTTAGGTAGTCGCCGGGGACGTCTAGATTCTGCGTCGCGTTGGCCGATAGGGTGAAGTTGTAATCGCGGATGTTCTGAGCATTCATCGACGCACCAGTGCGAAAGTTACAGCGATGCCGGCCACGGCCAGCGCGCCGATCAGCAGCGGATTAAAGGTAGACGGCGCGCCTTTGGCGTCAGCGTAGGCACGCTCGACGCCGGCGGTGGCGTCGCTGAAGCTTCGTTGAGTTGCGCGCACCAGGTCAGCATTGGCGCCGATTAGTCCGTCGACCAGGTCGGCGGCGCGGGCGGATATGTTGTCGACTGTCGCGGCGGACGTCTTGGCGGCCTCGACCATGGCGCGCGAGCTGTCAGCCTGCAGGCCGGCCAGGCGCGAGCCGAACGAGTCGACCAGGCGCGAATTGGCGGAGACGGTCGACGCGGCCGAGCTGCTGGCGTTGGCGTTGGCATCGCCGGCCAGGCCGAGCGCAGCGAGCACCGCGCGCAGGCCGGCGTCGATTGCTCCGCCGTCAAGCAGGTTAAGCGTTGTGGTCGACTGGTCGCGGCTGTCGGTGGTCGAGCGGTTCGACCAGTCAATAGACGTCGTCGATAGGTCGCGGCTGTCGTTGACGGTGGTCGAGCGGTTCGACCAGTCGAACAGGTTGGTTGACTGGTCGCGGCTGTCGTTGAGGTTGGTCGATCGGTTGCTGCTGTCGCTGAAGTTGGTCGAGCGGTTCGACCAGTCGAACAGGTTGGTTGACTGGTCGCGACGGTCGTCGATGTTGGTCGATCGGTTGCTGCTGTCGATCTGCGTCAGCGTGCTCGACTGGTCGAACCCTTGCCCCTGGTCGCGGCTGTCGTTGAGCGTGGTCGGGCGGGTCGAGCTGTCGACGTTGGTCACGCTCGCATCGACCCATTGGCGGCTGTCGATGTTGGTCGATCGGTTGCTGCTGTCGATCGACAGGAACGAGTTTTCCAGGTTGGTGGCGCCCTCGCCTACCACTCGACGATTGTCGACGTTGTTGGTGGTGTTGGTGCTTTCGCTGCTGCTGCTGCTACTGCTACGGCCGCCCATGGTCAGTGCTCCGGGGTCAGGCGGCGCATGACGACGGCGCCGGTTGTCGTCCAGCCGGCGCGGTGCGCCAGGCGCTCGACGGGCTTGCGGGAGGTGACGAACGTCAGCACGGCGGCGCCGCGCTCGGCTGCCCATTGCTCGAGCGTGCGCAGTACCTCGGGCATTTCAGGGCCGGGGCCGGTGCGCACGCCGGCCACAATCTGCAGCTCGGCGCCCTTGTCGAGCGTGCGCGGCTCAATGGCAAGCATTCCGAACGGGCGGCCGGCGTCGTCGAGCAGCTCGACCAGGTACGAACGTGCCAGGCATTGCATTGGCGACGCCAGGCCGCCGAACGGGTCATGTTCGGTGGCCTGGCTGAGCGTTGCCAGGTCGTCGGCGGTCCAGTGGCGGACGGAGAGCTGCATTAGCGGCGAACGATGACAACCAGCGCCAGCGCGCCGACGATTGCCCAGGGCAGCCAGCCGCCGACCGCGTCGGGGAATTGGTCGGCGCCAGTGGCGGCGGCCGAGGTCGACGCAGTTGGCGCGCGGCTGCCGCCGGTGCTGCCACGGCCGCCGGCGATGACGTCAAAAGAGCCGAATACGTTGGTTGACGTCAGCGGGCCGGTGCCGCTGATGCTCGGTCCAGCGGGCGGCGCTTGAACAGCGGCGGCAAGGACTTTGCTACCGCCATTGATTAGGCTCTGAAGCGTGACAGGGTCCACGCTTCAGGCTCACTTGCGCAGCACCAGGAACAGCACCAGGCCGGCGGCGGCGATCAGCAGCAGCGGCGAGCTGCCGCCGGCCGGCGCGGTGTTGCCGACAGGCCGGCCAGACATTGCCCCAGGCGCGCCGAATCCGAACTGGTTACGCTGGCCTCCGGTGGTCCCTTGGATGAACAGCGAACCATCGGGAGCGACGCCGACAGGGCGGCCGGTCGACGCCAGGCGCACGGCATCGGTGGTGCGGTAGTGCCGGTCGACACCTTGGAGGATGGTATCGCCGAGGCGAAAGAACCAGTCTGAGGCGGAGACGCTGCGCGCTGCGTCGGCCTGGCTCGGTGGCGTCTGGGCATTCGGCCATCCGTCATAGAAGCCAGGCGTACCGCCTGCATAGGCGACGTCCTGGCCGGTGTTGTCCCAGTCCATTCGGCGCGGCCTTTAGTAAACGTCGAGCGGTTCGAGTACTTCGACCTCGGTGGTGATCGTCTCACCAGCGGAGAACGTGCCGAAGACCTGCGCGGTTTGGCAGCCCGACGCGGGCCGGGTGTCGAAAACCTCGGACTCCTGCAGATTAGGCATGACGGGATCGAACATGTACAGGGAGCCTTGCGGCGTGCGGGCGCCCTCGTACTGCGCGCGGAAGTTGTTGTCGGTCGCGGTCGACTCGTGAACCAGGATGCCGTTACGGAACACCTGCAGGCCGGTCATGTTTGCGGAGAAGAAGGCGATCCGCTTGAAGATCGAACCGCCTTGCAAGGGATCCATATGCGGAACGACCAACGGGAACGTGCCAGCAGCTCCGACCGTTTGCGTGACCGTGTGAACGCGGGCGATTAGGCCGCGCGTCTGCTGATAGGCGGGGTCGGTGATCGGCGGCGACACGGTTGCAAAGCCGGCCAGCGTTGGCGAGGTCGCAGCGCCGATTTGAACTTCCAGCCGCAGATTCTTGACGCCGACGGTGGTATCGAACGCGCCAGATAGCCAGGCGCCCTTCGAGCGGGCGCGCCACTCCATGAAGTCGATAACGATCTGCGCAGCGGTAGCGGTCAGGCTGCGGTACTGCATCCGCGAATCCATCCGGCTGCCGGTGGTGTCGATGATGGTCTTTCCGTTGGCCTTGAGCTGGATGCTCGTCATCTGGGCCTTCGTGAAGGTGCCGCCCATCTGCAGCCGCAGGGTGTGGATTGTCTGGCCGAGCAGCGGCGACAGGTCGACGTTTGCAAGGCTATTGGCTGCCACGTTGTTGAACGGCGGCAGCTTGACGGTGTCAATGCCGAATCGAGCGCCGAGCACCTGGCGCGAGAGCAGCGGCGCGCCAATGGCGGCGACGGCGGCGAACAGCACGCCGAGAAACAGAGCGGTCAGCATGGGTCGGGCCTCTTACAGGACGTCGCCGAGGTACGGCAGGCGCTTGGCGATCGCGACGCTGCCGATGGCAACGGCGGCCGATTTGCCCCAGGCGCCGCCGAACTTGTACGCGGCGATTAGCGCCGCAGCAGCGACGCCCATTTTGATCAGGTCAGCAGAATTCATGGTTTCCGGTCGGGTTGGTTGGAACGCGGCGCCACGTTGCCAGCCGGTCGACGGGCCTGCAAATTTTGAGCCTTAGGCGGCAGCCTGAGCAGGCCGGCGGCGCTTGCGGTGCCGCCGAGAACATCGCGCCGAATGTGTTCGAGGTCGCGCAGCCCCAGGAGCTGCGATTCAGGCACGCCCAGGACGGTTGCCATGGTGTGCACGTCTCGCGGCGCCAGCAGGCGGCCGCACCAGAGCTGCGAGCAGTTGCCGAGCGCGTCCTTGTCGATCGAGGCCGGGCGCTGCGTGGTGAATGCCAGCCGCAGCGAGCAGCGCCGGCCAGACGGCAGCACGTAATCGCGGCCGGTCAGCGTGAGCAGGCGCCAGGCATCTGGCGCGCGCTGCGGACTGGTGACGAACGCGGCTTCCTCAACGATGCAGGTCAGGTCGCCGGCGCGATAGACAGCCTCGCAGAACAGCGCGAACCACTTGCGCCGCTGGCCGACGTCCATGGGCGGGATAACGCGGAACGCGAAGCGCGGCCGACCCATCACGCGCAGCAGCTCGGCAGCCGAGCCGATCGCGGGGAGCTGGTGGTACTCGCGTTTAAAGTCCCAGACGGCCAGCCTGGCGGGCCTTGGGGTTAGGAAGTCGCGTTGTAGCGCGGTGGTCTTGCCGCTGCCGCTGGCGCCGATGTAGGCGGCGATGCAGGCCGCGCGCATCAGCTCGGCGGCGGCGTGGCGGCGGCGGCGTTGCGCGCGGCGAGCTCCGGATCCCAGGGCTTGCGCGCGTCGCTCGAAAAGTCGGCAGCGCGCACGTTGCTCATGGTCGACGGGGCCGGCGGCGGCGGCGTTGGTGCGGGCGGCGGGCCCTTGTCGGCAGCGGCCAGCCTGGCGGGCGCGCGGCGCTTGTCGAACAGCTCGCGATCGAGCGCGCGGTATGCCTTGAACAGCAGCGGCGCGGTGGTGGCCACGGCGGCCAGCTCCGGGCCGAATCCGCCGACCACGCGGCCGAGGTCGACGCCGTACTTTGCGCAGACAGGCTCCCAGGCCTGGCCGATGGCGCGCGCGGTCTTCTCGTCGAGCGTGGCGCGCGGGGTGTCGACGTCGAGCACCAGGCAGACCAGCTCGCGGAACATCTCGACGCCCATCGCGATCAACTCGGCGTTGGACGGCCCAGGCGCCGGCGCGGGCGCCTGGCCGGCCAGCGTATCGGCGCCGAGGTCGTCGGCGTCGAGCTGCGCAGCCTGGCCGGTCAGGTCGGCCAGGTCGTCGGGCAGGTCAGGTGTCGAATTGGAAGAATCCGACGGCTGCGCGGGGCTTGGCTGCGGGCTTGGCGGTGTCTGGCGGAGTCGCATTGTCGGGGTCGGGCTTGCGGGTTGGTGGCTTGTCGTCTGGCTTGGGTTGCGCGGGCAGCTTCGCGGTCAGCAGCTTCTGTGCGGCGGCGCCTTTCTTGGCGAACGCGGAGAGGTCGCATTCATCGCAGGTGAACGACAGGGTGCCGGCGGCGTTGCTACGCAGGACGACAGGCGTTGCGCAGACTGGGCACGGCACGCGGCCGAGTTTGGTCTTCAATTCAGCCATGAACGAAAGCCTCGAAGCGGCTGCAGTAGTGGTCGGGGCCGACGGTCGGACGCAACGACAGCACGATTGGCGCCAGCTCGGCGCCGCCAATGCCGTGCTGTCGATTCATGCCGGCGCAGACGGCCACGGGCGGCGCGTGCATACACGAGCCGGTCGGCGCGTTGGGTGCCTCGGTGGCGTACCAGCGGCAGCGCGCGCAGTGCATCAGCGCTCGACCTTGAACTGGCCGGCGTAGAGCTCGACGGTGGCGTCGGGCGCTTCGTCGAGCTGCACAATGGCGCAGCCTTTGTCGAAGTCGCGGCCGACCAGCTTGCCGCCGGTGCCGTTGAGCGGGTGCTCCGGGTCGGTGATGGTGACGCCGCAGCACGCTTGAATGTTTTCGAGCTGCTGGCGGGTCAGCGGTTCGCCTTGCGCGGTCTTCTTGGTTGCCATGGTTGCGGTCCTTGTCGGTGGTTGGGGTTACGGCGCGTATTCCTGCAGCACGTTGCGGCGCCAGGCTTTGTAGCGGAGTCGCTTCGAGTACAGCGGAACGCGCGCCAGACAGTGAGCGGCGAACTCGTCGACCACGAGCTGCGGATCGGGGCAGCGGATCGGGTCGAGCGTCGCGACCAGGTCGAGCAGCTCGCCGACGGCGGCGCGGCTGTAGACGGCGGCGTATTGCTCGATGCTGAGCTGCGCAATGCGCGTTTCCTCTGGCAGCGCTTCGTCTCGGCCGAGGCGCTCGGCGATCTCGTCGTCGGATAGCTCGGCGATGCCGAGGGCGGCTTTTAGCTTTGGGGACCAGAACAGCATCCGTCGACCCTCGAAAGCTTCGGCAAACTCGCGGAACCTGTGCCCCAGGTCGGCGCCCTCGCCGGCTTGCCAGAGTCGAAGCATCTGAAACGGCGACAGCCGCCCAGCTCGTAGGCCGAGCTTGGCGTGAGAGCGGGTCAGCTCGTCAGCGGCTGCCCATTCGTCGACGTCGCGGCCGAACTTGGCGACGTAGTCGGCCGCGAAGTCTCCGCCGCGCAGGTCGAAGGCGTGCTGGCGCATATGCTCCAGGTCGCGCGTCGTCGCCAGGCCGGAACGCAGGCAGGCCACGATCCAGGCGTCGCGCAGCTCGTCGACGATTCCGCCGACCCATCGAGCGCGGCCACGGTCGTCGGTTTCCTCGCGGGCGCCGAGCTGCGCCAGGTCAGCGCGGACAAACAGCAGCTCGTGGGTGTGCGGGTGCCAGCCGTGCTCCTCGCCCCAGGTGACTTCGAGGCTGCGCACGCCCCCTGCGCGCTGCATGGCGCGCGTCAGGCGCTTGTACGCGGTCGACTGCTTGTAGCGCTTCTGCGCGGCGGCGAACTTTTCGAGCAGGCCGGCCAGCGGCTCGGCGTCTCGTTCGTGCGGAAAGGTCTGCGTCGCCAGTAGCACGCTGCGACCCTCGCCCATCGCGCGCCAGGCTGCCATGCCGGCCAGCAGCTCGGCGCGGCGGGCCTCGGTGACTTTCGCGGAACAGACGGCGCAGGCCCAGACGCTGCCGCAGGTGTGCAGGCCGCCGGCGCGGGCGCCGGTGCCGCCGGCCTGGCGGAACAGGCCGACGGACTCGCCGAGCACGGTCCGGGCGCACCAGACGGTGCGGTGCTGCGCGTGCGGGCCGGCGTTGGGGTCGTAGAGCAGTCGCTGAGCGGCGCGGCGCAGCGTATCCCGTTGATTTACAACGGC
>CAZIRD010000094.1:0-2767 GCA_964541625.1 uncultured Acidibacter sp.
CCCTGCAGACGGACGCTGCAGCCGACACACCCCTGCTTTGGGTGCTGCGCGACCATCTCGGGCTCACCGGCACGAAATTCGGCTGCGGTGCGGCGCTCTGCGGCGCCTGCACAGTGCATATCGACGGCGAGCCGGCGCGCTCCTGCCAGATCGCCCTGGCTGATGTCGGCACACGCGGGGTCACCACCATTGAGGGACTCTCGGCGGATCGCTCGCATGTCGTTCAGCAGGCCTGGCTGGAACTCGACGTGCCGCAGTGCGGCTACTGCCAGTCAGGCCAGCTCATGTCCGCAGCCGCCCTGCTCGAGCGCAATCCGTCGCCGACCGATGCCGACATCGATGCGGCGATGGCCGGCAACATTTGCCGCTGCGGCACCTACAACCGCATCCGCAAGGCCGTACACCGTGCTGCCGAGTTGCAGGCCAACGCCAGCGGTCAGTCCCCGGCCGCCGCGCGCCAGGAGGGTTGAACATGAGCATCGACATGAGCCTCGAGACAAATCCGTCCGCCGGCGCGTCGCGCCGCGACTTCCTCAAGGTTTCCGCGCTTGCAGGCGGTGGACTCCTGCTTGGCATCGGGCTCGGCGGTTGCAGCAAACCCGCTGCGCTCGGCAGTGCCGGTGGTCAGCCGGTCGCCTGGCTGCAGATCGCCGGCGACGACACGATCACGGTACTCATTGACAAGTCGGAGATGGGTCAGGGTGTGTACACCGCGCTCACCCAGTTGCTCGCCGAAGAGCTCGGTCTCGCGCTCGACAAACTGCGCATCGAGGCCGCACCGGTCGGCGCCGTCTACATCAATGCCCTGCTCGGTGCGCAGATCACCGGCGGCAGCACCAGCGTGCGCGACTGCTGGGAGAAGCTGCGCAAGGCCGGCGCGCAGGCGCGCACCATGCTGGTACAGGCAGCAGCGAACCACTGGGGCGTGGAAGCTTCCGCGCTTGAGGTAGCCGGCGGTGCCGTGATTCACGGCAAGGAGCGACTCAGTTTCGGCGCCCTCGCCGAGGCGGCTGCCAAGCTGCCGGTGCCGAAGGACGTCACGCTCAAGCCCGCCAGCGCATTCACGGTCGTCGGCAAGCCGGTCAAACGGCTCGACACCGCCGCCAAGCTCGACGGCTCGGCGATCTACGGCATCGACGTCAAGTTGCCGGGCATGTTGCACGGTGCGATCGCCCAATGCCCAACACTCGGCGGCAAACTCGCCTCGTTTGACGCCGTCACCGCCGAGGCGATGCCGGGCGTGCGCAAAGTCGTCGGTACGGGTAATGGCGTGGTGGTGGTCGCAGATCACTACTGGCAGGCGCGCAAGGCGCTTGATGCGGTCAAGATCAGCTGGGACACCGGGCCGAATGCCGCGCTCACGGATGCCGCAATCCGCGCGCGGCTGCGCAGTGCAGCGCAGCGCACGGGGCGCGAAGTACGCAAAGAGGGCGATACCGCAGCCGCCCTGAAAGCGGCTGCTAAACGGCTGCGCGCCACCTACGAATTGCCGATGCTGGCGCATGCCACGCTCGAACCACAGTGCTGTACGGCCGATGCGCGCAGCGACGGACTCGACCTCTATGCGCCGACCCAAACCCAGACCATTGCGCAGGCTACGGCCGCAGCGGTTGCCGGACTCAAACCAGAGCAGGTGAAGGTCCACACCACGCTGCTCGGCGGCGGCTTCGGTCGACGCCTGGAGGTCGACTTCATCCCGGCCGCAATCATCGCCTCGAAGGCGGTCGGCAAACCGGTGAAAGTGATCTGGAGTCGCGAGGAAGACACCACGCACGACACGTACCGGCCACCGGCCTTCGATCAGGTCGAAGCCGGACTCGACGCTGCAGGCAAGCTGGTGGCCTGGAAGCTCGATCTCACCGGGCCGTCGATCACCGCACGCATGTTCCCCGCGGTAGTTGAAACAGCCATCGATCCCTTTGCCGTCGAGGCGGCCGCCAACTACCCCTACGACGTACCGAACGTGGCGGTGAACTACAACCGCGAAGAGATCGGCGTAGACGTGGGCTACTGGCGCTCGGTCAGCCACGCGCTCAACTGTTTCGTCGCCGAGAGCTTCATGGACGAGGTGGCGCGTGCGGCCGGCAAGGATCCCTATGAATTCCGTGCTGCGCTGCTCGGCAAGCAACCACGCTACAAGCGTGTGCTCGACGAGGCGGCAGCACGGGCCGGCTGGGGCAAGGCGCCGGCCGGACACTATCAGGGCATCGCGCTGATGGAGGGCTACGGCACTTACATGGCGCAGGTGGTCGAGATCTCCATGAAATCCGGCCAGCTCGCCGTGCATCGCATCACCTGCGCGGTGGACTGCGGGCAGGTCGTCAACCCGAACATTGTCGATCAGCAGGTCGAGGGCAGCATTCTCTTTGGTCTGACCGCCGCACTCTGGGGCGAGATCACGCTCGCCGGCGGCCAGGTCCAGCAGCGCAACTTCGACAGCTACCGACTGCTGCGCTTGCCGGAAGTGCCGCGCATCGAAGTCCACCAGATCGCCAGCAGCGAGGCGCCCGGCGGCATCGGCGAGCCGGGCACCGCCGTAGTCGGTCCGGCATTGGCCAACGCCATCTTTGCAGCGACCGGCAAGCGACTGCGTTCGTTGCCCGTGGCCCGGCAGGGAATCCGTACGGCGTGACCACGCAGAGCCGCGTCGGGACGAATCGCCGCGTATTCATTGGCAGGCTGGCGGGCACCGCCGTCACCGCACCCGCGGCGATGGCCGCATCGCTGCCTGTGGCCGAAGCGACGGCTGTGCCCGAAGCGACGGCTG
>CAZIRD010000094.1:2867-9363 GCA_964541625.1 uncultured Acidibacter sp.
CCGAAGCGACGGCTGTGCCCGAAGCGACGGCTGCGCTCGAAGAACCGGCGGCCTTCAACCGCCTGCGCAGGCGCATCTGCTACGCCCCCGGCGACGATATCGTCTTCTGGTGGATGCGCGGTCGCCGCTACGGGCTCGTCGACAATCACCTCGTGCCGCTGTTCGACATGCATGTCGGGCGAATGCATCGCTGCCGCGAACTCGACGCCGACCGCTTCGAGGTGTCGACGGTTGCCGCCATCTACTACTCCGCGCCCGACGATGACCAGCTCCTCGAAAAGTGGCGCAACCCGCTGAACGGCGAACTCATCGAGTTCAACTATCCGACGCCGCGCGCGGCGCCCGCGTCGTACTCGCTGCGCGACGGTCTGCTCGCCTCGGCGCCGATGCAGGGCGTTCGCCAGCAGGAACGTCATGCGCACACGCCGCTACGCGTGATCGGCGAGGAAGCGAGCTTTACCGAGGAGAGCTGGATCGTTGCCACCTTCGAGGGCTACACCAAGCCGGTCAACGTCCATGATGTCTCCACCTTCGGCAGTCCGGTGGCCGCGCTACTCGATCCGGCACCGCGCTTCGTGCCGGCCTTCGAGCACTTCAATGATTACAACGACTGGTCGCCGCGACTGCGTATGGGCGAACGGCCCGGCAGCAGCGTTGCCCGCTGCTCGGGGCGCAAGGTGGCGACGCTCGAGGAAATGCCGACGCAGTTCCTGCGCTACGCGAGGCGCCTGCACCCGGCGATCTTCGCCGACCCGGCGAAGACGCTGGGCTGAAACCTCAAAGCGACGCCGCCGCAGCGGCGCTCAGCGACCCGCGCGCTCGGCCTGCTGCAGCAGCAGGTAGAACACGTGCTGCGACATCGTCTCCCGCAGCTTCTCGCGCTCAGCTTCGCCGGCGGCATCGGGCTCGTAGGCCTCGATCTCGTCGCGGGCCAGCAAGCCCTTGCTGGCCATTAGCCGCTCAAGGGTATCGAGCCGTTCGCGCGTCGCCATCAATTCGGTAAGCAGGGCGATATTCATCGACAGCAGCGTGTCGCTGGACTCGTCCGTGAAGAACTCCGGGCGCTTGCCTTGGGCGGCCCGCGGCAGCAACGGTAGCCGCTTCTGCGGGGGCGAGCTCATGCGGCCTCCTTCATGCGGGTGCCGACCAGCATCGCAAAGCCGAGTCCAGAGCCCGGCGGCGCGCCATGGCCAAGCGCGCGCGACTGCTCGATGGCCGAGCGCAGCTTCTCCCGATCCGCGCCGGCCATCACGGCGGTGAAGTCGCGCCGGATCTCCTCCTCGGCGAAACCGGCGCGTCGCATCTCGGCATGCAGGTCGAGCTCGCGGTACGCCGTCCAGAACGGCTCGTTGTTGAACTGCGTTTCGTTGGTGTAGATGAAACGTCGATACGGATCGATCTCCTCGAGTTGCGGCAGATCGACGTGCACGACGAGGCCGCCGGGGGCGAGCAGTCGACGCGCCTCGGCAAGTATCCGCGGCCAGGCTTTGGCCGAAGTCTCGTGCGCGAGGATGTGCGAAACCACGAGATCGAAGTGACCGTCCGGGAAGTCGGTGCGCTCGGCGTTCTGCTGCGAGAAATGCACGGCCGCACCCAGCGACTCGGCGCGCGCGTGGGCGTAGCGCAGCAGCGGCGCCGACACGTCAATCGCATGGATTTCGGCATCCGGGTAGCGGCGCGCATAAGCGAGTGTGCTATGACCGATGGTGCAGCCGAGATCGAGGATGCGACGCGGCTGGAACTGCGGCCAGATCTTGTCGAGGTACTGGATGACGCCGCGACCCATGTAGTCCGTCATGCCGCCGGCACCCGACTGGTACATGTTGATGCTGCGGTCATAGATCGCTCCGGCGGCCACGTCGCCCTCGAAGAGTTCATGTGCGTAACCGCCGGGTTGGCAATGGATGTCGACTGCGGTCACGTAGCGCGGCACCTCGAGGGTGGGATCGAGCCGCAGCGACCCGAGACCGCGCGGCAGGCTTCGCGCCTTCTCCGCCAGTTCGCCGACCCGCGGCTGCACAGAGTCGATCAGCGTCTCGAACATCAGCTCCTGGATGATGCGATGTGTCGCCAACTGGAACCGCACATAGGGCAGCTGCATCATCGCCCGACGGATCTCGCGATGATCCTCGACCACCCGACCGTCGGCTGCGGCCCGCAGCTCGGGCTCGACGCCGCGGTAGTACATCTCCCGGCTGCCCGCCGCCAGCCGCGGCAGCAAACGCTGCCGCAGCGTGCGTACGGCGCGCTGCCGCGCGGCGTCATCATGCGAACGTCCAGCCATCATCGGATGTTCGATCTGGTTGCGTGGCGAATCGGTCATTGTGGATCTCGTTTCAGACAGTGACATGATCCTAACCGGTAAACCGGGGGTTCGGGATTACACTGCATGGAACCGCGACAAGGGGGGAAGGATGAGCCAGCCCGCAAACCTCGCCCGTGAGGCAAGCATCCCGCTGCACAGCCGACTGCTGTTCGGCTTCACGGCGGTGGTCGAGTCGACCAAATTCCAGATCTACGAACTCTTCCTGATCTTCTACTACGCGCAGGTACTCGGCCTGAAAGGCAGTCTCGCCGGACTCGCCGTCGCAATCGCCATCCTGGCCGACGCATTCATCGACCCGCTGATCGGCAGTTACTCAGACAGTTTCAAGGGACGATTCGGTCGACGGCACACCTTGATGTATCTCGCGATCTTACCCACCGGCATCTTCGTCTACCTGCTGTTCTCGGCGCCGGCGGGACTCGGCCAGCTCGGTCTCTTCCTCTGGTTGATGACCCTCTGTCTCG
Source organism: uncultured Acidibacter sp. (assembly GCA_964541625.1). Classification (GTDB taxonomy): domain Bacteria; phylum Pseudomonadota; class Gammaproteobacteria; order Steroidobacterales; family Steroidobacteraceae; genus UBA964. The sequence goes on from CAZIRD010000094.1 coordinate 5,658, forward strand.
CGGTGCGCCTCGCAGGATCGTTCTACGCGGTGCCTGCAGCGGCCGTCGCCGCGGAGCTGACCGAAAACGCCAGCGTTCGTGCCGAACTCGGCATCTGGCGACAAGCGGTCACCGCCGCAGTGAACCTGGCGCTCACCTGGGCGATCTTCGCGCTCGCCTTCGTGCCCACCGAGGCCTACCCACGCGGTCAGGAGAATCCGGACAACTATCCGCGCTTCGCGCTGCTGATTGCCGGCGTGATCATGCTGGCCTCGCTGCTTGGCGCGCGCGGCACGCAGCGACCCATCATGGCGTTTGAACGCGGCCGCATGGTGTCGCAGCCGAGGCGGTTCGAATTGCTCGACTCGCTGCGCGCCACCTGGGGCGCCCTCAGCGACTTGCGCAACTTCCGCGCGATGTTTCTCGGCCTGCTGTTCGCCGGCATGATGGGTTCCTACTTCCGTGCCCTCAACCTGCATCTCGGCACCTACTTCTGGGAGCTATCGACGGCCGAGACCGGCGCCTGGCTGATGAGCGTGCAGATCGCCACGTTCGTCGCCGCACTCGCTAGCCGGTTGGTGGTGGGCAAGGTGGAGCCCAAGCACTTGTACATCGGCGGCGTCGTCTTGCTGCTGCTCGGCTATGTCCTCGCGCCGGCGCTGCGTATGGTCGAACTGATGCCGGCCAACGGCGACCCATTGCTGCTGCAACTTCTGTACGCCGCCAACCTCGCCGTGGGCGCGGGCCAGGGGCTGATCATGGCCTGCTCGCTGGTGATGTTCGCTGAAACCGCCGACGAGTACGCCTATGAAAAGGGCGAGTCGCGCACCGGCATGCTGCTCGCCTTCCTGCCGCTCGGCAACAAACTGTCATCGAGCCTCGGCAAGCTGGTCGCCGGCATCGTCGTCCAGTGGGTTGCGTTGCCCGTGGGCCAGAAGGGCGCCGCGGTGGACCCGCAGTCGCTCACCACGCTCGGCTTCGCCGCGGTGAGTGTGACCGCAGTCGCCGGTTTGCTTGCGCTCGGTTTTTATTCGCGCTACCACCTGACGCGCGAACGTCATGCCGAGGTTCTGCGCGGGCTCGCCCTGCTGCGCACCCGGCAATCTGCAGCCTCGACAAATTCCGCGGAAGGGAGGATTTGATGATGTCCACACTGGTGCTTTCGCAACGCGAATGGCAGGCGGGCCTGTCGGTGGCCGAGTGGTCCGTACTGCTCGCGAGTGCGCGGACCGCTGCTGGCCGTCGCCAACTCGAGCCCGCACCCGTGCTCGTGCTGCTGCCGCAGGCCACGCATGCTCCGGCCGGCGCGCCGCGCGAGGCCGCGCTGCTTGCCGAGGTCGGTTCGATCGCTTCGGCCGCGGGCGTCTGGCTGGCGGGCTCAGGCTGGGTGCGACCCGGCGATCAGGCGGATGCTGCGCCGCAAATCGTCGCCTTCCTGCTCGACGACCACGGTGTCCTGCGCCTGCGCGCCGAAAAAATCACCCCTGAACTCGTCAATGGCTTCGCCGACGGCCGCTCCGCCCTCGGGCGCCCGGCGTCGTTCAAGGTCGCGGCAACACCTTTCGGGCAGATCGGTCTGCTGCCGGGCGAAGATATCCTCTTCACGCCACACGCGCGCGCACTCGTGTTCCAAGGAGCGGAGCTCATCCTCAATCCCGCGCTCGAGCGCGCCGACGAACTGCTCGATGCGCGCCAGGCCTCGCGCCTCGCCCGCGCCGGCGACAACACCTGCTTTGTCGCGGTCGCCAGTCCCTCGACCCTGCACGTCGACGGCGTCGTGATGGCCTTGCCGCCGGCCACCGGCCTGCATACGCCGGCTGGCATCAGCCTCGTTGCGCGCGCCACCGAAGATTTCATCTACCCGGATCTCGACCTGCAGGCGATGCGACGCAGCCGCGTCAACCCGCAGCGCTCCTTTCCGGCCATCGTGCGCGCCAACACTTATGCGGCGGGCTATCGGCGCGCGGCGGAAGCCGCAAGCGCCGGGTTGCGGCCATCGCCCTCCACCGCAGCGGAGTGGCGCGTCGAGGCCCAGCGCCGACTGGCCGAACGTGCCGCCGCGCCGTCGCAACACGCACGCTGTGAAGAGCAGTACGAGGCACTGCTCGTGCAGGAGTGTCCACGGTTGATCCCGCTCGATCGCAGCATCGACGCGCGCACGCTCATGCTGCGCAATCTCGATGAGTCGCTGGAACTCGCCGGCTCACGCGCCAATCTGCCCTCGGTCCGCCTCTGCGTGTTTCCCGAGTTCTGGCTTACCGGACCCGGCGGCATCGGCGGCGTCAGCCGTACGGTCGACGACATGGCGCGCCTGTCGCTGACCTATCCGGATCCGATCTTTGATCGGATCGCGGAATTCGCGCAGCGCCACAAGGTGTACATGGCGTTCCAGAACTTCGAGATCCATCCGCGGCTTCCGGGGCGCGTGTTCAACTCGGCCTTCCTGATCGACGACTCGGGGAATCTCGTCCACACCTACCGCAAGAACCAATGCGCCGACGTCTGGGGCCTGCTGCCCGACACCACGCCGGGCAGCGTCCTCTCGCAGTACCTCGACGTATTCGGTGCGGACGCCCTGTTCCCGGTCGCCGATACGCCGCTCGGTCGCCTCGCGAACATGATCTGCTTCGACAACATGATCCCCGAGGTCGCCCATGGCCTGCGCCGCGCGGGCGCCGAGGTGATCCTGCACTCGACCTCGGAACCGCACGGCGGCTCGGGCCGCGAGGTCTGGGATACCGGCCGGCGGATGCGCGCCTTCGAGAACACCGTCTACCTGCTCTCAGCGCTAGAGGGCGGCGAACACCAGACGCACGACTCCGACCAATACACCTTCTTCCGCCGTGGTCACTCACGCATCGTGCGCTTCGACGGACGCGTCGAGGGCACGGTCGACGGTCCGGGTCCGGTAGCCTTCCGCGTGAACATCGATCTCGGTGCACTGCGACGGGCCCGCGCCAATCCGTTCGTGAACTACTCGCTCTGGGACGACCCGGCGGTTTACGCGGACATTTATGCGGGCGATGTCGGCCTGCCGAATGATCTTTGGTCGGGCGACCCGCAGGTCAACCCGTATCTCGGCGCGACGCAACTCAAACGCCGCATCGAACAATATCTCGCCCGCGGGATCTACGTCGCGCCAGGTGTCGCGCCGACCCGCAGCACGATACCGGATGCGGTTTGACGCGATCGGCTCATCGACGAGTGCTGCCGTCGTCGGTCGCTGATGCCGCGGCATCACCAAGCCCGGTGAGACCGGCCATGTACGGGTGCAGGTAGCCCAGGGCCTGCAACTCGGCAAGGATCGATCTTGCCTCGGCCTCGCGACCCACTCGGCTGAGCAGCGTCGCGCGCAACAGCCGCTGGTAGGGCCGCAGCGGCGCAGCGCCACGTCCGGAGAGCTCGAGCGCCCGACTCCACGAGGCGATGGCGAGGTCCGTCTGTCGCGCCTTGGCCTGTGCGTCACCCTTGACGAGCCAGGCCTCCACGCCGATGAAGCGGGACTCGGCGTCAGCGGCAGCATCAGCGATGGGTCCGATCGCGTCGAGCGCAGCGGTGGACGCTGCGAGCGCTCCCGCGCTGTCGGCAGCGAGCAGCCTGCACCGAGCTTTGGCCGTCAGCACTCGACCTCCCAGCACAGCGAGGAACGGCGTCTCGGGCGAAAGCGACGCCGAGAGTGCACGCAACGCACGCGTTGCACTCTGCTCGGCCGCCTTGCAATCTTTGA
>CAZIRD010000094.1:9463-11027 GCA_964541625.1 uncultured Acidibacter sp.
ATATCGCAGGGCACCGAGATTGAGCGACGCGGTCGCCGACTCCTTGAGCCATTTCGGGTTCTTGGGCTCGAGTGTCACCAATGCGGCGCTGAGCCGCGCATGCTCGACGAAAGCCGTCTCGGCTTCCGCCTGCCTGCCCTCGCGCCAATCGAGATAACCGATCCAGAACATGCTCTCTGCATGCTCGAAGAGTCGCGCTGGATCGCGCGGTGTCGCAGCGTAGGCACGCGCCGTGATCTGCCTGGCTTCGGCAAACAGCGCTTTCGCTTTGGGGAGATCGCCGCGGCGCGATTCGATCTCGCCGAGGATATGCAGGGTGCGCGCGCGTCTGCCGAGGTCATCCGCGGCACCATCCTGCCGGCCGGGCGCACGGAAGTAATCAAGCGTGCGTTTGCCGGCGAGTTCGAGCAGATCGAGACGATTCAGCGGCTGCAACTTGTCGCGCAGGTCGCCAAGCATGAACTCGACCAGCGCCTCCGCCTGCTGCCGCTCGCGCTCGGCACGCTGCTCTGCAAGTTGTGCCTGATGACGGCCCACCAGCGCTGCCACGGTGATCGCCGACAGGACGCCGACTGCCAGTAGCGAGAGGCGGGGCGTCAGTTTAGAAGCCAAAGAAAACATGCCGCGTCGCCTTCGGTGTAATGCGTACCACCTGCTCGCGGGTTTGCCCATCCGGCAGGCGCCGCGTCACCGTGAAGCGGTAACTGCGCTCTGACGGTGTACGGCCGAAAATCCTCAAGTCGAGCTGGGGCGCGCGCGGCTCCGCCGGAAACATCGCGACCGCGAGCAGCACGAGGTGGGTGGCCGGACCTTCGCGATGGTTTTCATCGGGCGAGAGGTTGAGCAGGACACCATCGAGCGGTGCAGCCCTGCCGCCATCGCTGACCCGCACCCGCGCCCGCAGGTCACGTTCGATCGCGCTCGCATGGCGCTGCAGTTCGGCGGCATCCAGCCGACCATCACGATTGTCGTCCACGCCTTTGAGGGCGCTCACCGGCAGCGACAACACCAGGTAGCCACGCTGCCCGACGAGATTGAGCGTGCCCTGCTGGTTCTCCATCAGATGGGCATGGGCCGGCCACGCGCCCAGCATCATCGGTAGCCAGGCCATCCAGCGCCAATCCAGCCAGCGCGAAGCCACCGGCGCGCGCAACCGTCCCGTCATCAGCCGCCGCTCGCGGTCGAACCCCGCAGACAGCGGTGCACGAACGGGAAGCTGCTGGTGATGACGTAGTAATAGATCCCGTTCGGAAACTCCGGCGTCACGCCCGTACGCCCGTTGCACTGGTCAAGATCGCCAAGACCGGCTACGTATTCGTAGTCCTGCAGGAAGGAGCCCATCGGATACAGCGAGGTCGCCGGGCGACCGCTGTCAGGCGTCGCCTTGAGCCGCCAGCTCGAAGCGAGTTCCTTGATCGCGGAAGCGGCATCGTTCGCGCTACTGTAGCCGTAGCGCGCATAGATCGGAAAGCCGTCGTTGGACCACCCGACGAGCGTCATCGCCGTGCCCTTGCCGAGCTTGTTGATCAGCCCGGTCGGCAAGCCGTGGTAGTGATACTCGCCG
>CAZIRD010000095.1:0-10803 GCA_964541625.1 uncultured Acidibacter sp.
TCGAACTCGTCGTCGATGTCGCCGACGATCTGCTCGATCGCATCCTCGATGGTGACCAAGCCGGCGACACCGCCGTATTCGTCAACCACGATGGCCATGTGATTGCGGTTGCGGCGAAATTCCTTGAGCAGCACATTGACCCGCTTCGACTCCGGCACCACGAGCGCCGACCGCATGCACTCGCGAATGTCGAATTCGTCCTCGCGCCCGGTGGCATAGAGGCGCAGCACGTCCTTCGCCAGCAGGATGCCGACGACGTCGTCGCGGTCATCATCAACCACCGGAAAGCGCGAGTGCCCCGACTCGACGATCACCGGCAGCAGTTTCTCCGGCGGATCGTCGCGGCGTACCGAAACCATCTGCGCCCGCGGCACCATGATGTCGCGTACCTGCAGATCGGCGACCCCGAGTACACCCTCGAGCATCTCCAGCGCGTCGCTGTCTATGAGTCCGCGTTCCAGCGCCTGGCGCATGAGCTGGACGAGATCATCGCGATCTTCAGCCTCGCCGGAGAGGGCGCGGCCGAGCTTGCGGATCCAGCTCATCGAACTGTATCGCGGGTTGCTCATCTTGGCTCCGACACCGAGGAGGAAATGCGGTAAGGGTCCGCGATACCGAACTGCGCGAGAACGCGGCGCTCGCGCCGCTCCATGCGCTCCGCATCGACGTCATTCTCGTGATCATGGCCGAGCAGATGCAGCGCGCCGTGTACCAGCAGGTGCGCCCAATGGTCATCGACCCGCTTACGTTGCTGGCGTGCCTCACGACGAACCACGGGCGCGCAGACCACGATGTCGCCGAGGGTGCGCCGGGCCTGCCCACCCCGCGCGCCCACCGGGGCCGGGAAAGACAGCACGTTGGTGGCGTAGTCGCGGCCGCGCCAGAGCAGGTTGAGACGCCGGCCTTCGGTGACGCCGACGATGCGTACCGCCACTTCGGCACCGTGCCCGCGCGCGCCCACCGCACCACGAACCCACCGCACCATGCGCGTGACGCCGGGGATATCGCGGCGGACGCTGCTGCGCACCTCGACAGCCAGTGGCACCGGGGCGCGAGTCATCCGGACTCGCCTTCGCGGGCCTCATAGGCCTGCACAATTCGCTGTACGAGCGGGTGACGTACCACGTCCCTGGCCTCGAAGAACTGGAAGCCCACGCCCTGCACGTCGTGGAGCACGGCAAGTACATGGCGCAGGCCAGAGAGTTTGCCGGCCGGCAGATCGGTCTGCGTCACATCGCCGGTGACGACGGCGCGCGAGCCAAAGCCGATACGCGTCAGGAACATCTTCATCTGCTCGACCGTGGTGTTCTGTGCCTCGTCGAGAATGATGAATGAATCATTGAGCGACCGACCGCGCATGAAGGCGAGCGGCGCGACTTCGATCACGTTGCGCTCGATGAGCTTGGCGACGCGATCGAAACCCATCATTTCGTAGAGCGCGTCGTACATCGGCCGCAGGTAAGGATCGACCTTCTGGGTGAGATCGCCGGGCAGGAAACCAAGCCGTTCGCCGGCCTCGACGGCGGGTCGCACCAGCACGATGCGCCTCACGCGGTCGGACTGCAGTGCCTCGACCGCGCAGGCCACGGCAAGATACGTTTTGCCGGTTCCGGCCGGTCCGACGCCGAAGGTGAGGTCGTTGCGACGAATGCGCCGCAGGTACTCACGCTGGTTCGGGCCGCGCGCACGGATGGTGCCGCGCAGGGTGCGCAGGCCAGCCTCGGCGTCGTCGGTCGCGCCCTCGACTGCAGCGCCGTCGCCCTCGGTACCGTCGGCGACCGCGGTCACGCTGCTCGCGGGCACGTCATGGTCCCGCAGCGCCAAGTGCACGGTTTCCGGCGTGATGTCCTCGGTGCGCGTCATACGGAAGAGTTCGCGCAGCAGCGACTCGGCCGCTGCAGCCTTGGCGCCCTGCACGCGAAAGGCACCGCCACGCCGGCGGACTTCGACGCCAAGACGGCCTTCGATCAACCGCAGGTTCTCGTCGAGCGGACCGCAGAGATTGGCAAGTCGTTCGTTGTCCGTGGGCTCGAGCTGGAATTCGCGCATAGCGGCGCTGGTCGGATCAGCCACGCACAACCTCGGCAGCGGCAATCCGGCCGCGCAGCGAATGGGGCCGCGCTTCGGTGATCTCGACGTCGACGAAATGACCAAGCAAACGCGCGGGCCCAGGGAAATTGACCCAACGGTTGTCCTCGGTACGTCCGGCAAGTTCAGTGTCGTCCTTGCGGGCGGGTCGCTCGACCAGCACGCGCTGCACCGTGCCCACCATCGTGCGATTACGGGCTTGCGAGTTTTCTTCGAGCAGCGCCTGCAGGCGCTGCAGGCGGGCCTGCTTGTCGGCGAGCGACACGTCATCGGGCAGGGACGCCGCCGGCGTACCCGGACGCCGGCTGTAGAGGAAGCTGAAAGACTGGTCGATACCGAGGTCGCGTACCAGTGCCATGGTGGCCTCGAAGTCGCGCTCGCTCTCGCCGGGGAAACCGACGATGAAGTCCGAGGTGACCGAGATGTCCGGTCGTACCGCACGCAGCTTGCGGATACGCGCCTTGAACTCGAGGGCGGTGTAGCCGCGCTTCATCAGCGACAAGATGCGGTCGGAGCCGGACTGCACCGGCAGGTGCAGGTGGTTGGCGAGCTTGGGAATGCTCGCGTAGGCCTCGATCAGGCTGTCGTCGAACTCGAGCGGGTGCGAGGTAGTGAAGCGGATGCGTTCGATGCCGTCGATCGCGGCAACGTGATGCAGCAGCGTGGCCAGATCGACGATCGCGCCGTCGGACATCGGTCCGCGGTAAGCGTTGACGTTTTGCCCAAGCAGGGTGATCTCACGCACGCCCTGCGCCGCAAGCCGTGCAACTTCCTCGAGTACGGAGTCGAGGGGTCGGCTGATCTCGTCGCCACGCGTGTAGGGCACTACACAGAAGCTGCAGTACTTGCTGCAGCCTTCCATGATCGACACGTACGCCGTGGGCCCCTCGGCCCGTGGCGCCGGCAGGTGATCGAACTTCTCGATTTCAGGGAAGCTGATGTCGATGACCGCCCGGCCCTGCTCGCGCAAGCGGGCGATCATCTGTGGCAGTCGATGCACGGTCTGCGGGCCAAAGACGAGATCCACCTGCGGCGCTGCCCTGACGAGTTGGTCGCCCTCCTGGCTGGCCACGCAACCACCGACGCCGATGATCACGCCGGGGCGTGCGTCCTTGATCTGCTTCCACTCGCCGAGCAGCGAAAAAACCTTGGACTCGGCTTTCTCCCGCACCGAGCAGGTGTTGACGAGCAGCACATCCGCCAGCGCGGGATCGTCAGTAGGCTGCAGACCGGCGCCCGCCTCGAGCACGTCGCCCATGCGCGACGAGTCGTACTCGTTCATCTGACAACCGTAGGTCTTGATGTAGTACCGGCCGGTTGGGGTAGGTCTGGAGTCATCCATGTGTCGGGAGCGCAGGTCTCGTTTGGTCGCGGCTCAAAACGGGATGTCGTCGTCGAAGTCGTCTTTCTCGGTGCTGCTGCGCACGGGCTCGCCCTGACCGGACTCGCCACCACTGGCCCGTCCGCCCCCACCACGGCCTTCACCGCCGCCCATGCCGCGACCCGCACCGCCGCCGAGCATCTGCATTTCGTTGGCGACGATTTCGGTGGTGTAGCGGTCGTTGCCGCTCTTGTCCTGCCATTTGCGGGTGCGCAGCCGACCTTCGATGTACACCTGGGAGCCTTTGCGGAGGTATTCCCCGGCGATCTCGGCGAGGCGACCGAACATGGCGACGCTGTGCCACTCGGTCTGTTCCTTCATTTCGCCGGATTGTTTGTCTTTCCAGCTCTCGGAGGTGGCGATGCGCAGGTTGCAGACGGTCATGCCGGAGGGCATGGCCTTGGTGTCGGGATCCTGACCGAGGTTGCCGACGAGGATGACTTTGTTGATGCCGCGGGCCATGTTGTGTACCTCATTATGCCTGCCTGCCGATCCAAACCCGGCCACTGCGGGCAGGAAACCGCCGACGGGCTGAGCCGATGCTCGGGACCCGGGGGTGCGGTGGGGGGTTCGGCGGAGGGCGGTGGAAACGAGCGGTCATTTTAATCGTCGCCGACCGGCCCTGCACCGTGAAAATCTGTCGCAGATGCCCGGAAACCCGCCGGCCGGGAGGCTTCCGGGGGTAAACTAACCGGCTGTTTTTTCTGGAAAACGCCGGCCCATGCTGCCCATCAGGATACGCGGCGCCCGCACCCACAACCTACGCAATCTCGACCTCGAGATCCCCCGCAACCGTTTGGTCGTGGTCACCGGGCTGTCGGGATCGGGAAAGTCGTCGCTCGCGTTCGACACCCTGTATGCCGAGGGGCAGCGGCGCTACGTGGAGTCGTTGTCGGCCTACGCGCGGCAATTCCTCTCGGTGATGGACAAGCCCGATGTGGATCATATCGAGGGTCTCGCACCAGCCATCGCCATCGAGCAGAAGGCCGCATCGCACAACCCGCGCTCCACGGTCGGCACGGTCACCGAGATCCACGACTACCTGCGACTGCTCTACGCCCGTGCCGGCGTGCCGCACTGCCCCGATCACGGCATCGCGCTCGAGGCGCAGACGGTCAGCCAGATGGTCGATCAGGTAATGCGGCTCGAGGAAGGTACCGCCGCGCTGCTGCTCGCACCGATCGTCCAGCAGCGCAAGGGCGAACATGATGCGGTGCTGCAGGATCTGCAGGGGCAGGGTTTCGTGCGCGTACGCATCGACGGCAAGATCCATGAACTCGATCCGCTGCCGCGACCCGATCCGCGACGCAAGCATGACATCGACGTGGTGGTCGACCGCTTGCGCGTGCGCGCCGACGCGGCGCAACGGCTGGCTGAGTCCTTCGAGACGGCGTTGCGCCTCTCGGGCGGTACCGCGCGCGTCGTGCGCATGACCGAAGAAACCGGCGAAGGCATGCTGTTCTCGAACCGGCACGCCTGCCCCGAGTGTGGCTACAGCGTGCCGCTGCTCGAGCCGAAGATGTTTAGCTTCAACAGCCCGGCCGGTGCCTGCGAGGCCTGCGATGGACTCGGTCAACAGGAATTCTTCGATCCGGCGCGGGTGGTGGCGTTCCCGCATCTCTCGCTCGCCGGCGGCGCGGTTCGCGGCTGGGACCGGCACAACGCCCACTACCTGCGCCTGATCGGCACGCTGGCGGCCCATTACGGATTCGACATCGAGGAGCCCTGGCAGGAACTGCCGGCGCGTACCCGGGACATCCTGCTGTTCGGCAGCGGTGAGGAGGAGATCGAGTTTTCCTATGTCGTTGGCCGCGGTCGCGAAACCCGCCGGCGCCACCCCTTCGAGGGCATGCTGTGCAACATCGAGCGCCGTTACCGCGAGACCGACTCGCCCGCGGTACGCGAAGAACTCGCGCGTTACAAAGGCTGGCGCAGTTGCCCGGATTGCGGCGGCAGCCGTCTCAACCGTACCGCACGACATGTCCGCGTCGCCCATCGGACGTTGCCCGAAGTGACCTCGCTGGCCGTGGCCGAGGCGGCAGAATTCTTTGGTGGACTCGCACTGCCGGGCTGGCGCGGCGAGGTGGCCGCCAAAATCGTCGATGAAGTGCAGGACCGGCTGCGTTTCCTGATCGATGTCGGGCTGGGTTACCTGACGCTGGAGCGCGGCGCTGATTCGTTATCCGGCGGCGAGGCGCAGCGCATCCGGCTCGCAAGCCAGATCGGCTCCGGGCTGACCGGGGTGATGTACGTCCTCGATGAACCCTCGATCGGTCTGCACCAGCGCGACAACGCGAGGCTGCTCGCCACCCTGCACCGGCTGCGTGACCTCGGTAATTCGGTGATCGTCGTCGAGCACGACGAGGAAGCGATCCTCACCGCCGACCATGTCATCGACCTCGGCCCGGGCGCGGGCGTCCACGGTGGCAATATCGTCGCCCAGGGCGACCCGGCAGCCATCCGCGACAACCCGCAGTCGCTGACCGGTCGTTATCTGGCCGGCACGCTGCGGATACCGCTGCCGGCCGTGCGCACGCCGCGCCAGCCGTCACGGACCCTGCAAATCCGCGGCGCCAGCGGTAATAATCTCAAAGATATCGACGCCGATATCCCGATCGGCCTTTTTACCTGTGTCACCGGGGTGTCGGGCTCGGGCAAGAGCACTCTCGTCAACGATACGCTGCTACGCCGCGCTGAAGCTGAGCTCGGCGGCGGTCCGAGCAACGCCGCACCCTGTCGCGGCTTGCGCGGACTGGAGCATATCGATCGCGTGATCGATATCGATCAGAGCCCGCTCGGCCGCACGCCGCGCTCGAACCCCGCCACCTACACCGGGGTGTTCACCGGCTTACGGGAACTGTTCGCGCAGGTGCCCGAAGCGCGCAGCCGCGGCTATGACGCCGGTCGATTCAGCTTCAACGTCAAGGGCGGACGCTGCGAGGCCTGCCAGGGCGACGGCGTGATGCGGGTGGAGATGCACTTCCTGCCCGATGTCTACGTCCCCTGCGACGTCTGTCGCGGCCGGCGCTACAACCGCGAGACGCTGGAAGTCCTCTACCGCGGGCAGAGCATCCACGACGTGCTGGAGATGACCGTGGAGGACGCCGCGCGTTTCTTCCAGAACATTCCGGCCGTGCAGCCGAAGTTGCAGACGCTGCTCGACGTCGGCCTCGGCTACCTGCGTATCGGCCAGAACGCGACCACGCTCTCGGGGGGCGAAGCGCAGCGCGTCAAGCTCGCGCGAGAACTCGCCAAGCGTGCTACCGGCCGCACGCTGTACGTGCTCGATGAGCCGACCACGGGACTGCATTTCCATGACGTGGCGCAGCTGCTGCGGGTGCTGCATCGGCTGCGCGATGAAGGCAATACCGTCGTCGTGATCGAACACAACCTCGATGTGATCAAGACCGCCGACTGGGTGATCGACCTCGGTCCGGAAGGTGGCGCAGCCGGCGGTGAAATCATTGCCCGGGGTACGCCGGAGGAGATTGCGCGGGTCGCGGCCTCGCACACCGGTCGTTATCTCGCACCCTTGCTGGTGAAACGCTGAAGGATACGGCCGGCCTCGCGCAATTCGTGCACCGAGCCTGGCGCATGGCGCTGCAGCACGCGTCGCCAGAAGCCAAGCGCCACCGTATCGCCGCCGAGCACGGCGATCTCCCAATGACCCGTGAATCGCTCGAACAGCAATCTCGCCGCCTCGCGACCCACGCCGAGCCGACGGCTCGCGGGCAGGACGTAAAAGTCGAGCAGCACAATCCGTGACTCGGCCGCTGTGATGTCCTCACGCCGCAGCAACGCGAACCCTGCAGGTTCACCGTCGCGCTCGACAACTACTGCGATCACGCGCGGATCGAGCAGCAGCGCGGCGAGCTGTCGGTCAGCACCGGTGAGTTCCTCGCTTGAGGCACCGACCTCCGCCAGCCACTCGCGATAGGCGGCGTCGAGCCACGCCCTGCGGCGCAGGGCGCTACGCGGATCACGAAGTACGACGGGCATGATGCAACATCATGCAGCGGACGTTTCGGCGGGGCATATCGGTCAGCAAAAAAAGAACCCGGGTGATGGTTGCCCATCGACCCGGGTTCATTCGGGAGCTCAAGGCTCCCAGCCAAAAATTTCCGTCAGGAAATTACTTGGCGGGCTCGGCGGCCGGAGCAGCCGGAGCGGCAGCGGCGTCGGCCGGAGCAGCAGCGGCGTCAGCCGGAGCAGCAGCGGCATCGGCCGGAGCGGCCGGGGCCTCAGCGGCAGGAGCCTCGGCAGCCGGAGCTTCGGCAGCCGGAGCAGCCTCGGCCGGAGCCTCGGCAGGCTTGCCACCGCAAGCGGTCAGAGCGAGCGCAGCGAGAAGAGCGCTGAGAGCGAGCTTCGTCTTCATTTTGCATTTACCCCAAAAAAGTAGAGGACAGATGAATATCAAACAACCTAGCTAGTTTGTCTGGCGACTGAAAATCGCGCGCGGATTCTATAGGCTTTTGCGGTGTTTTGGAATGACCCGGGGAGGCCCCGGCGGCACCCGGGCAAGGCCCCCGTCACCGTGGGCAGGCGGGCTTTACACCGTCAACCTTGCGCGACACCCGGCGGTTACAGCGGGACGTACAATCCTCGTCCACGGCTTTTCGCCCCCCCCCGCCTCGACGCCGAGACCGACCATGACGCCAAGACAGACGATGTTGCATCAGGAACTGCACCGCCTTTACCCCGCCCATCTGGCTGACGTCAGGCAGCGAACCGAGGCGGCCCTGTCGCAGAGCGGGCTCGAGGCCGTGATCTTGCATTCGGGGGAGGCCATTGGCCTGTTCCTCGACGATCAGCACTACCCGTTCAAGGCACATCCGCCCTTCAAGTGGTGGCTACCGCTGCTGGATGCCCCCGGGTCGCTGGTCTGGTTCGAGCCGGGCAAGCAGCCGCGACTCGTTTTCCATGTCGAGACGGATTTCTGGTACCAGCCGGCGGCTCTGCCGGAGAGTTGGTGGCCGGGTGAGTTCGAGGTGGTGGTGGTGCATTCACGTGAGCAAGCCCGCTCGGCGCTGCCCGCTGATCTTGGGCGGGCAGCCTGGATCGGCGACCCGCTGCCGGAGTTGCTCGGCTGGGGCGTCGGCGCGATCAATCCTCCGGATCTCATCCGACGTCTCGACTTCACGAGGGCGTTCAAAACGGAATACGAGGTCGCGTGCCTTGCGGAGGCCAATCGGCTTGGTGCGCTCGGCCACCGCGCCGCCGCGGATTGCTTCCGCGAGGGCGGGTCCGAGTACGCGATCCATCAGGCGTTTGCTGGCGCCTGCGGCCAGCGCGAACAGGAACTGCCCTACAACGCGATCGTCGCCCTCAACGAGGCCGCCTCAGTGCTGCACTACCAGGTCCTGCGCCGTGATGCGCCCGCCAGGCATCGATCGCTGTTGCTCGACGCCGGGGCGAGCTTCGCCGGCTACGGCAGCGACATCACCCGAACGGTGGCAGGGGACACGAGTGAGTTCGCGGATCTCGTGCTTGCCATGGACCGCCTGCAACTCGGTCTCTGCGAACTCGCGAAGCCCGGGGTTGACTGGCGGGATATCCATGGCGCTGCCGTCGAGCGCATCACCGCACTGCTCTGCGAGGCCGGCGTCCTACGATGCAGCGCAGCGGAAGCGCTTGAGAGCGGCGCATCGCGGCTGTTCTTTCCGCATGGCATAGGCCATCTGCTCGGACTGCAGGTTCACGACGTCGGCGGCACCATGGCCAATGAGGAAGGCGGGGTGCTGCCGAAGCCACCGCGCGATCCGGCGCTGCGGCTGACGCGCCGACTGGAGCCGGGCTTTGTCGTGACGATGGAGCCGGGGCTGTACTTTATCGACGCCCTGCTCGGGCCGGCACGAACGGGGCCGCATGCGAACCGAATCGACTGGCGTCGGGTGGACACGCTGGCGCCGTACGGCGGAATCCGGATCGAGGACAATCTCGCCGTCACCGTTACAGGCTGCGACAACCTGACCCGCCGCGCCTTCGCTGGCACGGGCAACTGAGTCACGGCTTGGGGTTTGCGCGGGGTTTGCGCGCCGGGCGACCCCGAAAGGTCGCCCGGCACCACAGGATTTACTTCGAACTGCAGCAGCTTCAAACCGCGGCCAGTTCAGACCTCGCCTAGTTCAGTCCTCGCCTCGTTCAGACCTCGGCTGGGTCAGGCTGCGGTTCGTTCAGGCGGCGGCCGCCTTGCGTGCGCGCGGCTTGGCAGCGCCCTTGGTCTTCGCCTTGGCCTTGGTCTTCTTGCCGGCTGCAGGGGCCGCTTCAGCCTCGGCGACGGGGGCTGCGGCCTGATCGACGAGTTGCATCAGCGCCATGGGCGCCGAATCGCCAGCGCGCGGCATCATCCGCAGGATGCGGGTGTAGCCACCGGCGCGCGCCTTGAAGCGCGGACCAAGATCGCCGAAGAGCTTCTCGACCACCGCCGGATCACGCAGACGCGCGAAGGCGAGCCGCCGACGGGCTTCGCTGTCGGTCTTGGCGAGCGTGATCAGCGGCTCGACCACCCGGCGCAATTCCTTGGCCTTCGGCAGCGTGGTGCGGATGGTCTCGTGACGGAGCAAGGCGACGCTCATGTTGCGCATCAGCGCATGGCGATGCGGAGCATTGCGCGACAGTTGCCGCCCGGAAAGTCGATGACGCATATGAAACCTCGATAACTTCGGTCAGGGTGCGATCAGCGGATCGCCACCGCTCACATCAGGCCGCCACGATCCTCATCGTGGCGCAGTCCGGCCGGCGGCCAGCCGTCGAGCCGCATGCCAAGCATCAGGCCGTGGCTCTGCAAGACTTCCTTGATCTCGGTCAGGGACTTCTTGCCGAGGTTCGGCGTGCGCAGCAACTCGACTTCCGTGCGCTGCACGAGATCGCCGATGTAGTGGATGTTCTCGGCCTTCAGGCAGTTCGCACTACGCACCGTGAGTTCGAGCTCATCGACCGGACGCAGCAGGATCGGGTCAAACTGGGCCGCCTCGGCCTTGCCGCCGGCTTCCTCTTCGCCCTGCAGATCGACGAACACGGACAGCTGGTCCTTGAGAATGCTGCCGGCGCGACGGATTGCTTCCTCGGCGTCGATCGTGCCGTTGGTCTCGATGTCGAGAATGAGCTTGTCGAGGTCGGTACGCTGCTCGACGCGCGCCGCATCGACGGAGTACGTCACGCGACGGATCGGGCTGAACGACGCGTCGAGCTGCAGACGACCGATCGGACGCGAGGCTTCCTCGAACAGCACGCGCTGCGAGGCCGGGCGGTAGCCGCGACCACGCTCGACACGCAGCACCATGTTGAGCTCGCCGGCCTTGGTGAGGTTCGCGATCACGAGTTCAGGGTTCACC
>CAZIRD010000096.1:0-10548 GCA_964541625.1 uncultured Acidibacter sp.
GATCCGGGTTGCTCGCCACGTACTTGAGCACATCCAGATCCGTCACCGAGGACGGATCGACTGCCGACACCTGCACCGGGATGCTCGCCGCGGTGGCCACGCCGCGCAGCGTCACCGTCACCGCAGGAACCGACGAACCCGTCAGAACCGACAGCGTCGCCACCTTGCTGCCGATGCTCGTCGGCCGAAAAGTCACCCGGATCGTGCAGCTCGCTCCGCCCGCGAGACTGGTGCAGTCGTGTGTGCGCGAAAACTGGCTCGCATCCGCGCCCGTCAGCTCGACGCCACTGACAGTGAGCGTCCCGCCGCCTCGGTTGCTCAGCACCACCGCCTGCAAACTACTCGCCTCGCCCACCCCCACCGAGGGAAAAATCACCGAACGTCGGTCCACCCCCGCGCTAGGCGCGCTCTGGCCGAATGCGAAGACGGGCAGAAGGCCCAGGACTCCGAACAGAAATAGGAGTGACAGGCGGGGCGCAGCGGACGCTGCGGCAGGACGAACAACACTAGTGCAGCGCCAACGAGACATCGGACTCCCGACTCATGAAGTCCCCGGAAGCGAATGAGAATAGCCGAAAAACAGCACGAAAAGATCACGTTACGCGGAATCTGCGGGTGTCAGCGGTACCCCACCGCCTGCCTCGCCGCCTCGCAGAAACCAAATTGCTCATTGGCCGCAGCCATGCAGTACGCCCGGAGATCAAAGTCGGACCGGCGCAGGGTGCGGGCGAGCACGGTACCGGTCCGATCAAGTAGCACCTCAAAGTTCCGCGCGCCTACGGCCCCAGCCTGCAGCGGCGGCTCGCGCTCGTTGACACCGAATGCATACCCTTGCAGTCGTAGTCCGCCGTCCGCGGTGCACTGCGCAGCGGACAGCAGAGAGGTGGTCGCAGCAGCATCACCATCGACGCCAAGATCGACGAGACTGCCCTGCAGCTTGACGAGGGCACGATCCCCGACGTGCGCGAGCAGTTCATATCCGTCCTGCACCGTCCACACCCGATCGCCACAGAGGCGGGTCCAACCCGTCGTCGGCAGCAACGACTCGCTGCCATCCTCGCGTCGCCATGACACCGCGGCCGTCACGGGCAGTTCGCTGCGGGCGAAGATCAAACCGGTGTTGCTGCGGTACTCCAGGGCCCAGGATTGCTGACTGCCATGACCAGGCACCGCGCTGCGGGCCAGACGGTAAACACTCCCGGCCAGAGGGTCGGCGATGACCGACTCGATCGATGGCAAGTCGGCCGCGTTGCAATGCCCAGCTGCTGTGCAGTCCGGATCTCCGCGATCCGATATCAGACCGGGACTCGCGGTCGTCAGGGCCGACGATCCGCCCGAGACGGATCGGGCGCCGACTATCGGGGAACGCCCACCGACGGGAGTATTTTCCAAGCCAAGGTCGACCAGAGCAGGCGGCGCGCTCGCGACGAGGCCCGGCGGATCGATAAAGCTGGTCGGTGGAGAAGTACCCGGCGTCACGCCCTTGAGATCGACGGTCACGCTGGCGCCGCTGCCGGTAATCGTAAGGGTTGCGGATAGCTCCCCGGAAATGGTCGGAGCAAACGAAACGTCGATACCACAGGATGATCCGTACTCAACGAGCGAGCCCGAACACGCGGACGCGTCGACCGAGAACATCCCCGCATCCGGTCCAGACAGGGTTGCCGTCAAACCCGCCGCGGGAGCCGTACCGACGTTGCGAACCGACACCACTTGGGCGGGGCTGGGATAAAGAACCAACTGGCTTCCAAAACGCAAGACGCTGCGGCTTGCCGCGAGGACGGGGACACCGCTCGCACCCACGCCTTCCAGTCGCAGGATACGCGGCGAACCACTGGCGTCGTGGGCAACCTTGACGTACGCGAATTTCTTTCCGGTGCTGCTAGGCGTGAAAGTGATGTTGCGCGAGCAGCTACCTGCGGAGGCGATCAGCGTCGTGCTGTCATTACATGAACCGGCCCCAAGAGCGAACTGGCTGGCATCAGGCCCACCGATCGTGACTGCCGACGATGCAGCGAGGCTGACCGACGCACTGCCCGCCGCCGCCGTATTCTCCAAAGTCATCGTGTTAGGGGACGACGTGACACCCACTGACTGCGTCCCAAAAGAAGTAATTGTCAATGACGTCAGAACAGCGGGCGACTGTTCGCCTGCCAAATCTTGAAAAATCGACATCGCGATCGGCACGGTTTCGCTGGAGTATTCGCCGTTGTCGACACCCGAGAGCCGAAGATTGAGAGTCGCCGACTTTTGCCCGACCGACGCCATCATGTCTCCGAAAAAAGTCACCGACACGTCGCATACCGCCGCAGTGTTGGCAAGCGGGAGAGAGCAAGTGGTTGTCGGTGCGCTCCATGAGCCGCTGCCGACCGACAAGTCGGAAAGGTCAATCGATGTGATGTTTCCAAAGGTTCGGTTCTTGATGCCGAATGTCACCGTTCGGCTGGAACTCACGACCTTGCCGAGCACCAGCTTTGCCGTGCTGACCACCGATCGACCGCGCAAGGCCACCTCGAGTGCCGTTCCAGACCCATTGTGAGGAATGCGAAGATAGGCAGGCTGTATGCCGTCAAGCGTGGTCGGCACGAACTCCACGGAGAAGGTGCACTGCTGCCCGAGAGTGAGCGTCTGATTGTTACAGCCCGCGAGCGCTGCATATTCGCTGCGTCCGGGACCAACCACACCCACCGTTCCAATCTGCACGACCGGCGCGATCTTCCAGTTCGATAATGTTTCGGTGCCGTTGAAGCCTGTAGGGGCAAACACCAGCACTCTGGTTCCGGAGTCATAGGTGGTGACGTTTCCTTCGACCCACTTGCTTGGGTCGCTCGCGGACTGCGCACGAACCAGCCGTCCAGGCGTGAACACGCTGCCGCTCGCAAACGGTGTCAACGCCAGCGTAAACGTCTTGGACGTCAAGCTATCGATTGTCTGCGACGTGCTGCTCTCGGCAAAGCTCTCATTCTTGACGGTAAACGTCTCGGCGCTTGACGCACCTTGGGCAGTATGCGGGAACTGATGGACAGAGAGGGCGCACAGCGTACTCGAGCACACGCGCAGGCCCTCGGTCGCAACGCCCACACCCGACAGCGCAACCACCCACGGCGATTCGGTGGGGGCATTGCCGCTCAAATGAGTGATCTTCAGGTACGCGATGCGATCGCCGGCACCCGAGGGCGTGAACGTGATGTCGATAGTGCAGGATGTGCTCGGCTCCAGTGGCGAGATGCATCCCGAATACGAGAAGTCCGCCGCTTGCGGACCCGAGATCTCGAGCCCCACCGCCGGCAAAGTCGCCGAGCCAGTGTTAGAAATGGTGATCTGATTGCCCACCATCGCGTTGGTCGTGCTCGAGGTCGCCACATACGGACTGCCGACGAAGACCGAACTTGGCGAGATCGACGCCAAGGCGACGAGCGGATCAGTAGCCTGCGCCTCGAGGCTGACCGCTGAGGGGCTGCCCACCGCATTGTGCGCGATGGATATCACCGCCGATTTCAAACCCGCGGGTGCTGTCGGGGAAAAGGTCACCGATACCGAACAACCCTCGCTCGGAAGCAGACTGTTCGGACAGCCGGTGCTGTTGACCAGAAAGTCAGCCGCTGTCGTTCCTGCATTCGGGATAACGGTGATAGCCCCTAAGACGAGCTCCGCGGTCCCGACATTCTCAATGTTGAAACTACTTGGCACGGACGAAGAGCCGACGGGGGTGACCGGGATCAGAACCGAGGGCGGAACACTGATTTGCGGCGCATTGTCAGTGCAGTTGACGAATACGTTACTGATGTTTCCATTCGCCGTGCCGTTCGGACCATCGACGGTACAGGTCTGCCCCGTCGGTTGGTTGAGCACCTTGACGAAATAGCCGCTGCCCGAATCAACGGGCGCTGTAAAGGTAAACGAGCCGTTGGCATTCAGCGGGAGGTCGTTCGTGTCGTTGTTTTGCAGGGTGACGCTCTTGCCTGCACCAAGGCCGCTCAATGTGCCGCCGATGGTGTAGGTGATCGTCGTACAGTTCACTGACACCGAAGTCACGTTCGCCGTCACATTGCTCCCGCTGCCGCCCGTCAAGGTACAGTTCTGCCCGGCGGGTTGGGTCTTGATCTCTACCGAGTAATTGCCGCCGAAACCCACTGCCGTCGGGAAAGTGAACGCGCCATCTGCGGTGCGGGTAACGTCGCTGCCGCCCCCGCGGATGCTTAGACCTCGACGCGTCGCCGCATAGACCATACCGCTATTCGCCCAGGCGCCGAACACGCGCTCGCTACCGAGCCCCTCGGTCGGAGTGAAATTGGTGAAGGTGCTACCGCCGTCCGTGGAGATGCTGAGCCCGTTATCGGTCGCCGCATACACGGTATTGCCGTCCGCGAAGACCCCGCGGACGTTGTTGTTGGCGAGTCCGTCCGTGGTGGTCTTGTTGGTGAATGATGCACCGCCGTCTGACGAGATCGAGAGGCCACCCGCCGTGGCGACATAGACCTTGCTGCCCACGGCATACACACCCGCGACGGAGTTGTTGCCCAGTCCGTCGGTCGTTGTCTTGTTAGTGAAAGAGGCGCCGCCGTTGTTGGAAACACTGAGACCACCGCTCGTTCCCACGTACAGGGTGCCACTTGCCGCATAGACGCTGGTCGTGGAGTTGCTGCCGAGTCCACTGTTCGCGGTCGTACGGTTGTAAAAACTGCTGCCGTTGTCGGCGGAGATACCCAGGCCGCCGCTCGTCGCCGCGTAGACATTGGACTCGGTCGCGAAGACATCGGTCACGCTATTGCTACCGAGTCCGTTCGCGGTGGTGCGGGCAGTGAACGTCGAGCCGCCGTCTGTCGAGACACCGAGACCGCTGGATGTCGCAGCAAACACGTTACTGCCGTTCGCATGCACCCGATTGACGACGTTGGCAGGAAGCCCGTTTACCGTGGTGCGGTTGGTGAACGTCGCGCCGGCGTCCGTCGACCGACTCAAGCCACCGTCGGTCGCTGCGTAGACCGCGGTCCCGCTGGCGTACACGTCGTACACGAAATTGACACCGATCCCGTTGGCGACGCCGCGGACCGTATAGGTGCTGCCGCCGTTGCTCGAAACCCCCAACCCGCCACCGAACGTCGCCGCGTAGACCGACGTGCCGACGGCGTAAACGGCCTTGACATCGTTGGCACCGAGCCCGCTGGCAGTGGTGTAGTTGGTGAAGGTCGAGCCGCCGTTGGTAGAAACACTCACGCCGTTTGCGGTCGCGGCGTAGATCTTGCCGGCAGCCGCGTAGATACCGGACACGTTGTTGTCGCCGAGTCCGTTCGACGTGGTGTAGTTCGTGAAGCTGGTGCCGCCATTGGTGGAAATGCTCAGGCCGCCCGCGGTCGCCGCGTAGATGTTTGAACCCTCGGCGAAGACGGCGCGAACGTCGTTGGCACCGAGCCCGTTGGCAGTGGTGTAGTTGGTGAAGGTCGAGCCGCCGTTCGATGACACACCCAAGCCGTTCGCGGTCGCCGCATAGATCTTGCCGTCAGCGGCGTAGACACCGAATACGTTGTCGCTACCGAGTCCGTTCGACGTGGTGTAGTTGGTAAAGCTGGTGCCACTAGTGGTGGAGATGCTCAGGCCGGCCGCAGTCGCCGCGTACACGGTCGAACCCGCGGCAAAGACGCCTTTAACGTTGTTGTTGCCCAGTCCGTCTGCGGTGGTTCGATTGACAAAAGTGGTTCCCGCATCAGTGGAAATGCTCAGACCGCCGCCGGTCGCCGCGTAGACCGTAGAACTGTTCGCGTAGGCGCCGTTAACGTTGCTGGTGCCCAGGCCATCACTCGAAGTGCGGTGGACGAAGCTCGTCCCGCCGTCGATCGAGATGCTGATGCCCCCCGTCGTCCCAACAAATACCCTGCTGCCGTCGGCGAAAACACTGTTGACGTTGCTGATCCCAAGTCCGTTCGCGATGGTCCGGTTGACGAAGCCGGTCCCGCCGTTGTTGCGCAGCTCCACGGACTTGCCGGCACCCAGGCCGGTCACGTTGCCGCCGATCGTGAAGGTGTTGAGGGTGAAGTTAGCCGTGACCGACTTCGCGGCGTTCATGGTCACCGAACAGCTGCCCGTGCCCGCGCACGCGCCGCTCCACCCGCTGAAGGTCGATCCGGTAGCAGGCGTCGCGGTCAGGGTGACCACGGTGTTATTGGGATAACCCGACTCGCAGGCGACACCGCAGTCGATGGCGCGTCGAGCCGCGAGCGCGTTGTCCGTCACCGCACCGACGCCGTTGCCGGTCCGGGTGACCGACAGCTTCTGGCGGTTGAGACCAGGCCTGACGAAAACATTGATGCCGTTGCGCGCGTTTTTCAGGTTGACGAAAGGCGCAGTGGCAAAACCATTTTCGCCGTAAAGCATGCGGCCAGTGTTGACGCTGATCAGGTGTCCACCCTCGCAGCCTATCCACGGCTCTTCGTCAAAGACCGGGGAGGTTCGCAGCAATACCCCGGTGCTGCCTCCCGAGCTCACCTGCGTGCCCGACGAGTAGAGCACTGGGGTCTGCACATCGTTGACGTTCTCGGTCGTGAACGCGTCGAAGTTACTGCCGCCACGCTTGACGACACACCAGATGGCGTTGTCACCGGTCGAGAACAGGTACTCCGTATTCGCGTCGACGAAGTAGTTGAATTTCAGCGTGCCGTCGGTCGCGGCGTTGGTGGTCGCGACTGCCTCGGGATTCGAGGCGGTCACACCCAGAAGATCATCGTTGCCTGCATACCAGCCACCCGTCGGCTTGACGCGCCGCACCTGGATCCAGCCGCCGCCGGCCTTGGTCAGGTCAGCATAACTTTCGAACGGCGCCTGACCGCCGGCGCCGTCCGGGTCGAACCAGTACACGCCGCTGGTCGCTGTCGGTCGGCCTTGCATGAGCGCGTCAGCAGACACCGCCGGCGCGGTGCTGGCACTGCCCAGCAACGTAAAGTTGGCTGTCACGTTCCGCGCCGTGCTCATGGTCACCACGCAGCTCCCCGTCCCGCTGCAATCACCGCTCCAGCCGGTGAAAACGGAGTCAGCCGCCGCCGTTGCGGTCAGCGTTGCCGTGGCGCCGGGCGTGAAGTTGCCCGTTGCGCCCGTGCAGGCGGCATCACACTGCAGCACCGGGGTCGGCGTTTCCGCGCTCGATACGCCGCCTGAACCGGTGCCGGACTTGCTCAGTACTAGTGAAACGGCGCCGGTGCCGGTGAGAGCAACTTCCGCAGGACTCGCCGTGGCATTGCTGGTAATCAGCACACTGCCGGTACGCTCCCCAGTGGCGGTTGGCGTAAAAGTCACGTTGATCGTGCAGGATGCGCTGGGCGCGATTGGCGCAGCGGTGCAGCTCTGCGAGGCAATCGAGAAATCTCCCTCGCGGTTCACCGCCGATACGACGAGATCGCCGGTACCGAAGTTACTAATTGTGATCGCCTGCGGTGCGCTGGTCGAGCTGACAGCCTGATTTCCGAAGCTCACGCTCGTGGGGTTGCGCTCGAGCGTCGGGTAGGTCGCCCCCGGCGTCGCCCCGCCGAGATCAACGTAAGTCTCGCCGCCCGTGGCGTTGTGCTCGATCTTCAGAGCCGCTTGTTTCACGCCCTCGCTGGTCGGAGTGAACGTGACGTCAACGGTACAGGAGTGATAATCCTGCAGCGACGCGCCGCATGTGGTCGTTCGCGTGAACTGCGAGGCGTCGGTTCCCGCGATACTCGTGGCGAGGGTGAGATTCGCCGTTCCCACGTTGGTAATGGTGAATCTTTGAACGGCGCTCGTCGTCCCGGCCTTCTGGGTACCGAAGGGAATGAACGAACGATTCACGAAAATCGACGGGGAGCCCCCGGAGCGAACACCGTTCAAAGGCACCGGCGTCAACGACGCCGTGACGTTGTGGATGAAGTACAGGAAAGCCGACTTGGTGCCAAGGTTGATCGACGGCGAAAACCGAAAGGTCCGCGTGCAGTCAGAACCCGCTGCCACAGTTGAGGAGCAAGTCGTTGAAACGGGCGCGAACAGTGAGGCGTCGGCGCCGTATATCGATGTTCCGTCCAGTGTGAGCGGCGCCGTCCCCGCAGCGTTGCTGATGGTTACGGTTAGATCCTGAGTCTCGCCGGACACGCTCGTCGGAAAATTGGCAGGCGACGGCGTGACCGCAAGGGCTGCTTTGCCGGCCGGACCAGTCGGATCGCCAGCGAGGAAGATCGTTTGTTCCTCGATACTCGTGGCTGTATCGTCGATGTAATCCGTGAGGTTGAACGAGAATGTTGCTGACCGCGGCGGGCCGCCCGAAGTCGGCGTAAAGCTCACGAGCCATCGGCAGAAATCCCCGGCAGCCACAGTCCCGGTCGCAAGCGGACTCATGCTGGCCGTACAAGGCTTGCTCGGGTCGTTCGTCACCGTGAACTCGCCGGCGTCCGCGCCCGATAGCACGGTGCTCTTGAGTTTCAGCGTGATTGCCTGCGTGCCGCCGTTGGTGATGGTGAGGGCTTGCGCTACCGGAGTATCGCCGTTCGGCTGCTTGCCGAAGTTCATTCTGTTGAAGGGCACCCGCGATCGGCCCGACAACGGTACGTCGAGTCCACCTCCGCCGCTGAATACGCCGAGCCGCAGAACCGTTCTCGCGGTTCCCATGCTGGACGGCGAATAGCGCACCTTGATGACACAGGTGCCAACGCCATTTCCCGGAATGTTGACAATCAACGTACCACAGGTGCTGCCAGCCGCATCGATCTCGAAATCGCGCCGCGACGCACCGAAAATCACCGGCGTCTTCATATCGACACTCGACGACCCCATGTTGGTGATCGTCAGGTCCGTGTACGACGCGCCGATCGCACCTGCCGGAAAGGTCCCGAGGTTGCGCACCTTGCCGTTGTCGCAATTCCCGAGAACACAAACCTTGAATCGGGTACCCGTTCCGCTCAAGGAAACGGTCCAGGGACTACCGCTCAACGAATGCGCGATGCGGATGTGGCCGAGGCGTTCGCCCACGCCTTGCGCGGTGAAGATCAGCTGAACGGTGCAGCTGCCGCTCGCCGGGATGCTGCCGGTACAGGTATTCGTGCCGACGCTGAAATCGCCGGGGTGATTGCCGCCGACGGCAGAGATCGTCGGCTGCGGCAAAGGCGCGGTGCCGGGGTTGTTGATGGTGATGGTGCGCGTCTGGGTGGTCGTGAGCGCCACCATCCCGAAGTCCAAGGTCACCGGCGAGACACTGAAGTCGGCTACAGCAGCATCACCCGTCCCCGAGAGCGCTACGGTCGTCGGGCTGCCGGCCGCATTGTGAGCGATCGAGAGATCGGCGCCCTTCGCCCCCGCACTCGTCGGTCGGAACGTCACGCTCACCGTGCAAGTCGCGTTCGGCGCGAGTGAGGAACCGCAGGTGGTGGCGGACCGGTTGAACTGACTGTTGTCTGTACCGGTAATCGTTGTCGCGCTCTCGCCGCCGCCGGTAAACACCAGCGCCGCGTTTCCGGTATTCGTAATCGTCACCGTCTGCGCCGCACTCGTGACGTTCAGCGCCTGGGTGCCGAAAGACAGGCTTGCAGGGCTGCGGGAGATCACGGGCACGGGATCCGTGCCGATTCCGCTCAGCGCCACCACCGTAGGACTGCCAGCGGCGTTGTGCGCGATCGAGACATTCGCGCTCTTGGAACCGGCGGTCGTCGGCGTGAACGTCACCTCGATGTTGCAACTCGCGTTTGGCGCGAGCGTCGTGCCGCAGGACGTGGTGCGCGTGAACTGCCCGGCGTCCGGGCCGGTGAGCGTGATCGCCCCGAGACCGCCACCACTGCTGAACGTCAGCGTCGCCGTGCCGCTGTTGGTGACCGTGATCGTCTGCGCAGCCGACGCATTGAGCAGCTGACTGCCGAAGCCGACGGTACCCGGACTGACAGAGACCGTTGCCGCCGTACCGGTTCCGGTCAGCGACACCGAAGCGGGACTGCCGGTGGCATTGTGCGCGATCGAGAGCGTGGCGCTCTTGGCGCCGGTGCTGGTGGGCGTGAACGTGACGCTCACCGTACAGCTGGATCCGGCCGTGAGCGAGGCGCCGCACGTACTCGCACGTGTAAATTCGCTCGCGTTCGTGCCGGTGAGGGTAATCGCGCTCGCCCCCCCGCCCGTGAAGACGAGATCACCGACACCGGTGTTGCTGATCGTCAGCGTCTGCGCCGTGCTCGCCACGCTCACCGGCTGATTGCCGAACGGGATGCTCGTGCTGCTTACGCTGATGAGCGGGTTCGTGCCGCTGCCCGTGAGCGCCACCGTACTCGGACTGCCGGTCGCATCGTGCGCGATCGAGAGACTCGCGCTCTTGGCACCGGTGCTGGTCGGCGTAAACGTCACACTCACGGCACAGGTCGCGCCGGCGGCAAGCGTCGCTCCGCAGGTCGTCGTCCTTGCGAACTGCGCGGCATCGCCACCCGTGAGCGTGATGGCACTCGCCCCGCCGCCCGTGAACACCAGCGGCGCGGCGCCGGTGTTGCTGATCGTGATCGACTGCGCCGCACTCGCGACGTTGGTGCGCTGGTTGCCGAACGTCAGGCTGCTCGGGCTCACACCGAT
>CAZIRD010000097.1:0-10526 GCA_964541625.1 uncultured Acidibacter sp.
CCTGGCAGATCGGGCGGTGGCCCTCGGCGCACATGCGCGAGTTGGTGAGGATCTGGGCGATCGCGTCGCGCGCCGCCGGTGACTCCTCGAGCTCGTAGGCCCGACCGAGGGCCTCGATGTAGTCCATCGGATGGTAGTAGGAGATGTACTGCAGGGCGTCGGCGACGCTGTCGATCACGTCCTGCTGTTTGATGAGGGTCATGGTTTCTTCCCGACGTGGTGACAAGGGGATTCTAGCCGCGTGCGCTCAGTCCGGCGCCTGGTAGCCGCCACAGGGCTGCGCCCAGCGCTCGCTGCCGTCCAGCGAGGCGGCCGTCAGCGCGCCACCCCAGACACAACCGGTGTCGAGGGCGAGGAGGTCGTTGCGATCGATGAGGCCGAGCGTCGACCAGTGTCCGGTGACCAGCCGCAGCGGCAGCGTCCGGCGTCCCGGCACTTCAAACCAGGGCAGCCAGTCGGCGGGCTGCGAGCCCGGCGCGCCCTTCATTTTCAGATCGATCCGTCCGTCGACGCGGCAGTAGCGCAGCCGGGTCAGCACGTTGATGACAAAGCGTAACCGGTCGCTGCCCGTGAGCCCCGGCTGCCAGATCTCCGGCCGGTTGCCATACATGACGGCGAACAAGGCCGCCGGATCGCGGCGCAGTGCGGACTCGACTTCGCCGGCGAGCGCCAGCACGTCATCGCCGCTCCATTGCGGCACCACGCCGGCGTGCACCATCAGGTCGTTGCCCTCGCGGATCGCGAGCGGCCGCGTTACCAGCCACTCGAGCAAGGCGTCGCGATCCGGCGCGGTCAGGACGTCATCCAGGGTATCGTCGGCACGCAGCTTGCGTCCGCCGCCAAAGGCGACTGCGAGCAAGTGCAGATCGTGGTTGCCGAGTACCGCGCAGGCATTGGCACCGAGAGCGCGCACGAAGCGCAGTATGCCGAGCGAGTCGGGGCCGCGATTGACGAGATCACCGACGAGCCACAGTTGGTCGCGATCGGCACGGAAGCGGATTCTTTCCAGCAGCCCTTGCAGTTCCGGCAAACAGCCCTGCAGATCGCCGATCGCGATACGCGCCATGCTCAGGCCGCCTCGACCACCGCTCCGGCGAGCACGGCGAACTCCGCCGGCGTCAGCGTTTCGGGGCGAACGCCGGGATCGATGCCACAGGCGCTGATGGTGGTCGCATCGAGCAACGAACGCAGCGCATTGCGCAGCGTCTTGCGACGCTGCGAGAACGCCGCTGCGACCACGCGCCCGTAGCGCGCATCCACGGCAAAGGCCGGCTGCTCGCGAACCGTGAGTCGAGCCACCGCGGACCACACCTTCGGCGCCGGACGAAACGCGCCCGGACCGACATCGAACAGCGGTTCGGCGATCACCCAGGGAGCGAGCATCACCGTGAGTCGACCATAGGCCGAACTGCCCGGTGCGGCGCAGATACGGTCGATGACTTCCTTCTGCAGCATGATGTGCAGATCGAGGATGGCGCCGCGCGCCTCGAGCAGATGGAACAGCAGCGGCGTGGAGACGTTATAGGGCAGGTTGCCGATGACCCGCAGCTTGCGGCCGCGCGCCGCGGCAAGGGCCGCGAAGTCGAAGCGCAGTGCGTCGGCCTCATGCAGATGAAGGCCCGTATCGGCGAAGCGTGCACGCAGATCCGCGGCCAGATCGCGATCGATCTCGATGGCATCGAGCGCACCGCAGGCTTGCAGCAGCGGCTCGGTCAGGGCGCCGCGGCCTGGCCCGATCTCCACCAGCGCCTCGCCCGGCTGCGGCTGGATCGCCTCGACGATGTTCGCGATGACCTGCGGATCGTGCAGGAAGTTCTGACCGAAGCGCTTGCGGGCAAAGACCATCCGCGGATTCAGCGCGACTGCGCGGCGCGCCGACGCTGGACGAGATCGATGGCGAGTTCCACCGCGGCCCGCAAGCTGCCGACATCCGCCACGCCGCGGCCGGCCAGCGCGAGCGCAGTGCCGTGGTCGACCGAGGTACGTAGCACCGGCAGGCCGAGGGTGACATTTACTGCATGACCGAAGCCGGCATGCTTGAGCACCGGCAAGCCTTGGTCGTGGAACATGGCGAGGAAGGCATCCGCCTGGGTCATTTCCCGCGGTACGAAGGCGGTATCGGCGGGCAGCGGTCCGCGTGCATCGATACCGGCAGCGCGCGCCGCGGCGATTGCCGGAGCGATGGTACGGATCTCCTCGTCGCCGAGCAGGCCACTTTCGCCGGCATGCGGATTGAGTCCGCACACGGCGATCCGCGGCTTGGCGATGCCGAAAGCCCTGCGCAGGTCGTGATCCATGATCCGCAGTATTTCGAGCAGCAGGGGTTGCGTGATCGCATCCGGAACGCGTCGCAGCGGCAGGTGCGTGGTAGCGAGAGCCACGCGCAGTCCGCCGGCCACCAGCATCATCACCGGCTTCGCCACGCCGCAGCGGGCAGCGAGGTACTCGGTGTGGCCCGAGAACGGGACGCCCGACTCGGCAATCACGCTTTTTTGCACGGGCGCAGTGACCATCGCATCGAAGCGACCTTCCCGCACACCGTCGAGCGCGTCATCAAGCAGGCCGAGTACGTAGCCGGCGTTCGCGGTATCAAGCTTGCCGGCAATCGCCGGCACAGCGAGCGGGCGGTGCAGCACCTGCAAACGTTCCAGCCGCGCTCCCGCGGGCGCACGCTCCGCCAGCAGCGAGGCATCAACGAGGCAGGAGAGTTCGCAGGCCGGAAGCTCGCCGCGGGTCAGCTGTGCACAGAGTTCGGGGCCGATACCTGCGGGCTCGCCCGAGGTGACGACGATGCGCGGCGGGTCAGCTCTTGATGTCGACATACGCTTCGTCGCGCAGCCGACGCAGCCAGAGTTCGGTTTCTTCGTCCGCCTTGCTCTCGCGCAGCTGCAGGAACGCACGCTGGCGACGCAATTCGTCGGTGTTGTCGAACTGGCGTTTACCGAGCAGCTGCACGATGTGCCAGCCGAACTGCGTACGGAACGGCTCGCTGATTTCGTTGGCGGCGAGCTTGCCGAGCGCGGCGTCGAATTCGGGCACGAAGGTTCCCGGCGCCGTCCAGCCGAGATCGCCGCCTTCGGCGGCCGAACCCGGATCCTCGGAGAGCGTCTTCGCCAATACCGCGAAATCCTCGCCCTTGGCGATGCGCTCACGCACGTCGCGCAACCGCTGCTCGATCGTGGCGTCGTCCTGGATCTCGGTGGGCTTGAGCAGGATGTGGCGGGCGTGGGTCTGTTCGATGACAACCTGCTGGTCGGCGCCACGCACTTCATTCAGACGCACGATGTGGTAGCCCGAGGGCGTACGCAGCGGTTCGCTGATCTCGCCGGGCTTGAGACCGACGACGAGGTCGGCGAGCACGGTGGGAATCTCCGGCCCGCGACGCCAGCCGAGCGCGCCACCCTCGAGCGCGGTCTGGCTGTTGGAGTAGGCCACGGCGAGCCGTGCGAAGTCCTCGCCCGCCTTGGCACGGTCGTGAACGTCCTGCGCGCGCCGCGCCGCCTGATCGAGCTGTGCCGGCGAGGCATCCTGCGGCACGGCAATCAGGATGTGCGACAGGTTGTATTCATTGAGTTCCGAGGGCCGCGACTTCTGCTTGTCGAGGAACTGGTCGAGTTCGCGCGGCGAGACGTTGATGCGCTGGATCACGTCGCGCTGCTGCAGCACCTGCAGCGTCATCTCGCGGCGGATGTTTTCGCGGTAGACGGCGTAATCGATGCCCTGTTGGGTGAGTGCGGTCGGCAGTTGCGCCAGCGCGATGCCATTGCGCTGCGCGACATCGGCGAGGGCCTGGTTAAGCGCCTCGTCGTTGATACGGATACCGGCGCGCTTTGCGCGCTGCATCTGGATTTCCTGCAGCACCAGTCGCTCGAGCACCTGCTGGCGCAGCACGGTCGCGGGCGGCATCTCGAGGCCTTGAGCCTTGAGGCGCTCGGAGACGATCAGGATCTGCTCCTCGAGTTCGCTGCTGAGGACCACGCCGTCGTTGACCACCGCAGCGACCCGATCGAGCAGCACGCCGCGGTCGGAGAGCGAACGCTGCGCCATGGCGGAAGTCGCGGTGAGCGTGAGCAGCGTCACAGCGGCGACACGGGCGAACGGAAGGAGCGGGCGGTGGCGCATGGGTCGGTGTCCCGAAAATGCTGGGAAGTCAGCGGCTTAGGCCGACGGCGGAGTATCCCCGAATTGCCTCTTCGAGGAAAGCATCGGCCGAGCTTCCGACACCGGCGAGGCCGTTGAGTTCCAGTTGCAAATAGATGCCGGTATCGCGCTCGCCGGTGCGGCTGGAGACGAAGCGGCGGCCGACCAGGCGCAAGCGCCAGCAGCAGGATTTGAACTCGAAGCCGGCGAAGCGCTCGAGGGTTGTCCGATCGCGCAGGTCGTAGACGTATCGGCCGTAGGCGTTCCAGCGCTTGCTGAGCGGCCAGACTCCGGACATCTCACCCTGCTCGAGTCGATCGCGCTGAAAGCGGTAGGCCAGATTCAGCGCACGCTCGACGCCGGGTCGATACTGCACACGCACGTGACTGCGCTGCTGGCGATTGGCCGCGGTATCCCATTGCATGCCGAGACCGACGTTCCAGTTGCTCCAGGCCGAGATGCCGAGTTGGGCGACGAGGTCCGAACGGTTGGCGACGCTCGCCGACTCGCCTGGCAGGCGCACCCGCTGACGCTCGAACCGCCACGTCTGCCCCACGGTTGCCGACAGCAGCTGTCGACCGGAAGCACGATCGAAGACCCGCGAGGTGATACCGACGCTCGCCTGGTTTGCATCGGCGATCCGGTCGACGCCCACGTAGCGCGTGGTGCGGAACAACTGCACGAAATCGAGATCGGGCAGAGCGGTATCGAACACCGGCAGTGCGTCCTGGTTGCGGTAGGGAGTCCAAAGATATAGCGCGCGCGGCTCAAGCGTCATGCGTGTGCGCGCGTTCCCGCCGCTGTCGCGACCGAGCCGCAGGCCGGCGTCGAGTGCTGCCCACGGCAAGGCGCGCGAGGGGCGATCATCGGTTCCCGGAGTGGTGGCGTCGAGGTTATAGGCTGTGTACCGCCAGCCCGCCTGCGGTCGCAGGAAATAGCCGGCCGAACCCAGCTCAAGTGACGCCCGCGAGGCGAGATCGCTGCGCCAGCCGCGCACGCCGACCTCGCGGTCGAAGTTCACGACTTCGCTGTCGAAGCCCCACTCGAGCGGGAGCGCGCCATCGCGCCGCCAGTCGCCGCTCGCGAGCAGACGTGGCAGCCGACGGTATGGACGGTCGATCGCCGCCAGTGCGCGATCGACGGTCTGGAAGTGTTCCGCTTCCGCGCGCAGCGACCAGTGGTCGTCGCGATAGGCGAGACGCGCGCTGCGGCGCAGGAAGGCCGTACTCGTGCCCTCGACGCCGGTGGCGAAATCTTCAAAGTATTCGGCGTCGCTCACGCTCTGCGCGTCGAGGTCAAGCCGCCAGCCCGCCGGCAGTTCACTGCGGTGGCGCAGTCGCAGCCAATCGCGGTCGCCGTTGCGCAAGGCGTCGCCGGGGAGAAAGTTGACCCGCAGTTCGCCGCGGTGCTGTGACGTCAGGTAGCGGAAATTGGCCCCGACGTCGAGGCCACGCCGGCCATAGAGCGTCGGCGTCAAGGTCAGGTCGTAGTTTGGCGCGAGGTTGACGTAGTAGGGCACCATCAATTTGACGCCGCCGCGGTTGCTGTAGCCGACGTTCGGGAACAGGAAGCCGCTTTTGCGCTGCTCGCCGAGCGGAAACGACAGATAGGGCAGATAGAGGATCGGCACGCCCTTGAACTCGATTGCCGCATCGCGCCCGGTACCGAGCCGGCTGCGCGTGTCGAGATCGAGGCTGCGCGCACGGATGCGCCAGTCCGGGGTCTCCTCGGGGCAGGTGCTGAACCAGACGTCAGAGAGGGCGACTTTGCCATCGAGCCCGACCTGCATGGTGGCGGCCGCGCCGCGCGCTGGTTGCTCCGGGAACTCGAAGCGGGTGTCGTCGAAAGCTGCGCCGCCCGCCGGGTCGTAGCGGCCGGAGCGCCCCGCCGCGCGCAGTAACCGGTCCTCGTAACGCACGTTGCCACGGACCGAGAATTCCCGGCTGCGGGCGTCATAGTCGACCTGATCGGCGCCCAGCTTGCGCTCGCCCTGATGGATGGTGACGGCGCCGCTCAACTGCGCGTCGCCGGCGACACCGAGTTGCGCGGCATCGCTGGTGACTTCGATTTGATCGAGCGGTGTGCGCATTCCCGACGTGGGTGGCGGCGGCGCCTTGCCGGCTTCCGGCAGAGCACTGTCGCGGCTGAGGGCCTCGCGCACCGAGGCCGGAGCAGGACAGCGCATTGGCGGTGCCGCCTCCACCTTGCTGCCCGTCGGCGCGGCGTCGGCTGCCGTCGCGTGCAAGGACCCGACCGGCAGCGCGGCGAGTGCCGCGAGGACGATGGCGAGATCAAGGCGGCGCGGCGGGTTCATGACGCCGACCATTATAATGGCCCACTGCTTTCCGACCGCGGATTTCAATGCCCTTGACGGACGCCCGCCTCGAACTTTTGTCGCGCTGGATTGCGCAGGACCTCGGCTACGCGGTCGACGCCATCAAGGTCGCATCGGCCGATGCGAGTTTCCGCCGCTATTTCCGCGCCTGCCTGCGCGACGGGCGCAGTTTGGTGGTGATGGATGCTCCTCCCGATCGTGAGGACATCGGTCCTTACCTCAAAGTTGCCGCACTCCTGCACGCCGCGGGCGTGCATGTTCCAGCGGTGTATGCCGTCGACAGGCCGCGCGGTTTCGTGCTGCTCGAGGATCTCGGCTCGACGCCCTTCCTCGGCGAGTTGCGCCGACCCGGGCGGGCGGAAGCGCTCTACGGCGCGGCGCTGCAGGCCCTCGAGCGCATCCAGGTCGATGGCCGCGAGGCTGCTCGCGAGCTGCCGCCCTACGACGCCGCGGCGCTGCGTCGCGAACTCGAACTCATGCCCGAGTGGTTCTGCGGCCGGCACTTGCAGATCGAACTCACCGCAAGCGAGCGCGCGCTGCTCGAGCGCAGCTTCGCGTGGTTGATCGACGAAGCGCTCGCCCAGCCGGTGGTGTTCGTGCATCGCGACTTTCACTCGCGCAACCTCATGGTGCTTGCGGGTGACCGCGCAGGTGTCATCGACTTCCAGGACGCGCTCGCCGGTCCGGTCGGCTACGACCCGGTGTCGCTGCTCAAGGATTGCTACATCCGCTGGCCGCGGGCGACGGTCGAGAGCTGGCTGCGCGGCTATCGCGAGCAGTTGCTGCGCCGCGGCGCCTCGGCACTCTGCGGGACCAGCGAGCGCGAGTACCTGCGCTGGTTCGACCTCATCGGCGTGCAGCGGCACATCAAAGTACTCGGTATTTTTGCCAGGCTCTGGTGGCGCGACGGCAAGGCCGGCTATCTCGACGATCTGCCGCTGACGCTCGATTACGTGCGCGACACCTGCGCGCGGCACCTGCCCCTGCGCGAGTTTGGGCTCTGGCTGGAACAGCGCATCGTGCCCGAACTCGCGGCAGCCAATGCCCGGGCGCGCACGTGAAAGCGATGATCCTCGCCGCGGGTCGCGGCGAGCGCATGCGACCGCTGACCGACCGCTGTCCGAAGCCGCTGCTCGAGGTGGGGGGGCGCTCGCTGCTGGCCTGGCATCTGGCGGCGCTCGCACGCGCCGGAGTCCGCGACATCGTCATCAACCACGCATGGCTCGGCGAGCAGATCGTCGCGGCGCTCGGCGACGGCAGTCGTTACGGCGTGCGGATCCGCTACAGCGATGAACACGGCGCAGCGCTCGAGACCGCCGGCGGCATCGTCAACGCCCTGCCGCTGCTCGGCAGCGAGCCGTTTCTGGTGGTCAACGGCGACATCTGGACCGACTTCGATTTCGCACGCCTGCCGCTGCTCGATGCCGAGGCCACGGCCAGCCTTATCCTGGTGCCGAACCCGCCGCAGCATCCGCAGGGCGATTTCGCCCTGCTGCCGCGGGTGGATGGCGGCTTCGATGTGCTCGCCGATCCGGTGCGCCTCGCCGCGCCCGATGCGCCGCCGCGATTCACCTTCTCGGGGATAGCCGTCTACCGGGCGGAATTCTTCGCCGGTCTGCAACCCGGCAGATTTCCGCTGTTACCGCTGCTGCGCTCGGCTGCCGCGGCAGGAACATTGCGCGGCCGCATCTATCGCGGCCTCTGGTCCGACATCGGTACACCCGAGCGACTGCGCGAACTCGACGAGCGCCTCGCCGGCGGCGCCAATGGCTGAGCTGACCGGGCGACGCGACCAGTCGCCCGTCGCGTAAACTGCGCTCGTGAACAAGGTCGTGGACAAGGAAGACGTTCCTGGCGGGGACCGCCGGGTACAGAGCGGCGAGAAGTACCGCACGGCGCAGGGCTTTGCGGCGATCCGCGACGGCATCAAGGCGACCGCCGACGCTCCGGCCCGCGTCCCCGGCGGCAAACCGCGGTGGCTGAAGGCACCGCTCGCGGCCGGTGCCAACTACGATTTTGTCCGCCGCACCGTGCGCGAGCATCGACTGGCAACCGTCTGTGAGGAGGCCAAGTGCCCCAATATCGGCGAGTGCTGGAACGCCGGTACCGCGACCATCATGCTGATGGGCGAGGTATGCACGCGCGCCTGCCGGTTCTGTGCCGTCGACACCGGCAATCCGCGCGGCTGGCTCGATCCCGAGGAGCCCCGCAATACCGCGCGTACCGTGGCGCTGATGAAGCTGCGTTACGTCGTGCTCACTTCCGTCAATCGCGACGACCTGCCCGATGGCGGTGCCGGTCACTTCGCCGCCGCGGTGAAAGCGATCAAGGAAATATCGCCGCAAACCGCCGTCGAGGCGCTGACGCCTGATTTCCAGGGCGTGCTGGCCGACGTCGAGACCGTGGTCGATTCTGGTTTGGACGTGTTTGCGCAGAACGTCGAGACCGTCCGGCGTCTGACTCATCCGGTACGCGATCCACGCGCCGGTTACGAGCAGACGCTGCGCGTGCTGGCGCATGCCAAGCGCCATCGCCCCGACGTGCTCACCAAGACCAGCCTGATGCTCGGGCTGGGTGAGACCGAGGACGAAATCCGCGTCACCTTTGCCGATCTGCGGGCGAACGACGTGGACCTGCTGACGCTCGGCCAATACCTGCAGCCGACCGCCAACCATCTGCCCGTGGCGCGCTTCGTGAGTCCCGAGGAGTTCGACCGCTATCGCGACTGGGCGCTGCAGGTCGGCTTTCGCGAATGCGTCTCCGGACCGCTGGTGCGCTCGAGTTATCGCGCCGAGCAGGCACTCGCCGGCAACAACGCCGGCCTCGACAACGCGGCGCTCGCGGCCGGTGCCCAGCCTCGTCCGTAATCTCGGCTGCGTCGACTACCTGCCGGTCTGGCAGGCGATGCAGCGCTTCACCGACGAGCGCACCCCGACGACCGCAGACGAGATCTGGGTGCTCGAGCATCCGCCGGTCTACACGCTCGGCATGAACGCCGATCCGCTGCACGTCCTCGATGCGGGCGATATCCCGGTGGTGCGCGTCGATCGCGGCGGCCAAGTGACCTACCACGGGCCCGGCCAGCTCGTCGTCTATCCGCTCATCGATCTGCGACGGGCGGGTCTCGGTGTGCGTGATCTCGTCACTGCGCTCGAGCAGTCGGTCATCGATTGCCTCGCCGGCTACGGCATATCGGCCGCCACGCGGCCAAAGGCCCCCGGGGTGTACGTGGATGACCGCAAAATCGCCAGCCTCGGCATCCGCGTGCGTCGGGGAGCGAGTTATCATGGCCTCGCGCTGAACGTCGAAATGGATCTCGAGCCGTTCCAGCGCATCAACCCCTGCGGTCAAGAGGGGCTCGCGATGACCCAGCTGGCGGCGCTCGGCGCCCCGACCGGGCTGCCGCGTGTGACCGCAGACCTGCTGACGGAACTGCAACGTTTGCTGTCGAGGACATCCCATGACCCCTCCGAAACCCGTACCGACCAGGAAAGAACTGGAAATCGTCCGTAGTCTGCTCGCCTACATCGGCGAGGACCCGGACCGCGAAGGCTTGCTCGAGACTCCGGCGCGCTTTCTCAAGGCCTGGGAGGAATACACGCGCGGCTACCGCGAGAAGCCCGAGGACATCCTCAAGTCTTTCGAGGACGGCGCGCAGAGCGTCGATGAAATGGTCATCGTGCGCGATATCCCGGTGTACTCGCTTTGCGAGCATCACCTCGCGCCATTCTTTGGCAGAGCCTACGTCGGTTACGTGCCCGACAAGCGCATCCTCGGGTTATCAAAGATTTCACGGCTGGTCGAAGTCTATGCCCGCAGGCTGCAGGTCCAGGAGCGACTGACCAACCAGATCGCCGATGCGCTCGACACCCACCTGCAGCCGATCGGCGTCGCGGTGGTCATCGAGTGCCGCCATATGTGCATGGAGTCGCGCGGCGTGCGCCACACCGGCACTGCGACGGTCACTTCGGCGCTGCGCGGGTCGATCAAGAGCAACGCCGATACCCGGCGCGAATTCCTCTCGCTGATCGGTCGCTGAGGGTTCGCTGGA
>CAZIRD010000098.1:0-10431 GCA_964541625.1 uncultured Acidibacter sp.
CGTTGGCGGCCGCAGTTGCGGGATCCTGCAGACGAGCTGATCCTCGAGGCGGCGGTGAACGGGCGTGCTGTTGAAGGAGTTGCCCAAGCGATGAGGTCCCCGCGATGAGCAAGAGCACCTATCCGTTGAAGCTGCCGAACTCGATCAAGGTGGCAGCCGCACAGCTCGCGCGCGAGGAAGGCGTGTCGCTGAACCAGTTCATCGCCGCCGCGGTGGCTGAGAAGGTCGGTGTGTTGCGCACCACGGCTGAGTTCCTGCGCGAGCGTGCGGGCGACGCGAAGCCGAAGGATCTGCTGCGCTATGTACGCGCCGCACCCGCAGTACCGCCCATGGCGCACGACCACGACGACTGACTGCTTGGCAGGGTCTTCGCCAGGCTCGAGCGGCTATGAAGATCGCCAGCACGGCTTCAAGCCGCTGCACAATGCGCTACGGATTCCTCAAAGAACTCGCCTTCGAAAAATTCATTGATCGGCCGATAGCGGGCGAGTCAAGTCAGACGCGGATCCGGGCGACCCTAAGCGCCTCACGGTAGGCGCGACTCACAGGGACTTCGAGTCCCGTGCACATCACAAGGTGAAGCCCACCCTCATGATTCCGTACCCGGCTAACGGAATTACGCGCCACCCAGAAGGATCGATGGACCTGCAGGCCATCAAGGTCGGCGACGTCCCGCAGCGCGTCGCTGAATCGATAGCGGATGAGCGCACTGCCCAGAGCCGTGTGGACCCGAACGTAATGATCTTCCGCCTGGATGGCGATGATGTCGTTGCCGACCTTCGCGGGCAGGTGCGCCCTAAAGCCGATCGGTGTCGTCGATAACGGGCCGGCTGCGGCAATCGACATGGGGGATCCGGGCATCGACTGCTCGGTTCCCGCCTCCTCCTGACGGGCAGGGGGATGTGGAGCCACCCCGGGCCCTGATTCCTGCGCGTCAGGGTGGACGTCGCGGGCGTCTCCGGCGAGTTCGACCAGCTGTCCGAGGTATCGCGGAATTCCGAGGATCCGATCGTAGTAGTAGTTGATCGCGATCCAGAACAGCGGCGTACCCGCGAAGCCGATCAACCGCTCGATGTCGGCGAGCATCGCATAGGGGGAGGGCGGTGGTTGCCATAGCCCTTTGGCGGCGGGGGGGCGGACGAGCTCCACATACCAGGCGACGTAAGGGGAGACCACGAAGAGCGCCACAGCCGACCCGAGAAAAAGGATCAGCCATAGCGGCGGTGACCACGGGCGCAGCGCGAAAGCCGAGCTGCGCGTACAAACATCCAGCAGCAGCCAGAAAGGGATCCAGATTCCCGCCCAGTAGGGGATCCCGATCAACGGCGGCAGGAATCGTGCGAGTCCCGTGTGGTTGATCCCGAATATCACGCTCATCAGAAGCGGGATGCCAAGGTAAAAGACGATCACATGCGCCCGCGGCATGGGGTCCCAGAGCACTGCGCTGCGTCGGAAGGGTTCGCCGCGCTGGGCCTGCACGATGCCGGCGGAGTCGTTGTCTTTGATCATGCTCGGCAAGATGGTCGCACCCGTCTCCCGCGACCGTCAACGCGAGTCGGAGCGGTGTCGCGAGCTGCCGTTCGCGACATCAACCGTGCCGGCGATGCGGCTTTCACGACGAAAACCGCGACTCCACGACATTTCCGTGGACACCCCCAGCGGGGTATTGCACAAGTCGACGTGCACAGGGCGATCCTTGGGCGATGAGGCTGAAACGGGGGGCACGAAAGATGACTGATACGGGGTACGAACCCAACCACGCGCGAAGGCATTTGCTACGCACCGGTCTATTGTCGTCTGCCCTCGCCACGTTGGGCAGCCCCTCGACGACGGCGAGGGCCGCGTCGAGCTCGCTTGGGCGTCCGCCGCGACCGGGCAAGTTCGACTACGCGGATCCTGGTGACAACCTGTTCACCCTGTCCCGCATGTGGGGTTCGGTCGACCCCGGCCAGCTCGCCTACCTGTATGTCTTCGGCCCGGCATTCGCGATGACCGATGCGCAAAGCTTTCGGCCGCTCTTCAGGCTCGAGTCGGTGGCTGCCGTTCGTACCTACCCCGTGGGTGGTGGTGCCTACCGGTATCTTGCCGGACAGGTGATCCTGTTCACCGACTGGAAGACGGGCGAGGTACTGGAGCGCTTCCGTAATCCGCTGACTGACGAGTGGTGCAACGTATTCCAGTACCGGGACGGACCGCTCGACTACACGATCGACCCGGCGAAGATGCCCGAGCACTACGCGATGGCGAACGACGAAGACCTGCCGCGCAAGCTGGTGCTCGACTGGAGTTTCCGCGGCGACATGGCCTATGGCGACGCGATCGTGCGCACCCGGCTCAAAAATCGTCTGGACCCCGCAGTCTGGAAACGGGAGTCCGTTGGCGAATGGTGGGAGACGTTCGAGTCCTACCGCTGGGAGGGAAAGCGGGCCGAGATCGAGGACCGTTCGCTCGCAGTCATCCCGTCGTTCCGCGGCGACTTCCAGACTTTCAAGCCGTGGGAGCCGTGGATGCTGATGGGAAATCGACCCGGCAAGATCCTGCAGCAGAAGACGGCTTTCCAGATTGCCGACCTCTCGGTCGTGCCGAAACCTGTCAGTCGCTACATCGAGCGACATCTGCCGGAAATCCTGCGCATCGGTACCGACTTCCATGGTCAATACAAACTCAATGACGCGCACTTCAAGGAGCAGCGTACGCCGATACCCTGAGCGATGGTCGATGGAACGGTTTGATCTCGTGAATACTTGGTGGAGGTTTTTCGAAATGAACTCTCAAAAAAGAAATCGGTTGCGAATTGCGGTCATCGCCCTCGCTGCCGGAGCAAGCGTCGATTCCACAGTAGCGCAGGAGAGCGCTGCGCCAGATTCGAAAAATTCCGAGTCGAAAGCCGTGCAACTTGAGGAAATCACGGTGACGGCACGCAAGTTCGCGGAGCGCCTGGTCGACGCGCCGCTTGCGGTCACCGCCTTCACGGCCCGCGAGCTCGAAGAGGCGGGTGTTCGGGACATCGTCGACCTTGCGCGTCGAACGCCGGGATTCGCGATGCAGGACGCAGGCCGTCTCACCGATCAGCCTTTCGTGCGCGGTGCTTCGGTCAATTCGGTGTTCCGTGCCGATCAGCACACCTCCTCATTCATCGACGGAGTCTTTGTGCAAGGTCTGGCGCGCACACTCGACTTCAGTAACGACATCGAACGCGTGGAAATCATCCGCGGACCGCAATCGGCGCTCTTCGGTCGAGCCACGTTTGCCGGCGCCATCAACTACGTGACCAAAGGGCCAACCCCTGACTTCGAGGGGCGTGCCGTGGCGTCGATCGGCCAGAACGGTCTCCGGGATGCGTCACTGGCCGTTTCCGGGCCCATCCAGCGCGATGTGCTGGAGTTCCGGTTGAGCGGGCAGTTCCACGACTACGGTGGCCAATGGCGCAACGGACTCGACGGAGCGCCAATCGGCGTCGAGCGTACACGCGGCGGTGCGCTGGCGCTGCGGTTCAAGCCCGCTGACGGAATCGACATCACGCTGCGATCCTCGCTGGTCAAGTTCAACGACGGACACAGTGCGGTGGCGATCGTCGGCTCCGCTGTCAACAATTGCAGTCTCGGCGGCACACGGCGCTATCTATGCGGCGACGTGCCGGTGCCGAGTAGCGTGTCGTTGAACCTTGCTGATGTCGGGGGTGGCTATCGACGAACTGACCAGCAGCGCAACTACCTGCGAGCCGTATGGACGCGAGATGCGTTCGAGGTGTCCTCGACTACCAGTTACAACGACGAGCGCTTCGATTACTACATCGATGGCGATGGAACGCCGCTGCGTTCATCGGGCGGTGCCTTCCATTCGCATTTCACGGAAACGCTGCGCGATACCTCGCAGGATTTGCGTCTGACCTGGAATGGCGCCGGCGCGCTGCGCGGACTCGTCGGCGTCTACTGGTTCGACGGCTACTACGCGATCCCGCAGTTGGCGCCTTCGGTGGTCGCTGCGAATCCCCGGATCTCGGTCAACAAGTCCGTGTACGCGAGCCTGTCGTGGGCTTTCGCGCCGACCATGACGCTGTCGCTCGATGGACGATATCAGGACGACCGGATCACGGTGCGAAACCCCGCCGGCGTCAGGACCAATGATCAG
Source organism: uncultured Acidibacter sp. (assembly GCA_964541625.1). Classification (GTDB taxonomy): domain Bacteria; phylum Pseudomonadota; class Gammaproteobacteria; order Steroidobacterales; family Steroidobacteraceae; genus UBA964. The sequence goes on from CAZIRD010000098.1 coordinate 4,132, forward strand.
ACCAGCAAGAATTTCCTGCCGCGGGCCATCCTCGACTGGAAGCCGTCGGAGGATCGTACGTTCTATCTCTCGGCCTCCAAGGGAAGCCGACCGGCATCGTTCAACACGGTCTCCGGCACGCCGCCCGAGTTCATCAACGTCAAGGAGCAGGAACTCTGGAGCTACGAGCTCGGCAGCCGCATGCGTCTTCTCGACGGGCGGGTATCGCTCGCAGCGGCGCTGTATCAGGTCAACTGGGACAACCAGACTACGCAGCAGCAACTCGTGGTCACCCCGCCCGGCCAAACCACGCCGCGACCGATCATCGTCAACGCCAACGTCGGCAAGACCCGGATACAGGGTTTCGAGTTCGAGGGAAGTTGGCTCGCTACCGATCAACTCGAGTTGTACGCCTCCTATGCCTACACCGATGCGGAATATCTGAACTTCCTGTCGGACGTCTGCCTCAATCTGACCGGCAATCGCCTGTGTCCGCGAGGTGAAAAGCTGCAAAACACGCCACCGCGCACCGCTTCGCTGGGCGCTGCGTGGCGTCAGCCCGTGGGCAATGGGCTGAGGTGGATCACCCGCGCTGATTTCATCAAGCGCGGACGGATGCCGATGGCCGAAATCAACACTGCCACCAATCCGCCGATGGAGAACCTCAACTTGCGGACCGGACTCGAGGCCGAGGCGTGGACGGTGACGCTCTGGGTCAACAATGTCACCGACGACGATGCGCCGTCGTTTGCGACGCGGTTCAGCGATCTGAATGCCATCCCGCAATACGGCTACCAGTTGACGCTGCGTCGGGGCCGGGAGGCGGGGGTCACGGCGAGTTACCGATTCTGAGCGTCTGCTGATTATGTCTGTGCACGCTGAAGACAACCGATCAACCTGGACCCGTCGCGCCCTGTTTGGCGCGGCGGGTGCGGGGCTCACGGCATTCGCGGCCTCGACGCAGGAAGCAGTTGCAGACAACCCCGCCGGCATGCTGAAGGCTGCGGACGGCGCGATGCCCCCGATACTTGAGGAGCCCGCGTTCAACGTCAGGGCGCTGACGCGGATCACTTCGAGTCTCGCCCCAGGACGCGTCGGCCGCGTGCAATACATAGGCCGTTGCTTCGGTGTCGATGGCCTCTCCGGGCGTACCCGGCCGCTATACGGGATAGAGGGTATGGGATCACTGCGTGCACTGCCCATGGAAGGTGACCGCGTACGTTTCCTTTTCGCCGAGTTCTCGATCTACACCGATCTGGCGAGCGGAGAGCCGCTGCGAGAGTGGCGTAATCCGTTCAATGACCGCATGGTCGAGGTCTTCCATAACCGCAACGGCCCGGTCAACTATGAGCTCGATCCTGCAAAACCGGCTTTCGGAGCGTTCGAGAGGGCGGCTCCTGCTGCAGGTGCCGGATTTCGGCTCGATTGGCGGCTGTGGGGCGACGTAGCCTCCTTCACCACGGATGTCGTGGCAGAGCGGAAGAACCCGTTCGATCCGACCTCCTGGCCACTCGAATCGAGCGGGCCGTTGCTGAACTCCTCCGAACACTCGCAGTACTTCGTCCGACTGACGGATCTGCTCGACGAGTCGAAAGGGGAGATTCCCTTCGAGGCGTCGTTGCAGAGCCTGAAGCCATGGCATCCATGGATGTTGATGGGTGCTGCACCTGGCAGGGTACTGACCATCCTGAGCGCGCGGCGGATCGGCGGCATGGCCGATCTGTCACCAGCAGTCGCGGAGTTCACGACTCGCGAGCTGCCGGGGTTCACTGAGCCGCCAGCGAGATGGACGGGTGAATATGTCACCGCAAACGCCCTGTATATGAAATCCAGATCGCCACGGAGGTAAGCAGGATGGGCAGCAGATGGAGTGCTTTCAGGATCGTGCTCGCGGTTGGCATCGGCATCGTCATCGGTCATACCACCGCAGTCGAGCGACTCGTCACCGCGGCGGAAGCGCAGGTCGCACCGGTGCCGGTCGAGATGCCGGCAAACTGCACACGTCCGGTGATGCTGGTGGTCTGGATCGATCACCTTGATCGCAGCAAATCCGCCGCCTACGGCGAAGCGTTGCGCCGAACAAAGATCGTGCGCAGACATTCCGGTCAGTACAAGGCGGTCAGTCCGCCGCTGAAGGTGCTCGAGGGCGAATGGCCGGCGGATCGCGGCTTCGTAGTCGAGCGCTACCCCTGCCTCGAGATGTTCGAGAAGTTCTGGTACTCGGATGAGTACCAGAAGGAGATCCGCCCGCTTCGCGAGGGGTCTGGCGCCTACACAGTGGCCCTTTTCGAGGAGCGTGAAGGATGAGAGCAATGCGTTGCGTCGCGATGTCGTTGCTGCTGGCGATTACCGGATCAAGCGGATCCGCCGTTGGTCGCGAAGCGGCTGCCGAGCCGGCCACGCCGTCGTCGGTCGCTGACCCCCAGCTCGGAACCCGCTTGGCGTCGCTGCCAAAGTCCTCGCCTTGGCCTGACGACTGGTTCATGCCACGCGAGGTGGTATCGGGCGCGCCCGGGGCTGTGCTCTCCTTGCCGCAGACGACGCGCCGCGATATCGATGCGGTTGCGCTTGAGCAGGCAAGCAATTACTCGGCGAGCCACGACGGGCGCGCCCTGCTGGTCTGGCGTGACGGCGTGCTGCAGCACGCTTGGCTGGCGCCGGGTTTCGATCCGTCTGCGCGCTTCAATTCCTACCACATGCACTGGTTGCCGCTCGTACTGCTGACCGGCGTGGCGGTTGGCGAGGGGCGGATCAAGTCGGTCGAGGACCGCGTGCAGGACTACATCCCGGAGTGGCGCGACGATCCGCGCGGCAGCATTCGCATCGTTGATCTACTGCAGATGAGTGCAGGTCTGCAACTCTACAAAGACAGCACCGATCCGGCGAAACTTGCGACGAGACTCTTCTTCGGCGGAAACCGGCAGCAGGCGATCCTCGATTGGCCGACCGAGTTTTCGCGCGGCACGGTCTTCGAATACAACTACGCCGTACCGGAGCTCCTCGGACTCATCCTTGAACGGGCTACACACCGTCGTTACGCCAACTATCTCGCAGACAGTCTTTGGCGTCCTCTCGGAAATCGAGATGCCGAGGTGTGGCTCGATCGCCCGAACGGACTCGCGTACCACAACGCGGCGCTGTTCGCATCGGCGCTCGACTGGCTGAATCTTGGCGTCCTGCTGGCCGACAGGGGTCGCTTCGCCGGGCGACAGATCGTCCCGGCGGCGTGGTTGCGGCAGCTGGCGACACCCTCGGCCGTCAACCCGAACTTTGGTTTTCTTTGGTTGGGCGAACCGTATCTGCGCGAGCGTCGTCTGTCGCCGCGGGTCAACTATTTCTCGCTGGTGGGCGAACGTTTCGCGCGGCCGGACGTGCTGCTGGTCGACGGGTACGTACATCGGCTGTATGCGGTGCCTTCCGAGAAACTGGTCGTACTGCATGTGGGTGCGCCCGGACGCATGAATGACACCCGGCGCGAGCGCTGGGACGACGCCGCACTGCTCAATCCGATACTCGAAGGGCTGCGACCGATGAGGGGAGAAGTTCGATGAACCGTAACAGACGAAACGCTATCGCGTGCCTCGCTACCCTGACGGCCGTTGCAGCACTACCCCGGCGGGCGATCGCCGCGGCTCGCAAGCCCGACGTGATCGTCATCGGCGCCGGCTTGTCCGGTCTAAACGCGGCCCGCATCCTTGAGCGCGAGGGCGCGAAGGTGATCATTCTCGAGGCGAGCCATCGCGTAGGGGGTCGCGTCATCACCCTCGATGAGGTGCCAGGGCGACCCGAGGCAGGATTAGCGGTCATCGGCGGCCTATACGCGCGCGTTCTGGATGTCTGTCGCCAGTTGCGGCTGCCACTCGAGGTGCCTCCACAGCTGCGGAAAACCGAGGCGACACGGATGCTCTACATCGGTGGTCGCATGGTTCTGCACGAGGAGTGGCCGGCGTCCCCTCTAAATCCCCTGCCGGAAGCGGATCGCAAGCTGCTGCCGGACATGATCCTTGCCACCTACCTGCTGCGTGATACACCGCTCAAGGAGCTGGACGACTGGATCTCGCCACGGCTGGCTCGGTTCGACGTATCGACCGCACAGCTGCTGCGTGATCGCGGACTCAGCGAGGCGGTGCTCACACTGGCCGACCAAAGCAGTCTCGCCGGGGGTATCGAACAGACGTCAGCGCTGCACGACATGCGCAGTTGGCACTGGGCGACCCGCAGTTGGGAGCGCATGGCGGGGGAGGCCCGTCGCATCGTGACGGGCAACCAGCGCCTTCCGGAGGGTATGGCTGCGGCGCTGAAGAGTGACATTGTGTTTGGCAAAGCGGTGGTGCAGATCGACCTCACCGATCGCGACGTCGCCGTCAGCTGTGCAGATGGTAGTCGCTACGAAGCGAAACGTATCATCAGTACGCTGCCGTTCACGGTATTGCGCGACATTGCCATCAACCCAGGTCTGCCCGCGCTGCAGGCCCAGGCAATCAACGAGTTACCGTACACCGACGCACTGCAGGTCTACATGGTTCCCGAGCGTGCCTACTGGCGCGAGGACGGCATGCCGCCGGGAATGTGGACCGATACCGCAATCGACTCAGTGCGCGCCCTCGCTAATGATTCCAGCGGACAGGTCACCAATATCATCTGCGACATCTACGGTGCGCAGGCACGCAGATTCCGCATGATGACCGAGCAGCAGATTGGCGAGTATGTGTTGCGGGAGCTCGCGGCCATCCGCCCCTCCACCAAGGGGGCGCTGCGGGTCATGCGCGTGGTGGACAAGAGCCGCGAGCGTTTCGCCGCAGGTGACTGGTCCTACTGGAAGCCGGGTCAGGTGACGCGCTTCGGCTCGGTCATTCGCAATCCATGGAAAACCCTGCATCTCGCGGGTGACGTCACTGCGGTCATGAACCGCGGCGCCGAGGCTGCTTTCGAGTCCGGTGAGCGTGCCGCACTCGAAGTCGTACAGCGGATATAGGAGCTAGCATGGTCGAGAGCGGGATCGTCGCCTTGCTTGGTCGCAGAAGCTTTCTCCTTGGCGCGGCACTTGCGGCATCACCTGTCGGTATGGCCTCAGCCGTCGCGGCACCAAGCAGCACCCGCGGCGCGCCGTCGCCGCTCGTGCCCGCTTCTGGACCGTTATCACTGACCCCGGCAGAGGCGCTGCGGGTGTTTCGCAAGCTCACCTGCAGCGAAACCGATGGGCTCGAAGTGACCATCCATTACTCGGGCGTCACTTTCGTCGTCGACCAACAAGGCGTGACCACGCCGCTTTACGGAATGAGCGGCATCAGCCCATCGCGGACTTTCATGCAGCCCGATGGCAGCGTCCGTTTCCTCGCAAACGAGGTGGGTTTGTTCACGGATCTCGCCTCTGGCGAAGTGCTTGAGAGTTGGCGCAATCCGTTGACGGGCAGGACGCTGGATGTCTGGCATCTGCGCAACGGACCACTCAATTTCGCCATTGATCCATCGCGGCCGCTCAGCACAGGTGGCTGGCGGTTGCTACGGGACGTGGCCGGCGCCGCCAAGGAGTTCCAGCTGCCGTTGGTGGTCCAAGGCGACCAGTTGCTCATGCCGCTCGATGCTCAGGCGTCGCGACGCAATCCACTCAAGCCGGAAGACTGGCCGCTTGAGTCGACCGGTGACCGACTTGTCTACTCGGAGCACAACACTTGGTCAGCCGACGCCAACGAGGTTCTGCTTCGTGACGTCGCAACGCCGCGGATTACCGCTGCCTGGCACAGTCACAAGCCGTGGCGACCGTGGATGCTTATGGGACGTACGCCAGGGTTCATCTACAACCACCTCATGGCCCGAAAGATCGACTCGCTCGATGAAGTCCCCGCACCGGTGCGGGCGTACGCACTCAAACATTTCTCGGCTTTCCTGTCGGCTCCTGAAAAATGGTCGGGTGAGTATGTCGATGACTGGAGCCACTTCATGCGGATGCGCAGGCCGGTCCCTGTCCCGTCGGCGTCCCCACGGTAGTCCGACGATCACGACTTCGCGCGCTCTTGAAGGGGCTGGAGAAATCTCCCAAGTCGCGGCGAGGGTACCGTGCAGGTGGATGAGCGCGATATGCTCGTGAGGCTGATCAATCCAGCTCGTCTTGAGTGAAGCGTAGCCAGCTTTTTTACTGCCGGAGGTAACGATAATCACTGCGGCTCATGCGGTGATTACGCCTCGGATACACCGCAGGGACACGCGCCATCGCGCAGCGTCACGGACGTCTATCGGCTTTCGCTTGCGGTTTCGCGAGGCGGTAACTGATCACCTCGTTGAGTTCAGGTCATGGTCTCCGCGGCGTTACTCATCCGCCAC
>CAZIRD010000099.1:0-7023 GCA_964541625.1 uncultured Acidibacter sp.
ATCGCCAACGAACTCGTGAGTCCCGGGCTTTCGATGCCGAACAGCGTGACGAGCCCTGCGGTGCCATGCGTGTCGGTGCCGTCGATGCGGAAGTCGGGCTGCTTTTCGCTGGGACCATGGATCTTCGGTCGTATGCCGGCGTAGTCGGGGCGTAGCGAGCCTTCGGGCAGCGTCGGCCAGTAGCGTCGGACGTTCTCGTAGAAACTCTGCTCACGCGCCGGATCGATCGAGTAGTCGACCGTATCGACGTAGTCGAGGTCAGGGCCGAGCACGGCCTGGCCGCCGAGGTCCTTGCGGTAGTGGGTGCCGAGCGCGCCCGGGATCGGCGGCGGGTAGATGAGGCGATTGAACGGCGCCTTGCCGTTGACGCGGAAATAAACGCCCTTGCCGAGGTGACGAGACGGAATCTGCGCCGCAGGGAAGCCTTCGATCAGTGCGGCGACTTCCTGTGCCTCGAGTCCGGGCGCCGTGACGAGGTAGCGGCTCTGCAGAGTGCTCGCTGCATCGCCGCCAATGCGCACCCGCCAGCCGCCGGAATCGGCGTCGCCGCCGGACGCGGCGCCGTTGCCGTCACCCAGCGGTTCGGCACCGATGAACGGCGAGTCGCAGACCACATGACCACCGCGATTTTCGATCTCGCCACGCAGCGCGAGCATGTAGCCATGCGAGTCGAATACGCCGCTCTCGGGCGAGTACATCGCCGCGACGCAGTGCAGTTCGGGTTCCAGCGCGCGCGCCTCGGCGGCGTCGATCATGCGCAGACCTTCGACGTCGTTGGTCAGTCCCTGCCGGTACATCTTCTCGATCGCCGGGATTTCCGCCTCGTTGGTCGCGACCACGAGTTTGCCGCAACGCCAGTGATGCACGCCGTGCCGCTCGAGGAACGGGTAGAGCAGGCGACGGCCCTGCACGCAGAGTCGCGCCTTCAGAGAATCGGTCGGGTAGTAGAAGCCGGCGTGGATGACTTCGGAGTTGCGCGAGGAAACGCCCTCGCCGATGCGTGGCCCGGCCTCGAGCACGATGACCGAGAGATCGCGCTGCGCGAGCGCATAGCCGCAGGCGAGCCCGACCGCCCCGGCGCCCACGATCACGGCGTCGGCGTCGAACTCGCGCATCGGTCAGCGGGCCTGATCGGCGGTGAGGCGCGGCACCGGGCCGTCGATCATCGCCGCGGCATACGCGGCCACGGCGAACACCGCGGTCGATTGACGCAGATGGGCCGGGTCGACCTGATCAAGCGTGTCGTTGACGGTGTGGTGTACGTCGAAGTAGGTGCTGGCATCGAGTTGCGGCGCAAGGATCGGCACGCCCTGACGGCGCAGCGGACCCAGATCCGCGCCGCCACCGGCGGTGTTGTCGCCGAGTTCCACGTCCAGCGATTTCACCACGCGCTGCACTTGTTCGACCGCTGCCCAGTAGGTGTCCGGTACGCGCGCCGAGAGCTTCCAGACCGGGCCATCGCCCAGATCCGCTTCCATCGCGAACGCATGTTGCTGCACGCTCTCGTCACCCGCCGCGGCAGGGTAGCGCGCGGCGCCCGAGAGACCGAACTCCTCGTTGGCGAACAGCACGACGCGCAGCGTGCGTCGTGGCTTCGGGTTCACTGCGGCCGCGGCACGCGCTGCTGCAATGGCGATCGCGACGCCGGCGCCGTCGTCCTGCACGCCCTGTCCGGTGTCCCAGGAGTCGAGATGCGCGCCGATCAGGACGATTTCATTGGCGAGGTCGGTGCCCGGGATGTCGCCGATGACATTTGCCGACCGCACCTGTGGCAGGTCGCGCGCGGTCACGCGCATGCGGACCGTCACCTGTGAGCCCGCGGCCTTGCCGTCCGGCCGCGTCGCCGCGAGTTGCCGCTCGAGGAGATCGGCATCCGGGTTGGAGATGGCCACCGCGGGGATGCGGGGCGACGACACGTTGTACGACAGCGTGCCGGTATGCGCGATGCGATTCTTGCTGGTGCCGATCGAGCGAATGACTACGCCGACCGCACCCAGCGCGCCGGCGACACTCGGTCCTTCGGTGCGCGAGCGCACGGCCTTGCCGTAGCCGCTGCCGTCGCGCGTGCGCTCGGTACGGCCATTGAAGAACACGATCTTGCCGCGAACTGTGCCCTCCGGCAGCGCTTGCAGCGCGGCGATGTCCTGCACCATGACGATCGGTGCCTCGAGACCCTCGTCGGCCGTGCCGATACTGCCGCCGAGCGCGGTGGTCACCATCGACATCGGGTAGGGCGCGAGCACCTGGAAGCTGGCTTCGCCGCGCACCCAGCGTGGCACGACCACTTCCTGTGTATGCACGTTGGCGAAGCCGAGCGACTGCAGGGTCCGCACCGCCCACTCCACGCCCGCCTTGTCACCAGCCGTGCCTGCGAAGCGCTGGCCGACCTCGGTGGTGAGTTCCTCGAGCAGCCGGTAGCCCTCGTCGGAGCGCTGCGCGACGTCACGCACCCCGACGGCGCCTGCGAGCGCATCGCGCGAGAGCAGCACCGGCGGCGGCGGTGCCGGCTCAGCGCTGGCCGTGGCGGGCGTGGCGACCGCGCTGGCAGTCTGCGCGGCAGCGGTCGGTGCGGCAGCGGTCGGTGCGGCAGCGTTCCGCGATTGCGCGAGGAGCGGCGCGGCGAGGGTGCCGAGCACGGCCACGGCCGTAGCCGCGACCGTGACCCGGAGAACACGGGGTAGGACGCGCATCAGTCGACGCCTCAACCGAGGCGTTGCTGCAGCGCCTTCACCTCGGCACGCAGCGAGGCCGGCGTACGCTCCGCGAACTCGTCGAAGTACTTCGCCATGTCAGCCGCCTCGGCGCGCCACTCCTCGGTTTTCACCGCAAGCAACTCGTCGAGCGCAGCCGCAGCGATATCCAGCCCCGCGAGGTTGAGATCCGCCGCCCGCGGCAGGTTGCCGATCGGCGTTTCGGTGGCACCGGTCGAGCCCGCGCAGCGCTTGAGGATCCAGTCGAGCACCCGCAGGTTGTCGCCGAAACCCGGCCAGAGGAACTTGCCGTCGCCGTCGCGGCGGAACCAGTTGACGTGATAAATCTTTGGCGGCTGCTTGAGCTTGCGGCCCATGGCAAACCAATGCGCCCAGTAGTCGCCGAAGTTGTAGCCGGCGAAGGGCTTCATCGCCATGGGGTCGCGGCGCAGCACACCGGCCTGACCAATCGCGGCGGCGGTCGTCTCGGAGGCTACCGAGGCGCCGACCAGCACCCCATGGTCCCAGTCGCGCGCTTCGTACACGAGCGGCGCCACGCCGCGCCGGCGACCGCCGAAGATGATCGCGGAGATCGGCACGCCGCGCGGGCTGTCGGCTTCGGGCGCATAGCGCGGGTTGCGCTTGGCCGAGACCGTGAAGCGCGAATTCGGTTGTGCGGCAGGACCGTTGGCGGCGTCGTACGGCCGTCCCTGCCAGTCGATCACCGGCTGGCCCGACTCGAGCCCTTCCCACCAGGGTTGGTTGTCGGCGGTGAGGGCCACGTTGGTGAACAGCGTGTCGCGCTGGATCATCTCGAACGCGTTGCGGTTGGTACGGGCGTTGGTACCCGGCACGACACCGAAGTAGCCCGCCTCCGGGTTGATCGCGTACAGCCGTCCGTCCGGCCCCGGATGCAGCCAGGCGATATCGTCACCGACCGTCGTCACCTTCCAGCCGGGCATGCTGTCCGGCGGGATCAGCATGGCAAGGTTGGTTTTGCCGCAGGCCGAGGGGAAGGCGGCCGCGACGTAATGGGTTTCACCCTGCGGGCTGGTGAGCCCGACGATCAACATGTGCTCGGCGAGCCAGCCTTCGCTGCGCGCCTGGTGACTGGCGATGCGCAGCGCATGGCATTTCTTGCCGAGCAGCGCGTTGCCGCCGTAGCCGCTGCCGAAGCTCTCGATCGCGAGTTCCTCGGGGAAGTGCATGATGAAACGCCGGTTCGGATCGAGCTCGCCGATCGAATGCAGGCCCTTGACGAAGCTGCCGTCGCGGGCAATGCGCTCGAGCGCGGGCCGGCCGGCGCGCGTCATCAGCATCATGTTGATGACGACGTATGCACTGTCGGTGATTTCCACCCCGCAGCGCGAGTAGGGCGAGTCGATCGGGCCCATGCAGTAGGGGACGACATAGAGCGTGCGGCCCTTCATGCAGCCGCGGAACAGCTCGCGCATCTTGGCGTGGGCTTCGGCCGGCGCCATCCAGTGATTGTTCGGACCCGCGTCGTCCTTGTCTGTGGTGCAGACGAAGGTCAGGTGTTCGACCCGCGCCACATCCGAGGGATGCGAGCGGGCGAGGAAGCAGTTGGGGTAGTGCTGCTCGTTGAGCTTGAGCAACTCGCCGCTCTTCTGCAGCTGCTCGATGAAGGCGTGGTACTCGCTGTCCGAGCCCTCGACCCAGTGGACGGCGTCCGGTTGGGTCAATTCGCGTACCGAGGCAACCCAGTCGGTAACCGGTTTGGAGATTCCCGACAGGGGCGGCATGGTCGATGCGGCTGTGGCCATCAAGTTGTCCCTGGAAGCGAAGGTAATTGGAGGGCCGGCAAGTATAGCGAGTTGACTTTCGACCGTCCCCGCGGTGCCGTTTCCGGGGTCCGCCCCGCGGGTCTTGTACATGACCTGAGCGGGCGGTAGCGTCCGCCCCCCATGCAGGCCATCGACGACATGTTCGGCCCGGCCGGGCCGCTGGCCCGGCATCTGCCCGGCTTCGTGCCGCGTCAGGCGCAGCGGCGCATGGCGACGGCCGTCGCCGCGGCCCTCGAGGCGCGTCGGCCGCTGCTCGTCGAGGCCGGCACCGGCACCGGCAAGACCTTCGCGTACCTCGTGCCGGCGCTGTTCGCGGGTCTGCGGGTGCTGGTGTCGACGGGCACCCGAACCCTGCAGGACCAGTTGTTTGCCAAGGACGTACCGCTGGTGGCGGGGGCCATCGGCGCCCCGGCGCGGGTTGCCTTGCTCAAGGGGCGCGCGAACTATCTCTGCACCTACCGGCTGAAGCGCGAAGTGGCGCAGGGCACGCTGGATGGGCTGGCGCGCGTTGAACCGATGCTCGCGCGGATCGAGTCCTGGGCGTTGGTGACCAAAACGGGCGATCTTGCCGAGGTGGCCGGTCTCAACGAGGGCCATGGCCTCTGGTCGAAGGTGACCTCGACCCGCGATAACTGTCTTGGCACGCGCTGCCCGGAGTTTGCGAACTGCCATGTGGTGGCGGCACGCCGGGAGGCGCAGGCGGCGGACCTGGTGATCGTCAACCATCATCTGCTGCTCGCCGACCTTGCGCTGAAGGAAGATGGCTTCGGCGACCTGCTCGGTACGTCCGATGCGGTGATCCTCGATGAGGCGCACCAACTGCCGGACCTTGCCACCCAATTCTTTGGTGTCCAGATCTCGAGCCGCCAACTCGAACATGTGCTCGCCGAGGGGCGTGCGGCGCTGCTGCGCGCCGGCGGTTCGCTGGCCGAGATCGGCCAGTCTGGACGTGCGGTGGAAGCGGCGATCGGCGCCGTGCTCGCCGCGCTGGCCTCGCGCGCCGATCCCGAGGGGGCGACGCTGGCTGCGGCTTCAGCGCTGCGCGACTACGCGACGGTGCTGGGCGATGCCTCGCGCGAGCCGGCCGTCGAGCAGGTGGCGGCGCGGGCGCTTGAACTGGCCGCGGCGCTCGAGCGGATCGCGCTCTGCACTGACGATGAAGGCGCGCGTACCAGCGAGTCGAACGGCCGGGTCTTTTCGCTGGGCTTGCTGCCGTTCGACATCTCCGAACGGTTCCGCGGCCTGGTGGAATCGCGGCCCGCAGCCTGGATCTTCACCTCCGCGACCTTGTCGGTACCCAAGTCGGGTCAGGGCGATGACTTCAGTCACTTCGCCTCACGCCTCGGCCTCGGCGATGCGGAGGCGCTGCGCATCCCGAGTCCGTTCGACTATGGCTCGCAAGCCATGCTGTACCTGCCGGCGGGGATGCCCGAGCCGACTTCGCCCCAGTACGTCGAGTCGGTAATTGGCGTCTCCATGCCGCTGCTCGAGGCGTCGGGTGGTGGTGCCTTCATCCTTTTCACCAGTCATCGTGCGCTCGCGCAGGGCGCCGCGCTGCTGCGTGCGCGCTGGGATGGCGCCGCGCTGGTGCCGATCCTCGTCCAGGGCGAGGGTCCGCGTGAGCGACTGCTGCGCGAGTTCCGCGAGCACGGCGATGCCGTGCTGCTCGGTACGGCCAGTTTCTGGGAAGGGGTCGATGTGAAGGGCGAGGCCCTGCGTCTCGTGATCATCGAGAAGTTGCCGTTTGCCTCACCCGACGACCCGCTGACCAAGGCCCGCATCGCGCATCTGCAGCGTCGCGGCGAGAATGCGTTCCGCGACTACCAATTGCCCGAGGCGGTGCTGGCGCTCAAGCAGGGCGTCGGCCGGCTGATTCGCAGCGAGACCGATCGTGGCATGATCGTGATCGCTGACCCGCGGTTGCTCACCAAGGGCTACGGGCGCACGTTCCGCGCCAGCCTGCCGGAGATGCCGGTGACGCAGGATCGCGACGAAGCGCTGCGGTTCTTGCGCAAACTCCGATGAAGATTCTCGCCCTCGACACCTCAACGGAAGCCTGCTCGGTGGCGTTGCTGCCGGGCGACGGCGCCGAGCGGCTCGAGCGCTATGTCGAGGCGCCGCGCGGCCACGCCGAACTGCTGCTGCCGATGGTCAATGAATTGCTCGCGGCGGCGGGTCTCACGCTCGGCGAACTTGATGCGCTCGCCTTCGCGCGCGGCCCCGGCAGTTTCACGGGGGTCCGGCTCGCCGCCAGCGTGGCGCAGGGGCTCGCTTTCGGCGCCGGTCTCGGTGTCGTGCCGGTCTCGACCCTGCACGCGGTCGCACGACGCGCACTGTCGATGGCGCCGCCGGCGGTCGGTGGTGTGCTGGTCTGCAACGACGCCCGAATGGACGAGGTGTACACCGCGGCTTTCCTGCGCGGCCCGATACCGGGCCTGCCGGTGCCGCTCGGCGCCGAGCGGGTGCTCCCGCCGCAGCGGGTCGCGCTGCCGGCGGTGCGGCCCGATGCGCAGCCCGGTGCGCCGCAG
>CAZIRD010000099.1:7123-10281 GCA_964541625.1 uncultured Acidibacter sp.
TGAAATACGAATGCACGGCCGCTGTCATGCCGCTGCAACACGAGTCGTTTGAAATATGACTGAAACAAGGACTTCACGACTCCCCCTGATGGCAGCCAAACAGATTCTCGTCGTCGAGGACGAAAAGCCCATTCGCGACATGATCGGCTTCGGCCTGCGCCGGGCTGGCTTCGAGGTCCGCGAGGCCGTCGACGCACGGGCCGCACGAGCCGAACTCGCGAACCGCCGTCCCGACCTCGTGCTGATGGACTGGATGTTGCCGGACACCAGCGGCCTTGAATTCACCCGACAGTTGAAGCGCGATCCGAACTTCCGCGACCTGCCGGTGATCATGCTCACCGCGCGTGCCGAGGAGTCGGACAAGATCGCCGGTCTTGAGGGCGGGGCCGACGACTACGTCACCAAGCCGTTCTCGCCGCGGGAGCTGGTGGCGCGCATCAATGCGGTGCTGCGCCGGGTCGATCCGGCGGTCGAGGGCACGGTGCTCGAGTTCGACGGCCTGAGCCTGGACCCGGTCGCGCATCGCGTGCTCGCCAAGGGTCGGCCGGTGTCCCTGGGTCCAACCGAGTACCGCATGCTCGAATTCTTCATGACCCACCCCGATCGGGTGTATTCGCGCGAGCAATTGCTTGATCGGATCTGGGGGGGCAACGTCTACGTGGAAGAGCGGACGATCGACGTACACATCCGCCGCCTGCGCAAGTCACTCGAGGAATTCGGGTACGATCGCATGGTGCAGACGGTTAGGGGCGCGGGCTACCGCTTTTCCACCCAGACGGAGTGACGTTGCTGAGGAATCCGCTCGAGGACTGGGGGTTCGCCCTCTGGCGAGTCGCGCTGGTCGCGGGCGCGGGCGCCCTGGTCGGACTCTTCGTCGGACATGTCTGGTGGGGCATTGTCGCCGCACTTGGACTCGAACTCGCGCGTCAGCTGGCCAACCTCCACGATTTCCTCGACTGGCTGCGGCACCGCAACCGCCGCGATCCGCCGGACGCCGGTGGCCTCTGGGGCGAGGTGGTGTCGCTGGTGTCGCGGCTGCATCGCCGCAAGCGGTTTCACAAGCAGCGCATCCTGCGGCTGTTCCGCGAACTGCGCCGCTCGACGGCGTCGATGCCGGACGGGGTGATCGCCCTCAACGCCGCCCGGGAAATTCTTTGGTTCAACCGCAAGGCCGCGGAGTTGCTCGGCCTGCGCCGCAAGACCGATTTCGGCATCAGTCTCGCCAGTCTCGTACGCGTGCCCGAGTTCGCCCGTTATCTGGAGTCAGGCGCAGCGGGCGCAAGCTTGCGCATCCATCCGCGGATCGGCGAGCCCGGCTGTCTCGAGTTCCAGGGCGTACCCTATGGTGAGGGTCAGCTCTTCCTGCTGGTGCGCGACGTCACCCGTCAGGAGCAGCTCGAAACCATGCGCAAGGACTTCGTCGCCAACGCCTCGCACGAGTTGCGCTCACCGCTCACCGTGATCGCGGGTTACCTTGAGACCCTGGCGCTCGATGGCGATCTGCCCGCCGACATCCGCGCGCCGATTCTCGAGATGCGCCGTCAGTCCGAACGCATGACCGCGATCGTCGCCGATCTGCTCGAGTTGTCACGGCTCGAGGCCAGCGACGAGCAGGTGGTCGGACAACCGATCGATGTCGTCGCGCTGCTCGCGGTGCTGCGCAAAGACCTGCTCGCACGCGACGGCGGCGGTCACTCCGTCACGGTGTCGGTCGAGTCGCCCGAAGGCCTGATGGGCGACCCCGGTCTCATCCACTCGGCGTTCTGGAACCTCGCCGACAATGCCGCCAAGTACACCCCTACCGGCGGCTCGATCCTGCTGCGCTGGTGGGTGGATGAACTCGGCGGGCACTTCGCGGTCAAAGATACCGGGCCCGGCATTGCCGCCGAGCATCTGCCGCGTCTGACCGAGCGCTTCTATCGCGTCGATCCCGGTCGGGCGCGCGATACGGGCGGTTCGGGTCTCGGGCTCGCGATCGTGCGCCACGTGCTGCAGCGGCACGGGGCCGAGTTGCGTATCGAGAGCGCGGAGGGCAGGGGCAGCACCTTCAGCTGCCACTTCCCGCGGCTGCGCCTGGTGAGCGAACCGGTCGCATTGGGCGATGACACTCGTTATTCTCCTGCGGACGGAACCTGACCGTCGCGCCGCGGGTGCGCTGGCCGGGCGTAGCCGGCATTCGGGGGCAACAGCAACGTGGAAACCGCAGATCTTTCGCAGCACATCTCGCGCCGCTTCAACGAGGACCTCGACCGCGTCCGCACGCAGGTCCTCAACATGGGCGGCTTCGTTGAGCAGCAGCTGGCACGCGCCGTGACCGCGCTCGTCGAGGGTGACAGCACGCTTGGCGAGACCGTCGCCCGCGACGACTATCAGGTCAACAAGATGGAGGTCTCCATCGACGAGGAGTGCTCGCGCATCCTTGCCACGCGTGCCCCGGCGGCCAGCGACCTGCGGCTGATCGTTGCCATCATCAAGGCGATCACCGATCTCGAGCGCATGGGTGACGAGTGCGAAAAAATTGGCTACATCGCCTCGCGGCTGGCGACACAGGAGCGGCCCGCCGACAAGTACCGCGAGGTCAAGCATCTCGGCCGCGTGGTGCAGGCCATGGTGCACGACGCACTCGATGCGTTCGCGCGCATGGACCCGGAGGCCGCCTTGCGCGTCGCCCGCCAGGACCGGCTGGTCGATGAGGAGTACGAGGCGATCCAGCGCCAGTCGATCACCTTCATGATGGAAGACCCGCGTGCCATCCGCCGCGTCATCGACGTCATGTGGGTAGTGCGCGCGCTCGAGCGCATCGGCGATCACGCCAAGAACATCTGCGAGTACGTCATCTTCATGGTCCACGGCAAGGACGTTCGGCACGTGCGGCTCGAGGACATCGAGTCTGAACTGCGCGGTCGCGGCAACCCTGCTTGAGCGTGGCGATGGGGGGCGGTTTCATTGGCCGGTTGTGGACCGACCGGCGGCTCGGCAACCTCGCCGGCTTTCTAGTCTGCGGCGCGATGATGGCTTACGCGCTCTATGCGGAGCACGTACTCGGCTTCGAGCCCTGTCCGCTCTGCATGTTCCAGCGCGTCGGCGTGATCGCCCTGGGCCTGGTCTTCCTGCTCGCCGCGCTGCATCACCCCGCCGGTACGCGTGGACGCCAGGCC
>CAZIRD010000100.1:0-10207 GCA_964541625.1 uncultured Acidibacter sp.
TGGTGCCGAGATCCTCGGCGATCACCGGCAGCGGCCCGAGTGCCGCGCGCAGCGCCGCAAACAGCGCCTCGCCGGGCGCGGCGACCCATTCGCCACGGGTTGCATCGATGGCCTCGGCGGGGACTCGCCAGTACGCCGCGAAGCCGCGGAAATGATCGATGCGAACCTCATCCACCATCGCCAGCGTGCGTCGCAGGCGCTCGATCCACCAGTCGTAGCCGCGGCGCTGGTGCTCTTCCCAACGATAGAGCGGATTGCCCCAGCGCTGGCCGGTGGGACTGAAGTAATCCGGCGGCACACCGGCGACCGCCTCTAGCCCGCCCGCGGTATCGAGCTGGAACAGCTGCGGAGCCACCCAGACGTCGACGCTGTGGGCCGAGACGAAAATCGGCACATCGCCCACGATCCGGATACCCCGCGAGTGCGCGTAGCCGCGCAGCTGCTGCCATTGGCGATCGAAGCACCACTGCACGAAGCACCAGTGTGCAATGCGCGCGGCAAGCGCCTGCCTCGCGTCCGAGAGCGCATGCGGCTCACGGGCCGCGAGCGGGCGCGGCCAGCCATGCCATGCCTCGCCGGGATATTGCTCGCAGAGCGCCTTGAAGAGCGCGTAGTCCTCGAGCCATTGCTGTTCACGCCGCCGGAAGTCGGCGAATTGCGCGGCGAGCTGCGGGTCCGTGCGCAGCGCAGCGAAGCAACGCTGCGAGGCGAGTTCCAGCCGCTGCAGTCGCCACGGTGTGACGACATCGTAGGCTACGCGGCCGCTCTCGAAAGGCGTTGCGGGCTGCAGATCCGCCGCCTCCAGCCAGCCGCGCTGCTGCAAATCCTGCAGATCGATCAACGCGGGATTGCCGGCGAATGCCGAATCGCTCATGTACGGCGAGTTGCCGTCGCCGACACCGCCGAGCGGCAGCACCTGCCACAACGACTGCCGCGCGCTCACCAGCCAGTCGACGAAGTGGCGCGCGTGCTCGCCGAGATCGCCCGAGCCGTGCGGCCCGGGCAGCGAGGTCGGATGCAGCAGCACACCACAGCGCCGCGTCATGGGCCAAATCCCCGCAGCCGGATCATTCTTCCACCCCCGTCAGCCACTGCAGACCGTGCGCACCGAGCTCGTGCTGCGCGACGCTGACCCGCTCGCCCTGACGCTGTGGCTCGGCCGAATCGAGCAACACCTGCCAAACGCCTGGCGGCAATGCAAACGATCGCCTCGAGCCTCCCGGATTGAAAAGCAGAATGTCGCGCGAGCCGATGGTCAGGAAAAATGTCCGCTCGGTGCAATCCTGCCAGGCATCGCCCGCGAGCGGCGTGCCGTCCGACCCGAACCAGCCGAGCGCAGGCGTCATGTCGGGCCCGGCTGGCGTCTCGGCATGCCAGTCGCTGCCGAGCGGGTGGCGCGTCCGGCGCAGCCGCACCAAGTGCACGACGAACTGCCGCAGTTCGCCGTCGGCGTATTCCCAGTCCAGCCAACTGATTTCATTGTCCTGGCAGTAGGCATTGTTGTTGCCGCGCTGCGTATGGCCGAGTTCACTGCCGGCGGCCAGCATGGGCGTACCCTGCGCGAGCAGCAGCGTTGCCAGCAGCGTCCGCTGCACACGCCGCCGGCGCTCGAGGACGACGGGGTCCGCGGTCTCACCCTCGACGCCGAAGTTGCCGCTGTGGTTGCCCGCGTGTCCGTCCCGGTTGCCCTCGCCGTTGGCGGCATTGTGACGCTGCGTGTAGCTGACGAGGTCCCGCAGCGTGAAACCGTCGTGGGCAGTGACGTAGTTGACCGACTCGGCCGGCGGGCGTCCGGCGACGGCAAAGATATCGGCCGAGCCGCAGAGTCGCTGTGCGAACTCGCCGCGGGTCGCATCGCCGGCAATCCAGTAGCGACGCAGGGTGTCACGGAAGCGGTCATTCCATTCCAGCCAGCCGCGCGGAAAACCGCCGAGGCGATAGCCGCCGGGGCCGAGATCCCAGGGTTCGGCGATGCAGCGCACCCCGGCGAGTACGGGATCCTGGGCGATCGCCTGCAGCAGGGGTGCGCGCTGGTCGAAGCCGTGATCGCTGCGGCCGAGCAGCGCAGCGAGATCGAAGCGGAAGCCGTCGACATGCATCTGCGTCACCCAGTAGCGCAGCACATCCATGGCGAACTGCAGCACACGCGGCTGACGCAGATCGAGCACATTGCCGCAGCCGGAATCATTGATGTAGCGCGCCGGGTCGCGCGGATCGAGGCGGTACCAGGTCGGGTTGTCGAGCCCGCGCCAGCTCAGCGTCGGACCGGTCTCGTCACCTTCGCAGGTGTGGTTGAAGACCACATCGAGGATGACCTCGATGCCGGCGGCGTGCAGCGCGCGCACCATGTCGCGGAACTCGTCGCGGATCGCCCGACCCGGATCGGCAGCGAGGCGTGCGGCATCGCTGGCGAGTCCGGATCCGGGACAAAAGAATCCGAGCGTGTTGTAACCCCAATAATTGACGAGCCCGCGTTCGCGCAGTCTCGGCTCGTCGAAATGCTGCTGCACCGGCAGCAGGCTCACCGCATTGACGCCGAGCTCGACCAGATGGCGGATCGACTGCGGATGCGCGAGGCCGCGATAGCTGCCGCGCAGCGCTGCAGGCAACGCAGCTTGCCGTCGACTGAAACCCCGCACGTGCAGCTCGTACAGGAACAGATCCTCCACGGCGTGCCGCGGCGGTCGGTCATCGCCCCAGTCGTAGTCGTCGGCAATCACCCGCGCTTTCGGCCCATCGGTCGCGACACCATAGCTGTCGGCACCGATCACCTCATCGGTGTGACCAACGAGCTCGCGCGCGTAGGGGTCGAGCAACAGCTTGGTCGGATCGAAGCGCAGACCCGCAGACGGCTCCCAGGCGCCATGCGCCCGCAGCCCATAGACCAGACCCGGGGCCGCACCCGGCAGGTAACCGTGGAAGACGTCGGCACTGCGCGCCGGCAGGCTGAAAACCTGCTGCACGCGCGTACCGGCCGAGTCGAAAATCAGCACTTCGATGTCGCTGGCGTGCGCGGACGAAACGGCGAAGTTGACGCCCTGGCCGTCGTAGTGCGCCCCGAGCGGATACGGCCGGCCGCGCTGCAACGGGCTGCTCATTGCTGCAGCTCCAGAAACACCGTTGCCAAGGGCGGCAGGCGCAGCGACAAAGATTGCGCGCGGCCATGGCTGGGCACGGGCTCGGTGGTCGACTCGCCGAACGGCGTACCGACATCACTGCCGCCGTAGTAGCGCGAATCGGTGTTGAGCCGCTCGCGCCAGACACCCGCGAGCGGCACGCCGAGCCGGTAGCCATCGTGCACCGTCGGGGTGAAATTGCAGACGGCGAGCAGCGGCGGATCGCCGGCGGCGCCATGGCGCAGGAAGGCGAGCACCGAGTGGGCGCGATCACCGGCCTCGAGCCACTCGAAACCACCGGGGTCGACATCGCGCCGATGCAGCGCCGGCGTCGCCCGCAGCACGCGGTTCAGGTCACGCACCAGCCGCTGTACACCCGCATGCATGGGATCGTTGAGCAACGACCAGTCGAGCTCGCCGGCGTGGTCCCACTCGCGCTGCTGCGCGAACTCGCAGCCCATGAACAGCAGCTTCTTGCCGGGATGCGCGAACATGAAGCCGAGATAGGCGCGCAGGTTGGCGAAGCGCTGCCAGGGGTCGCCCGGCATGCGGCCGAGCAACGAGCCCTTTCCATGTACGACTTCATCGTGCGACACCGGCAGCACGAATTGCTCGCTGAAGGCATAGATGAGCCCAAAGGTGAGTTCATCGTGGTGATGGCTGCGATGCACCGGATCGCGCGCCATGTAGCGCAGCGTGTCGTTCATCCAACCCATGTTCCACTTGTAGTGGAAGCCCAGCCCGCCGGTCGCCGTGGGCCGCGACACCTGCGGAAATGCCGTCGATTCCTCGGCGATGGTGATGGCCGCCGGGCGCTCGGCGCCGAGCACCTCGTTGAAACGGCGCAGGAAGGCGATCGCCTCGAGGTTCTCGCGGCCGCCGTGCACGTTCGGCAACCACTCGCCATCGCGGCGGCTGTAGTCGCGATAGAGCATCGAGGCCACTGCGTCCACGCGCAGGCCATCGACGCCGAACGCCTCGAGCCAGTGCAGTGCGCTGCCGATGAGGAAGTTGCCGACCTGCGGCGTGTTGAAGTCGTAGATCAGCGTGTTCCAGTCGGGATGGAAGCCCTCGCGCGGATCGGCGTACTCGTAGAGCGCCGTGCCATCGAAGCGCGCTAGGCCATGTGCATCGGCCGGAAAGTGCGCAGGCACCCAGTCGACGATGACACCGAGGCCCGCGTCGTGGCAGGCGGCAACGAAGCGGATGAAGCCCTCGGGATCGCCATGCCGAGCCGTCGGCGCGTAGAGGCCGATGGGCTGGTAACCCCATGAGGCATCGAGCGGATGCTCCGTGACCGGCAGCAACTCGAGATGGGTAAAGCCGAGATCGCAGACATAGGGCACGAGCGTTCGCGCCAGCTCGTCCCAGTCTAGAAACGGCGAGCTCCGACCGGCCGCCGCGGCCGGCCGCCGCCAGGATGCGGCGTGTACTTCATAAATGCTGATCGGCGCGTCGATGGCGTTGGCGCGGCGCCGGGTCTCGCTCTGCGGCAGCACTGCCGGCAGCGGCGCGACGATGCTCGCGGTCGACGGCCGCAACTCGGCACGGCGTGCGTAGGGGTCGGTCTTCTGGCCGAGCGCCCGGCCGGCGGCGTCGCGCAGCGCGAACTTGTAGAGCGCGCCGGGTCCGACCCCGGGCAGGAAGATTTCCCAGATACCCGCTTCGTGCCGCAGACGCATCGGGTGACGGCGCTCGTCCCAAAGATTGAAGTCGCCGACTACGCTGACCGCGCCGGCATGTGGCGCCCACACCGCAAAGCGCGTACCGCGCACGCCATCCGATTCGCAGGGCTCGGCACCGAGCAATCGCTGCGGTCGCAGGTGGGTGCCCTCGCCAAACAGCCAGAGATCAAACGCCGGCAGCAGCGGCGGATGGCGGTACGGATCGTCGAAGGTCTGCTCGCCACCGGCTTGCCACCTGGCGTGCAGGCGATAGGCGCGCGGCAAGGCGGGGAGGGTGATCTCGAAGAATCCTGCTGCATGCTGCAGATCGAATCGGCCCAGCGAGCGCCCGCTCGGCGCATCGAAGAGTTCGAGCTCGCGGGCGCCGGGCTGGAACACCCGCACGCGCGCGCGGCCATCGGCATCGACATGCGGACCGAGTACCGCGAACGGATCACGGTGCCGAGCAGCGAGCAGCGTGTCGAGATCGGCCGCCGGGAACGGCACAGCCGGCTCAGCGACGCGACGCGACGCGCCAGATCCGGCGTGCGTACTCGCCGATCGCGCGGTCGGCCGAGAACACCCCCATGCCGGCAACGTTGCGGATCGCCGCGCTCGCCCAGGCATGAGGGTCGCGGAACAGCGTATCGACGCGGTGCTGCGCCGCGACATAAGCATCGTAGTCGGCGAGCAGCAGGTAATGATCGCCGCCCCAGGTGAGCGCATTGACCACACCGAGATGTCGCGCAGGCTCCTCGGGCGAGAACAGGCCACCCGCGATCGCGTCGAGTGCGGCGCGCAACGGCGGATTCGCGCTGACGATCTCGAACGGCCGGTAGCCCGCGCGGCGCACGGCGGCAACCTCGTCGGTACGCAGGCCAAAGATGAAGATGTTGTCGTCGCCGACCCGCTCGAGAATCTCGACGTTCGCGCCATCGAGCGTGCCGATGGTGAGCGCACCGTTCAGCGCGAGTTTCATGTTGCCGGTGCCGGAGGCTTCCGTGCCGGCGGTGGAGATCTGCTCGGAAAGATCCGCCCCGGGCATGATGCATTCCGCGATCGAGACGCCGTAGTTCGGCACGAACACGACCTTCAAGCGACCGCCGAGGCGGGCATCGGCATTGATGACGCGGGCGACGTCGTTGATGAGATGGATGATCTGCTTCGCCATGGCATAGGACGACGCCGCCTTGCCGGCGAAGATCACGGTGCGCGGCACCCAGTCCCGCTGTGGCGCCGCGAGCATGGCCTGATAACGCGTCACCACATGCAGCAGATTGAGCAGTTGCCGCTTGTATTCGTGGATGCGCTTCACCTGCACGTCGAACAGGCTGTCCGGGTCGATGCTGATGCCGGTCGCCGCCGCGATGTAGTCGGCAAGCCGCTGCTTGTTCGCGCGCTTGGCGGCCATGAAGGCCTCGCGGAAGGTCGGCTCCTGGGCATGACGCCGCAACGCCGACAACTGCTCGAGATCAACGCGCCAGTCGCGCCCAAGCGTGGCGTCGATCAACTTCGAAAGCGGACGGTTCGCCTGCGCCAGCCAGCGCCGCGGCGTGACGCCGTTGGTGACGTTGGTGAAGCGCTCCGGCCAAAGACTCGCGAAGTCGGCGAAGATCGTTTGTACCAGCAGGTCGGAGTGCAGCGCGGAAACGCCATTGACGCGATGGCTGCCGACGATCGACAGATGCGCCATGCGCACGCGACGCTCGCCGTGCTCGTCGATCAGCGACAGGCGGGCGAGGAACTCACCGTCGCCAGGCCGCTGAACGGCCGCCTCGTCGAGCATCTCCTGATTGATGCGGTAGATGATCTGCAAATGCCGCGGCAGCACGTGCTGCATGAGCGCCACCGGCCAGGTCTCGAGCGCTTCCGGCATCAGCGTGTGGTTGGTGTACGAGAACACCCCGCGGGTAACCTGCCACGCCGCCTCCCAGGCCATGCCGTGCTCGTCGCAGAGCAGGCGCATGAGTTCGGCGACGCCGATCGCCGGATGCGTGTCGTTGAGGTGTATGGCCACATGGTCGGCGAGGTTGGCGAGCCCTGCGTGCTCGTCGAGATGCCGATCGAGGATGTCGCGCATCGAGGCAGCGACGAAGAAATACTCCTGCCGCAGCCGCAGCTCGCGGCCCGCGGGCGTGCTGTCGTTCGGGTACAGCACCCAGGAGATGTTTTCGTACTCGTTCTTGACCATCGCCGCGCGGGCGTAATCGCCGCGGTTGAAGGCGTTCAGGTCGATGTGCTCAGGTGCCGCGGCCCGCCACAGGCGCAGCGTACTGACCCGCGCGGTCGCGTGGCCGGGGACGATCAGGTCGTAGGCCTTGGCGAGTACCTCGCCAGCCGGTTGCCAGACGCTGCGCCCATCGACCTGCTCGATGCGACCGCCGAAGCCGACCCGATGGGCGATGTCGACGCGCGGGAACTCCCAGGGCGTACCGTCGGCGAGCCAGGGGTCGGTGGACTCGACCTGCATGCCCTGCTGGATGGACTGCGCGAACATCCCGTACTCGTAGCGGATGCCGTAGCCCATCGACGGGATGCCCCGGGTCGCCAGCGAGTCGAGGAAACAGGCGGCGAGCCGGCCGAGACCGCCGTTGCCGAGACCCGGATCCGGCTCGGCTGCGGCCACCTCCTCCAGCTTGCGGGCCTGCGCGGCCAGCGTCTCGCGGACGGGGTCGGTCAACTCGAGGGCATCGAGGGCGTTGCCGAGCATCCGCCCGACCAGAAACTCCATCGACATGTAATAGACGCGACGCACTTTTTCGGTGCGATCGCGGGCCTGGCCGTCGAGCCAGCGCCACGCCAGCTGCTCGCGGACGGTACGGGCCGTGGCGCTCATCAACTCGAAAGCGCCGGCCTCCGCAGGGCTTACGCCAAGATCGCCGCGCAGGCGCCGGTCGATGCCCAAGGGTTGGTCATTCTGGTTGTCGTCTTGCACCCGGCACTCGACCTGCAACAAAAAACACAATATCGACGGCGAATATGCCTTAATCATACCTTGCCGCCCGGAGGTTGCCGTGATCTCCAACCAGCTCGCCACCAGTCTCGACCTGCCCAAGCGCACCGTCGCCCTCGTGCTCGCCGGCGGCCGCGGCAGCCGGCTGCTCGCCCTGACCGACCGCCGCGCCAAGCCTGCGGTGTATTTCGGCGGCAAGTTCCGCATCGTCGACTTCGCGCTCTCCAATTGCGTGAACTCGGGCATCCGCCGCATCGCCGTGCTCACGCAGTACAAGAGCCACAGCCTGATGCGCCATATCCAGAGCGGCTGGGGCTTCATGCGCGGCGAGTTCAATGAATTCGTCGAAGTGCTGCCGGCGCAGCAGCGACTCGACGAGGTCAACTGGTATCAGGGTACGGCCGACGCCGTCCACCAGAACCACGACATCATCAAGAGCTTCCGCGCCAAGTACGTACTGATCCTGGCGGGCGATCACATCTACAAGATGAACTACGCGCTCGCGCTCGCCGACCACGTCGAGCATGGCCGCGGCTGCACGGTGGCCTGCATCGAGGTACCGCGGCGCGACGCGTCCGCGTTTGGCGTGATGGCTGTCGACGAGCGCAACCGCATCACGCAGTTCGTCGAGAAACCGGCTGACCCGCCGGCCCTGCCCGGTGATCCGGAGCGTTCGCTGGCCAGCATGGGCGTGTACATCTTCGACACCGAGTTCCTGCTCGACGTGCTCGCGCGCGATGCCGACGATCCCGCCTCCAGCCACGACTTCGGCAAGGACATCATCCCGCAGCTGGTGCGCGAGGGCCGCGCGGTCGCGCACCGCTTCGGCGACAGCGCCGTCGGCGTCAAGGAAAACGAGGTGCCTTACTGGCGCGATGTCGGCACCATCGACGCCTACTGGGATGCGAACATCGACCTCACCGCCACCGACCCGCAGTTGAACCTGTACGACGACCGCTGGCCGATCTGGACTTATCAGCCGCAGCTGCCGCCGGCGAAGTTCGTGCACAACCAGCCGGGCCGTCGCGGCGAGGCGATCGAATCCATGGTTTCCGGCGGCTGCATCATCTCGGGCCACGTCGAACGCTCGCTGCTGTTCTCCAATGTGCGCGTACATTCCCATGCACGGGTGGACTGGAGCGTGGTGCTGCCGAACGTGCAGATCGGCCGCGGCGCTCGCGTCAGCCGCGCCGTGATCGACCGTGGCTGCCAGATTCCCGACGGCATGGTGATCGGCGAAGATGCGGAACTCGATGCGGCGCGCTTCCTGCGGACGGCTGCCGGCATCGTGCTCGTGACCCGCCAAATGCTCGCCGACCTTGCCACGAAGTAGACGACCCCGACCGATGAAGCCGTTGCGTGTGCTGCATGTCGCAGCAGAGGCCTTCCCGTACGTGAAGACCGGCGGACTCGCCGACGTGGTCGCTGCGCTGCCACCGGCGCTCGCCGCGACCGGGCTCGACGTGCGCCTGATGTTGCCGGGCTATCCGCCGATCCTCGAAGCGCTGGAGAAATCGCGCAAGGTGGCCGAGTTCGGCCCACTGCTCGGCGCGGCGCGCATCACGTTGCGACACGGGCGGCTCGGCAGCAGCGGTATCGATGCCTACGTGATCGACTCGCCCTGGCTCTACCAGCGCAGCGGCGGCCCCTACCAGGATGCCGACGGTCGCGACTGGGCGGACAACCTGCAGCGCTTCGCACTGCTCGGCTGGGCGGCGGCGCATGTCGCGGGCGGCGATCTCGACGGTCGCTGGGTTGCCGACATCGTGCACGCCCACGACTGGCATGCCGCACTCGCCTGCTGCCATCTCGCCGCAAATCCCGCGTTGCCGGTACGCAGCGTGTTCACGGTGCACAACCTCGCTTACCAGGGGGTTTTTCCCGCGGCGGATTTCGCCCAGCTCGGCCTGCCTGCACATTTTGCCGCGCCTTACGGCGCGCTCGAGTACCACGGCGGCCTGTCGTTCATGAAGGGCGGACTCGCCAGCGCGCAGCGCATCACCACCGTGAGCCCCAGCTACGCGCGCGAGATCACCACCGCCGAATTCGGCTGTGGCCTGGAGGGCGTGATCGCCTCGCGCGGCGCGGATCTCTCCGGCATCCTCAACGGCGTCGATACGGCGGTGTGGGATCCGGCCGTCGATCCCCACCTGCCAAAGAATTATTCCGCTGCCGACCTCGCCGGCAAGCGGCTCTGCAAGACGGCGCTGCAGCGCGAGTTCGGTCTGGCAGAGCAAACCGACGCGCCCCTGTTCGCGGTGGTGAGCCGGCTCACGGCGCAGAAGGGTCTCGATCTGCTGCGTGATTCACTGCCGGGCCTGCTCGAGGCCGGCGCGCAGCTCGTCTTGCTCGGCAGCGGCGATGCCGATCTGCAGCAGGCGTTTCTCGCTGCCGCGGCGGCGCATCCGCGCCAGATCGGCGTGCGCATCGGCTACGACGAGACGCTCGCCCACCGCATCATCGCCGGCGCCGAC
>CAZIRD010000101.1:0-9993 GCA_964541625.1 uncultured Acidibacter sp.
GGCGAGGTAGAGATCGGGCGGCGCGGCCAGCGAGGCCCACACCACGACCGCGCCCTGCGGCGCGGCGGAGACGCCCTGTACCTGACCGTCGCCGACCAGAGTGCTGCGCTGAGCACTCGCCGGATCGATCTCGAACAGCGCCGTCTGGCCGACATCGTCGGCGATGCCGAGCAGGCGACGCCGGTCGTGCGTGGCGGTCAGCGTGGTGACCGAGCGGTCCCAGTCCTGAGTCAGCGCCCGCACCCGGCCATCTTTTGCGCTGCGCAGTTTGACGACATAGCGGTCTGCCTCGAACCCCGGCCTCGCCATGGCGAGCCAGGCGAGATCGCCGTTGGCGAGGAACACCGGCTGCGCGTCCCAGGCCGGGTTGTCGGCCGTCAGGTTGCGCGGCGCGGTGGAGCCGTCGGCCGCGACCTCGTAGAGATCGAAGTTTGTCGACCAGGATTCGCTGCGGTCGGCGAGTCGCGCGCTGAAGACGATGCGCGCGCCATCGGGCGAGAAGGCGTAGTCCTCGTCGCCGCCGAAAGGCTTGGAGGGCACGTGGCCGCGAACCTTGCCCGAGACGTTTACCGCAGGCCCGGCGCGCCGGTCACGGTCGAGCGTCACGGTGAAGAGCGTGGCGAGGGTGCCGTCCGCCCAGGTGTCCCAGTGGCGCACGAATAGTTGATCGTAGCCGCGGCCGCTTTCCTTTTTCTTTGACTGCGCTGCCTGGCGATCGACCGTGCATTTGAGATCCGCACAGTCCGGGAACACTTCCATGGAAAGCGCGAGGCGATCGCCGCGCGGCGAGACCTCGAAGGAGCCGACATCGAGCGGCAGGTCCGTGACCTGCTGCGCCTCGCCGCCGGCGAGACTGATGTGCCAGACCTGCGACGAACCGCTGCGGCTCGAGAGAAAGAAGATTCCGGAACCATCGGCTGCCCAGCGGGGACTGCTGTCGGCGGCGGAGTGCTGCGTCAGTCGGCGAGGTGTGCTCGCACCTGCCGTGCGACCGTCGCCGAGATCGAGCAGCCAGAGGTCGTTTCGGCCGCGATTGGCCTCGAGATCGGTGTCGCGCTGGGTGTAGACCACAAGGCGACCATCGGGCGAAACCTGCGGATCAGAGACTCTCGCGAGCGTGTTGAGGTCGCGCGCCGTGAACGGTGCAGCCGGCGCGACCGCAGCGAGCAAGCCGCCTGCGAGCAGTGCGAGGCCGGTGGCGAACAGCGTCGTCCCGCCGGGCTGGAGGGGGTTACGCAGGGAAGTCTCGTTCCGGACGGGCATGGTTGTACTCCGCGACGGGGGTCGGTAAAACGTCTGCGGCATTGTAAACGAGCCCATGGAGGGGTCAGCGCATGCTCCGCGCGCCACGCGCCATCTGCTTTGATCTCGACGATACCCTCTGGGAGGTGCAGCCCGTGCTGCGCCGCGCCGAGGCGCGCGTGCAGACCTTCCTCGAGGCCGAGCACCCTGCTCTGGCGGCGAAACTCTCGGCAGAGCAGGTGTTCGCCGTGCGCCAGGCGCTCGCCGCCGAGGTCCCGGAGCGTGCGCACGACATGACCTGGCTGCGCACCGAGGCGCTGCGGCGTCTCGCCGCGCAGCACGGGCATGATCCCGCGATTGGCGAGCGTGCCTTCGAGGTGTTCATCGCCGCCCGCCATGAGGTCGAGTTCTATCCCGAGGTCACGACCGCGCTCGCCGCGCTTGCGGGCCGATTTCGCTTGGCGAGCTTCTCGAACGGCAACGCCTGCGTGCATCGCATCGGCATCGGTCACCACTTCGAGGTGACGCTCAATGCCGAGTCGGTGGGGCGTGCCAAGCCGCACCCCGAGGTCTACGCGACGATCGCGAAAGCGCTGGATGTCGAACCCGCCGACCTGCTGCATGTCGGCGATCATCCCTTGAACGACATTCGCGGCGCGGCGGAGGCCGGTTGCCGTACGGCGTGGGTGAACCGCCGCGGTCTCGACTGGCCCGCCGAGCAGGGCGCGCCGCCTGATCTCGAGGTCATCGACCTCGAGAGCCTGCTGCAGCGTCTGCTGCCGCTTACGTCGGCGCGTTAGCCGCGCGTCGCGTTAGCCGCGCGCCGCGTCAGGAACCAGACGGCGAGGATCGAGCCGCCCTTGATGAACACCTCGCCGAGGTTGTCGAGGCGATGCCGGCTCAGCGCGGGTATCGCGGCCGTGAGCAACATGACGATGCCGCCGACGGCCATCCATGGAAAGCCGCGACGCACCCAGAGCGCGATACCGGTGCCGATGACCACGAAACAGGTCACCACTGGCGCGATCGGGAATTCGCCCTTGACCAGCGGCTGGTCGGGGAAGCAACGGTTGGCCTCGGTGACCGAACCGCTGTAGCGGATCAGGTCGAATTCACAGACCGGGTAGATATCCCGGGTCCAGAAGAGCGGCAGGTCGTGCAGCACCAGCGCCGCCGTGACGATGCAGAAGGCGGCCATCACCGCGCGCGAGTTGGCAAAACCAAAGCCGGCGAGGCGCAGGATCGAACCGCTGGCGATGATCAGCCAGCAGCCCGACAGCCAATGCGCCCAGAACACGGGCCAGGTCAGCCAGTAGAGCGTGTCGCCGAAGCCGATGACGATGCCCGCCGCCACCCGCAGGTTGTCCCAGATGAGGAAGAACAGCGGCACGATGATCACCGGCAGCGCACGGGCTCTGGTCTCACGCCACAGCCGCAGCGCCCAGACGAACAACGACGCCTGGGCGATGGCGAAGCCGAGGAACATCAGGCTGTACATGCCACCACCACCTTGCCGATGGCTTCGCGCTGCGACAGCTTCCTGATCGCCTCGCCACCCTGCGACAGCGGAAAGGTCGCTGAAATCTTTGGCCGCAGCTTGCCCGCGGCGTACAGCGCGAGCAGCGCGCGCAGGTTGGCGGCTTCCTGCGCAGGTTCACGTTCGCGCGCGGCGCCCCAGAATACGCCACGGATGTCGCAACCTTTGAGCAGCGGCAGATTGAGCGGAATCTTCGGGATACCCGCAGGGAAGCCGATGACGAGGTAACGGCCCTTCCAGGCCGCGGTGCGCAGCGCGGGCTCCGCGTAGTCGCCGCCCACCGGGTCGTAGATGACATCGGCGCCTTGCGCTCCGCAGGCTTCCTTGAACTGCGCCGCGAGGGTTCGAGGATCGAGCGCCTCGCGCGCATACACCACCGTCCGCTCGGCACCGTGCTCGCGGGCCACGGCGGCCTTGGCTTCGCTGGACACCGCGGCGATGACCCGCGCACCTACGGCCTTGCCGATCTCCACCGCCGCAAGGCCTACGCCGCCTGCGGCGCCGAGCACCAGCAGCGTTTCGCCGGCCTTGAGTTCGCCGCGGTTGATGAGTGCGTGGTAGGACGTGCCGTAGGTGAAGATCAGTCCGGCGGCGACGTCGAAGGGCATGTCATCGGGCTTCGGCAGGCAGGCGTCGGCGGCGGTGACGACTTTCTCGGCGAGGCCGCCGTGGGCCGCGGCCGCAATGACGGCATCGCCCACCTTGAAGGCCGTCACACCCTCGCCCACGGCATCGATGACGCCAGCGATCTCGAAACCGGGCGCGAACGGCCGCGGCGGTTTGAACTGGTACTTGTCCTCGATGATCAGCACATCGGGATAGTTGATGCCGCAATAGCGCACACACACCCGCACCTGGCCGCGCGCCGGCGACGGTTCGGGTACATCCCGCAGCACGAGGCGGTCGGGACCACCGGGGGATTCGCTGAGCAGGGCTTTCATGCGGACGCTCCGTATGGCTGTTCGGTGGAGGGCAGGTGGCGGCTCAATCGGGCAGCCTGCGATCGCGGGTCTCGAGCACCCAGCTGCGGGCAAGCACGGCGGCGATCAGCGGGAAGATCGCTACCCAGACCAGGGTGTCGGCGATCGCCGCGGAGGAGCCGCCAGCCCGCGCGGTGAGCGCGCCGACGAGGAATGGGCCGAAGGCGGCGAGCACGCGGCCGATGTTGTAGCAAAAGCCCGAAGCGAGACTGCGCAGGCGGGTGGGAAACAGCTCGGGCAAGTAAAACACCAGCGCGCTGAACACGCCGTAAACGCCGATGCCGACCACGAACAGCATGGCGAGCCGCAGGTCGGGCGCGAGCGGCAGACCGAAGGCGACGAGGATACTGAGCGCCGACCAAAGAAAATAGGCGATGAAAGTCGGCCGCCGTCCGAGGCGCTTGGCAAGCGGGATCGCGAGCAGGGCGCCGAGGAGGCCGCCGAGATTGAAGGCATTCGAGGCGCGCGCCTTCCAGGCTTCGGACATCTGTCGCGCCTCGTCGGCCGGCAGGTTGGCGGCGCTCGCCGCATCGCTCGCGAGCAGGCTGCCGAGCAGCGGCACGAAGGCATTCACCGCCCACCAGGTCAGCAAGGCGGTGAGCGAGACGAGCAGGGCAGCCCGCGTGGCTGCGCGCAGATCGGCATCGAACAGCCGGCCGAGACCGAGCGCCGCGCCGGGTGTGGCTTGCTGCGCGCGCCAGCGGTCGCTTTCCTTGATGAAGAGGCGCACTGCGAGCGCGAGGAATACCGGCGCGAGTCCGCAGAGGAACACGTAGCGCCAGGAATTGGCGGGGTCGTCGGCCAGCCAGACGCCGGCGATCTGATAGTTGACGAGGCTCGCCAGCATGATCCCGAGCGGCGAGGCGGTCTGCAGCAGCGCGCCGGCTTCGACGCGGTGTTCCTCGGGCACGGTCTCGGCGACCAGCGCCGCGCCCACCGCCCACTCGCCGCCGATACCAAGGCTGGTCAGCGCGCGGAACAGCGCGAGTTGCTCGATGCTGGTGGCGAACGCGCAGAGCGTGGTACCGAGCGCGTAGACGAGGATGGTCAGCATCAGGCCGAGACGGCGGCCATAGCGGTCGGCGACCCAGCCGAAGAGCACGCCGCCGGCCGCCCAGCCGACCAGCAGCACGGCCGAGAGGATGCCGGTCCAGTACACCGTGGCTTCGCGGGCCGCGGCGCTGCCGAGCGGCAGGTCGAGCAGCGTGGGGATGCAGTTCGAGGCGACGAAGTTGAAGAGCATCGCGTCGAAGACGTCGAAACCCCAGCCCAGCCACGCGGCGGCAAGCACGATCCACTGGTAGCGGGACAGCCTCACTCGCCGAGTGTACCCGCGGCGAGTCGGTGCTGCGCCCGCAGCAGACCGACCACGGTTTTCGAATCGTCGATCTCGCCCTCGAGACAGCGGCGTATCGCCTCGGCGAGCGGTACCCAGTGAACATCGAACACTTCGGCGGCCTCGCGCGCATCGGCGACCGGCGTGAGGCCGCTGGCGAGATAGAGGTGGATACGCTCGGTGAAGACGCCCGGTGAACTCACCGAGACGCCGAGCGGCACGAAGGTCGCGGCACTGACGCCGGCCTCCTCGATCAGTTCGCGACGAATGGTTTCCAGCGGTGACTCCGCCGGCTCCAGCTTGCCGGCGGGCAGCTCCCAGATCCGGCCGCCCACGGCATGGCGGTATTGGTGCAGCAGGCAAACCCGCCCTTCGGTATCGAGTGCCACCGCCGCCGCGCCGCCCGGGTGGTGGAGGATCTCGAGGTCGGCGCGGTGGCCGTTCGGCAGTTCCACCGTATCGACGGTGAGGCGGGTGATGCGACCGCGGAACATCTCGCGCGAGGAGAGCAGCATCGACGGTCTCTCAGCGCGAGCGCGCGAGGTATTCCTCGTTCGGCATCATGTCGGTGGCCGCGGCGATGCGGTTGGTCATGTTGAAGAAGCCGGTGATCGCGACGATGTCCCAGATTTCACGATCTTTGAAGCCGGCACGGCGCAGCGTGCGGCGATCCGTCTCGCCGGTTTCGGCCGGCGCGACCGTGAGTTTGTGCGCATAGTCGAGCATGGCGCGCTGCTTGCGGGTGATCTGCGCCACGCGGTAGTTCATCACCAGCGTCTCGCCGAGCGAGGGATCGCCCGACATCTCGCGCAGCGCCTGTCCGTGTGCGGTCAGGCAGTAGTAGCAGCGGTTCGCCGCGGAGACGACCACGGCGATCATTTCCCGCTCCAGCGGGCTGAGGCCGGATTCGCCCAGCATCAGGTCGTTGTACATGCCGATGAAGGCCCGCAGCTTGGTCTCGTCGAAGCTGTAGACCTCGAGCACATTCGGCAGGAAGCCGAGCTTCTCGTCGCAGACGCCAAAATATTTGCGCAGGTCGGGTGCGAGCTGGCGGCGTGGCGGGATGGGCAGGTCGAGGGCGACCTTCCGGCGGGGTTGGGCGCGGTAACGGCGGTTCATGCAGGCCTCGGCGGGGTGACGGTGGGGAACCGACGGGCCACCGCGAGGGTGAGCGCTTCGGCGCGGCACCGGCAGGGCTGGTGCCGCGGACTTCTGGAGGAGACCGGTAGCCGGCCCGGGTCGGGTCAGCGGCGGAAGCCGCCGCCGCCTGGTCGCGGCGGTCGCGGCGCCCGCTCCTGCGCTTCGTTGATGCGCAGCGCGCGTCCGTTCATCTCGTAGCCGTTGAGTGCCGAGATCGCGGCTTGGGCATCCGCCGAGGGCATGTCCACGAAGCCGAATCCACGGGGTCTACCGGTCTCGCGATCGTTGACGAGCTTGACGGCATCGACTTTGCCGTAGCGCTCGAACAGGACGCGGACGTCGGCCTCATTGGCGGAGAAGGGCAGGTTGCCTACGTAGATAGTCGTCATTCGACCGTCTCTCTTATCTTTGGCTTGTTGCACCGACCGCCCGCCGCGGGTGTCCCCGCAGCGGACGAGTCGATGCTACTACCGGAGTCGACGGCAAGACAACCGGCGGGAAAAGC
The DNA here is from genome assembly GCA_964541625.1 of uncultured Acidibacter sp. Lineage (GTDB taxonomy): Bacteria > Pseudomonadota > Gammaproteobacteria > Steroidobacterales > Steroidobacteraceae > UBA964. The sequence continues at coordinate 6,741 of CAZIRD010000101.1, forward strand.
CTATTTCCGCGACGGGGTCGTCGGCGCAACCTTTTTCTTGAAGAAGGTCCAGCTGGTCTCGTTTTCGCGACTGTCGTCACCCGCGGGCGGCGCCCGGTACTCCGGGTAGTCGGTCTCCAGCGCCTTCTTCAGCACCGGCGAGAGTTGGTCGGCGCTGTCGAGCTTGCGGCCCGCCGCATGGAAGTAGATGAGACCGGCCCGGCCGCTCATCTCCATCCACGGCAGCCAGTCGGCCATGCGCACCCAGCCCACCTCGATCGGCGGATTGGGAATGCGCGGATCGGTCAGCGTGTCGAGATTGCCGAAGAAATTGAACATTTCGGTGGCGTGGTAGTAGCCGCCGACATTTTTTTGATACTCGCCGCCGAGCGGGTTGACGTAGAAGAGCGGCACGGTGATGGTGTTCCACCAGGTGTTGCCGCTGATCGTTCCCGGCCAGGTGGCGGGCTTGCCGTCGGCACCGAGCGGGAACACCGGCCGCTGGTTCACCGGGTCGTTCGCGGTCTGCAGCACCTTGACGGTCTGTCCGGTCCAGGGGTTCTTCCATTCCTTGAGCAGCTCGCCGGTGGCCGGGTCGACATAGAGCAGCAGCTCGCGGGATACCAGCCGCCAGCCCGTGCCGCGCACCGGGTCGGTGACCGTGACGCACTGGCGGATGTTGTAGCCCTCGGCGTCGAACAGCTTGCGGTCACGCTCGCCGGGCACGCGCGCGAACGCCTCGCCGTGGAAGTAGTAGATGGTCGGGGTGTTGTCGACCGAGCCACACTGGATGCGCCGTGCGGCGAGCGTGGCACCCTCGGGGGTGTTGAGGTCGATCGGTTTCGGCTTGGCGCCCTTGGCGAGCGCCTGCGGCGCGGCGAGGGCGAGGGCACTCGCCGTCACCGCGGCGAGTGCGAAGGAGAGCAGGGGTCGGAACATCAGGGATCTCCTCTGGCAATGAATTCGGCAAAAAACTGCCGAAGATCATAACACCATGATGATTGACCCCCTCAGCGCTGCAGGTAGCGTCCCACGCCAGGGTCGATCTGCGAGACCGGCTCGCGGTTGCGGTGGAGTTCGCTCAGGATCCGCTCGGTGAACGCGGCCAGCTCGGCGGCGCGAGCTTCGGCCGCGGCTGGCGCGTCGCGATGATTTTCCACCGCGCCCGGCGGCAGCACGCGGTGGCTTTCGAGCTCGGCCTCGAGTGCGCCGAGTCGTTCACGCAGCATCCAGACCTCGGCGCTGAGTGCCACGATCGCGCCCACCGCGTTGTCCATGGGCAGTTCGCGCAGGAAGTCCGGCTCGCGGCCGGTCACCGGCCCCTGCAGCGAGGCCTTGAAGCGTTGGCCGGTCTGCGGATCGCGCAGCGCGTCGGCGCGTTCATCCGGCGGTGAATCGTGCTGGCTCATTTCTCGAACACGTAGAGATTCCAGTGGTTGGCGTTGATAGGCGCCTTGCCCGGTCTCTTGACCGAGCGGTTGAGACGCTCGAACGGCGTGATCGAAACCTTGGCGAAGCCTGCAGCGCGCGCCCAATCGCCGATCGGCGTGTCGTACCAGGGCGTGGAATAGGTTTCGTTGTTGGTCCAGGCGTGCGTTCGCTGCAGCACGTTCTGGAAAGGATCGCCCGGTCGCAAGTGGAATTCGTGGCCGGCGAAGATTCCGCCCGGCTTGAGCACGCGCGCCGCCTCGGCGAGCAGCGCCGGCGTATGCGCCGGCGGCAATTCGTGCAGCATGAAATTGAAGAACACCAGGTCGAAGTGATTGTCCGGGTAATCGAGGTGTTCAAGGTCCTGCTGCGAGAGATGCAGGCGCATGCCGCGTTCGCGGGCGCGCAGGTTCGCTACCTTCAGGCAGGGTGCCGAGAGATCGACACCGTGACATTCCGATAGCGGCTGGCGTTCCTGCCAGGTGATGAGCGCCGCGCCATGGCCGACGCCCCAGTCGAGCACGCGCGCGTAGTCGCGCTGCGGCAGCGCGTCGAAGAGGATGCGGTAGATGCCGTTTGGGTCGGCATGTGCCGGCACCGTGGTGCGTCGGCCGATTTCATAGGCGAGACCCGCGAGCGCATCACCTGCCACGCCGCCGGTGTGCTGGTGGAACGGCACGAAGCGGAAGTATTCGGGGATCGGCAGCTGTGGCGCGAGTCGCAGCAGACCGTCGGCGGTGGACCGCTCGGCAGCGATCTCGAGCGCCTGTTCGAGCCGGCCGCGTTCCCGTTCCAGCGTGGCAAAGATGCCGAGCGTCGGCCGGTGATATTTGAAGCGCTGCAGGTTGCGGTAGGACCAGCAGTAGAACTGGAACTCCGTCAGCTCATCGAGCACGGCCTCGGCCGCGCGCCAGTCGGCCACGCCGGCCGGCGTCGCCTGGTCTGCGGCAAGTGCGCGCTCGTAGCTGTCGTGCATGGCTGCGACCAGCGGCCCTTCCATGTAGTTGCGCGCCGCGCGCAGGAAGGCATGGTAGCTGCGGAAATCACGGCTCTCGGTCGCGGCGAGCGGCTCGTCGCCGTGGTCGGTGGCGGGGCGGAGGTTGGCGTTCATTCGAGGTAGGCGTTCATTCGAGGTAGGCGTAGCCGTTGAGCTCGCCTTCGTAGAAACGCTTCAGCGCCTGGCTTTCGGCGACGGTCATGCGACCCTCGCGGATGGCGCGCTCGCAGTCGCGTGCCAGCGCCGGATAGAGCTCGGCGACGTCGTACTCCATGTATTCGAGCACGCGGTTGGCGGTGTCGCCTTTGACCACTTCGTCGATCCACCACTTGCCGTCGTCTTCGAGGCGGATGTGCACCACATGGGTGTCGCCGAAGAGATTGTGCAGATCGCCCAGGGTTTCCTGATAGGCGCCGACGAGAAAGGCTGCGAGGTAGTACTCCTCGCCCTCGCCGATGTCATGCAGTTCGAGTGTCCGCTTGACCTCGCGGTGACTGACGAAGCGATCGATCTTGCCGTCGGAGTCGCAGGTGATGTCGGCGAGCACCGCGCGGCGGGTCGGGCACTCCTCGAGACGGTGGATCGGCATGATCGGGAACAGGTGGTCGATCGCCCAGCTGTCGGGCAGCGACTGGAACACCGACATGTTGCAGAAGTAGATATCCGAGAGGATGGTCTCGATGCCTTCGAGTTCCTCCGGAATCTCCTCGAGTCTGCGGCAGTGATCACGGATCTTGGCGCAGGTCGCCCAGTAGAGCCGTTCGGCGAGACCGCGGAACTCAAGCGACAGCAGGCCGAGGTTGAACATCTGCAGGCACTGCTCGCGCGCGGTCAGCGCATCGTGCCAGC
>CAZIRD010000102.1:0-4156 GCA_964541625.1 uncultured Acidibacter sp.
ATCTGCGCCTGGATGGTGACGTCGAGCGCGGTGGTCGGCTCGTCGGCGATCAGCACCGCCGGATCGCAGGCAAGCGCGATCGCGATCATGACGCGCTGGCGCATGCCGCCCGACAGTTCGTGCGGGTACTGGTCGAGCCGGCGCTCGGCATCGGTGACTTGCACCTGCCGCAGCAGTTCGAGGGCGCGCCGCCGCGCCTCGGCGCGCGGCAGGCCGAGGTGGTGCACCACCGACTCGGCGATCTGCTCGCCGACACTGAGGTGCGGCGTCAGCGAGGTCATCGGATCCTGGAAGATCATGGCCAGGCGGGCGCCGCGCAGCGCATTGAGCCGGCTGATGTCCGCCAGCTTGCCGTCGTCGATCAGGGCCTCGCCCTGCAGCGAGGCCGAGCCGCTGATGCGCGCATTGCCTGCCAGCAGACCCATCACCGCGAGGAAGGACTGGCTCTTGCCGGCGCCGGACTCGCCGACCACGCCGACGCACTCGCCCGGCGCCAGTTCCAGCGTGAAATCATTGACCGCCGGCAGCTCGCCCTCTGGCGTGCTGAAGCGGACGCCAAGACCGCGGATGGACAGCGCCGCCACCGGATTCACCGATCACGCGGGTCGAGCGCGTCGCGCAACCCGTCGCCGAGGAAGTTGAAACACATCAGCAGCGTGACCAGGAAGCCCGCCGGCACGAGCAGCATCCACACCGCCGACTCCATTTCCTGCGCACCTTCATTGATCAGGCTGCCGAGGCTGGCCTGCGGCTCCTGTACGCCGAGCCCGAGGAAAGAGAGAAAACTCTCGAAGAGAATCATCTGCGGAATCGTCAGCGTGGCGTAGATGATCACCGGCCCGACCACGTTCGGCACGATATGCCGCAGCAGGATGCCGGGCGTGCCGACGCCGCTCGCCAGCGCGGCTTCGATGAATTCCTTGCGCTTGATGGACAGTGTCTGGCCACGCACGATGCGCGCCATCGTCAACCAGCCGACGGCGCCGATCGCGAGGAACAGCACGTAGATGTTGCCGCGCTCGAACAACGTGGAGAGGATGATGACGATGAAGATGTACGGCAGCGAGTAGAGGATGTCGACGACGCGCATCATGAGATTGTCGATGCGGCCGCCGAGATATCCGGCGGTGGCCCCCCAGAGCACGCCGATCATCAGCGACACCAGGGTCGCCAGCAGCCCGATCTGCAGCGAAATCTGCACGCCTGCGAGGGTGCGCACATAGAGGTCGCGGCCGAGCCGATCGGTGCCGAGCCAGTGGTCGTTGGGACTGCCCGGCGGCACCGCCATGTGATCCCAGTCGATGGCATCGAAGGCATGCGGCGAGAACGACGGGCCGATGAACGCCAGCAGACTGATCAGAATGATCAGCACCGCGGCGACCATGGCCGCCTTGTTGCGGCGCAGTCGGCGCCAGGCATCGGCCCAAATCCCGCGGGCGACGGGTGCCGTCTCAGTCATAGCGCACCCGCGGATCGAGCCAGCCGTAGAGCAGGTCGGCGATCAGGTTGAGCGTGAGCGTCAGGCTGCCGTAGACGACGATCATCCCCATCACCAGCGTGTAGTCGCGGTTGATCGCGCCCTGCACGAGGTAGCGTCCGCTGCCGGGCAGACCAAACACCGTCTCGACCACCAGCGAACCGGTGATGACGAAGGCCGTGGCCGGACCGAGGTAGCTCACCACCGGCAGCAGGGCCGGTCGCAGCGCGTGGCGGAGAATCACCTGCCGCTCCGACAAGCCCTTGGCCCGCGCCGTGCGAACGAAATTCGTGCGCAGCACCTCAAGAAGACTGCCGCGGGTGAGCCGTGCGATGTAGGCGATCACCGGCAGCGCCAAAGTCACCACCGGCAGCACAAGAAAGGTCGGCGAGCCCGCCTCGTAGCCGGCGACCGGCAACCAGCGCAGGTGCAGGCCGAAGACCAGCGCGAACAGCGGTCCGGTGACGAAGCCCGGCAAGGCGATGCCGAGCACCGCGACGCCCATGATGCCGAAATCGGTCGGTGTGTTTTGTCGCAAGGCGGCAAGCGTACCGAGCGGAATGCCGATGAGCAGCGCCAGCAGCACCGCCGAGAGGCCGAGCGTCAGACTGACCGGCAAACCCTGCGCGATGAGCTCGGTAACCGAAAAATCCTTGAACTTGAAGGACGGGCCGAAATCTCCCTGCACCAGCCCGCCGAGGTAGCGGGCGTACTGTTCGAGCAGCGGGCGATCAAGTCCATAGGCGGCCTCGAGATTGGCCTTGATCTCCGGCGGCAGTGCCTGCTCTTCGTCAAAAGGCCCACCCGGCGCGATACGGATGACGAAGAACGAGAGCGTGATGATGATGAACAGCGTCGGCACGACGCCGAGCACCCGTCGCAGCGCATAGCGCAGCATGATCTGCCGCCCCCGAGCCCGGCCGCAACCGGCTCAAAGATTCCGGGTGACGATGAACAGCGGATTTTCCGCCATGCCGCGAAACGTGGCGGCGACTTTCTGCATGGTCTCGGTGGAGACGTCCGCACCGAGTTGCTCCATGCTGTTGACGTCAATGACTTCGATGTACTGATAAGGCGAGTCGCCGCCCCCCAGCAACCCCTCGGCCTTGAGAACCTCGAAACGGTCCACCGACGGCAGCGCATTGACCACCGGCAGGTCCGTGTTGCGGGCAAAGGCTTCGTAGTCCGCGACGCTGACGCCGGGCTTGAGGTTGAAGAGCACGATGATCTTGGCCATGTATCCGTCCCTGGTGATGAACGATGATCGGTCGACGCACACAGGGAAACGGGACCGCGAGCGCGGCCCTTCCCCCTGCGGTCGAGTCTATGGAATGCGCTGGTAAGCGCGCAAGCAAGTTGCAATCGAGCTCACAGGCCGAGGCTGCCCGGGTTCATCCGCCCGCGCGGGTCGAGCAGGCTCTTGAGTTGCCGCAGAAAGCCCGCGGCCGAGGGCTGCAGACCCTGCTGATAAGGATAGAACTTGCCGAGCTGGAAACTGACCGCCCCCTGCTCCATGAACACCGTGGCGAGATCGACGCGCAGCGCAGCGACGGCTGCCGCCGCTGCCGGGTTCGGCGGGAACTTCTCGAGCTTGTCGAGGTAGGCGGCATCCAGCACGCGCTCGTGGAACGCCTGACGTGCGTCGGGCCAGTACATCACGGGTTCGAGCAGCGTGCCGGCATTGCCCACCGTGCTGACGAGGTAACCGCGGTCGATGTCGTGCTGGCGCATGGCGTCGGCATGGCGCGCAAACACGGCCTCGCAGGCATCGAACATTGCCGCGGCGCGCGAGAACGGCACCGTGCCATGCACCGGCACCCAGCGCTCGCCGCCCGGCCCGAGCATGCTGTTGAGTTCGGCGAAGGGATTGGCGCGCATCACCTTGGGCACGGTGTTCTCGGCCTCGGTGCCGCCGGCAGACATGATGCGCCGCACGATTGCTGCTTTGGCGTCGGCATCGGCGGCGTCACGTCCGTCGAGCGAGAGGTGCACCGAAAAGCTGCCCTCCTCCAGAAAACTGCGGCCGGCGAGCACCACCTTGGCGCCCTCCTTGAGACCTTTGAGCACGCCGCCCGAATTGGCCACCACTTTGCCGAGCGCCTTGGCATCCTCACGCAGGCTGGCGCGCTTCATGCGCACCGCTTGCAGACCCGGATCGAAACCAAACTGCTCGGAGACCACCTCGGCCCGCGCGACCTCGGCCATCGCCGCGAACAGCGCGTGGTGATCGCGAAACGAGAACGAGAGGTAGCGGCTCTCCGGCTGCGGCCGGATCAGTCTGAAGGTCGCACGGGTCTTGATGCCGAGGGCGCCGCAATCGGAGAGGAACATGCCGAGCGTGTCGGGCCCCACCTGGCGGAAGAACGGTTCACCGTTGCGGTTGGCGTGCGCACCGAGTTGCAGCACGGTGCCGTCGATCAGCACGACATCGAGACCGATGACGCTCTCGGCCGCCGCACCATAGCGCCCGGAGCCGAGGAACATGCTGCCCTGCGACAGTGCGCCACCGACCGTCGAGCGCAGACCGGAGAGCGGACCGTAATAGGGAGTGCGCACCCCATGCGGCGCGAGCGCATCGAAGACGTCCTTCCAGGTCGCACCGCACTCGACGGTGACGTAGCCATCCTCGGCGTCGATGCTGACCACGCGATTCATGGCCTGCATGTCGATCATGATCGA
>CAZIRD010000102.1:4256-9930 GCA_964541625.1 uncultured Acidibacter sp.
CAAGCGTTTCCCCATGGGCATCATCAGAGAACACATTCCCGAATTCGAATTCAGCGTTCCGGTTGCCGTGGTCGGCGCCGGCGCCTGCGGGCTGACCGCGGCGTTGGCGGCGCGGGACCAGGGCGCGGAGGTCATCGTGCTCGAGCGCGACAAGCGCCCCTGGGGCAGCACGTCGATGTCGCTCGGCGCGGTCTGCGGCGTGCGCACCCGCGAGCAGCAGGCGAACGGTGTCGAGGACTCGGTCGAGGGCTTCGTCGCAGATGTCATGGCGAAGACCGAGGGCGGTGCCGACCCGCAACTCACCCGCCTCATCGGCGAACGCTCCGGACCCACGCTGGACTGGCTGGCGGAGCGTCACGCCGTGCCGCTCAAGCTCGACTTCAAGTGGACCGGTCTTGGGCATTCACGGCCGCGCCTGCACATCCCGCCCGGTCGCAACGGCGAAGAACTGCTCGCCCTGCTGGCCAATGCCTGCGCGCGCGCCGGCGCGGAGCTGATCACCGAGGCCCGCGTCACCGACCTCTACGCCGACGCCGATGACCGGGTTCGCGGCCTGCGCATCGAGCGGCCGGGTGGCGTGGTCGAACACCTCGGTTGCGAAGCCGTGGTGCTCGCCACCTGCGGTTTCGGCGGCAATCACGAGATGGTGGCAAGGCATATTCCGGAGATGGCGCGTGCCAAGTACTTTGGCCACGAGGGCAACCGCGGCGACGGAATTCTTTGGGGCCTCGACCTCGGCGCGGCGGTCGGCGACATGACGGCTTATCAGGGGCTCGGTACCCTCGCCGACCCGCAGCAGATCGTCGTGCCGCATCCGCTGATGATCGAGGGCGGGTTCCTCGTCAACATCGAAGGTCGTCGCTTCACCCACGAACTCGCCAACATCTCCGGCATGTGCGTGCCGGTGCTGGAGCAGCCGCAGGGTCTCGCCTGGGTAATCTTCGACGAGGCCCGCCATCACACCTGCCTCGAGCACTCGGTCGAGCAGCGACAACTGGTCGAAGTCGGCGCCATCCGCCGCGGCAACACCTGGAGCGAACTCGAGCAGGCCTGCGGCCTGCCCGCCGGCTCGCTGGCTCGGGAGAACGCCGCCATTTGCGCCGCGCGCGATGCCGGTCGCGAGGATGCGCTCGGGCGGTCATTCGCAGGCCTCGCGCCACTCGCAGCGCCCTTCTGTGCGGTGCGCGTCACCGGTGCCCTGTTTCATACCCAGGGCGGACTGGAAATCGATCGCGAGGCACGGGTGCTGCGACCCGACGGACAGCCGCTGCCCAACCTGTACGCGGGCGGCGGCGCCGCGCGCAGCATCTCGGGCGCGAAGGTCACCGGCTACCTGCCGGCGGTCGGCCTGTGCATGGCCATCACACTTGGAGCCGTGGCCGGAGAAGCCGCTGCCAAGGCCGCCCTGCAGGAGATCCCCGCATGAACAACCGCTCATCACCCTTTGCGCCGCTGATTGCCGCGTGCCTCGTTCTTGCTCTTCATTCCGCGCAGGCGGCGGGCAAAGATGCCGCCCACCGGGCGGCCGACCAGGCGGCCGCGAGGGTTGTCGTCACGGAGACCTCGCTCGAGCGCGAGGCCGGTGAGCCGCCGCTGCCGGTACGCATCGCCGCACCGGAGCGCGGCCGCAATCTGCCGATCGTGCTGTTCTCGCACGGCGCCTACAGTTCGAAGGACGACTACTCGGTGCTGCTCGATCATTGGGCGGCACACGGCTACGTCGTCATCGCGGTGACGCACCGCGACTCGACACGGCTCGGCGCGACACGCGGCAACAGCGACCCGCGTTTCATGGCCTGGCGAATTGCCGACATGACGCGGGTGGCGAACCGGCTGCCTGCACTGCTCGAGACAGTGCCCGGGCTCGCCGTGCGCAGCGACACGTCGCGCGTCGCGGCCACCGGTCACTCGTTCGGCGGCCTGATCGCGCAGACCCTGAGTGGTGCCACGCTGCGCGACCCTGCGAGCGGGCAAGCGGTCAGCCATCGCCTTCCTGCCGTGCGCGCCGCGGTGATTTTCAGCGGCGCAGGCGCTATGCCACCCGTGCTGACGCGCGAGGATTTCGCCAGTCTCGAGGTACCAACGCTGGTGACCGTCGGTACCGACGATCTGAAGCAGGCGCCCGGTTTGACCGGCTACGAGTGGCGGCGGCAGCCCTACGACTTCATCGCGCCGGGCAATAAATATCTGCTGGTCCTCGATGGCGCCGATCACTATCTCGGCGGCGCCGTCGGTCGCGACGATCTGCCGCGTTCACCACAGGCTGATGCCTACGTGGCGGCGTTCGAGTCGGCGACGACCCTGTTCCTCGACGCCTGGCTCAAGGACGATGCCAGGGCGCGAAAGCGCCTCGCAAAAGTACCGGGCACTGCGTCGCCCTACGCGGAGCGCGCCACCCTCGAGCAACGCTGAGCGATCTGCCGGTCGAGCTAGCGCGTTGCGGCCTTGAGCGCGGCGACGATCTGTTGCCGCTCGGCCGCGTCGTCGATGGGCTTGTAGCGCATGCGGTGTTCGCCGCCCAGGAACTTCGTCGGGTCGGCGATCAGTTGCTCGATGCTCGCGGCATCCCAGACCAGGCCGGCACGGCCCGCCGCCACCAATGCCGGCGAGTAGTAGAACCCGGGTGCACTCGCCGCGCGCCGTCCGAAGACGCGATGCAGGTTGGGGCCGACGCCATGCGGACCACCGGCTTCAAAGCTGTGACAGAACCGGCACCACATGAAATCCTTTTGCGACTTGGCCGACAGCTGCGGCGCGGCATCGACACCAAGATAGGGATCGACCGCTGGCGGCGGCGCGGACTCAACCATCTGCGCCCCGGTGGTGAACGGCACCACGCCGAACACGCGGTAGGGCATGTAGGCACCCAGCGCAACCAGGCCGGCGAACAGCAAGCCGTGCACAGCCCGCCAAATGGGCGGCGTGGCCGTGCGATCCCAGAACCCGGCGCCGCCCCAGGGCAAGACGGGCAGCAGGCGCCACGGTGGCGCGCGGTAGCGTACTGCCTGCCAGAGCGCGACCAGCACGGTGAAGCCGACGACAAACAGGATCAGGAAGCCGATCGCGCTGTGCAGATAGCCGAAAGTCACCGACAGCCGATAGCCGGCCGGCAACAAAGCGGGCAGCGTGACGAGGCCGAACCAGGACACCGCATGACCCTCGGCCCAGGCGAACAGCGGCCCCGTGAGACAGAACCCTGCCAGCGTGAGGTAGATCGCGAGATTGCAGCCGCGCGCCAGTGCATCCGCGGCGACCGGCACGCGGCTCGGCCGCGCCGGGCGCGGCAAGCGGAACCAGAGCCAGAGCCGCGGCAACAACAACAGCAGCACGCTGAGTCCGGTGGAAACGTGCAAATGCTGCAGCGCCTCGCGCGCGGCGGTACCGCGCGGTGTCACCCCCACCTTGGTCGACTGATACATCTGGAAGAGCACCAGCACAAAGATGAGCACCGACAGGACCTGCTCGAGGCCGCGCAATCTGCGCAGGCGCGCCGCAGCGGCATCATCAGCTGCACTCAGCATATTCCCCCTCCTTCAGTACGCTCGGGCTGACCGCTCACTGCACCGCTGCGGGACGCAGCGCGCGAATGATGGCGTTCGGCAGGATCGCGTCATCCCAGTCGGTACGCGATTTCCCAAGCCGCACGATGACGAGCTGCAGCGACGGCACGACGTACACGCGCTGGCCACCGAAGCCGTCGATGTAGACGATATCGCGCGCCGCGAAGGGCGCCGAATGGAACGCCTTGACCGTGTAGTCGTTATAGCGACGCTCGCGCTGCGGCGGCGAGCCCAGCCACAGGTGCAGGCCGAAATTCGCGTTGGTCGCAGCCGGCTGCTGCATCGCCGCGATCCACTCGGCCGGTATGAGCTGCCGCTCGCCGACCCTGCCCTCGTCAAGGATCAGTCGGCCAAGCTTCAGCCAGTCGCGCGCGCTCGCGAACAGACAGCAAAAGCCGCGTGGCAGACCACCGGGACGATCCATCCAGAGCGAGGCATCGGCGGCGCCCAGCGGCTGCCACAATCGTGACGAGAGATAGTCGGCGTAGCGTTTTCCCGTGGCACGCTCAAGCAGGATCAGCAGCAGCTGCGAATTGGCGTTGCTGTACTGGAACTCGCTGCCATGCGGTCGGTCGGCACGCAGTCCGAGCACCGCCGCGGGAAGCTCGGAGCCGAGCAGGATGCGGGTCGACTTCCAGGTGCCAAAGATTGGAATCTCGAGGCCGCTGGACATCTGCAGCAGCTCACGAATGGTGATGTCGCGCCGCGCATCATTGCGCCATTCGGTCAGCCAGCGCGAGGCGGGACTGTCGATGGAGTCGATATGGCCATCGGCCACGGCCGCACCGATGAGCAGCGACAGCACGGTCTTGTGCATGCTGTTCGGGTTGGTGCGCGTGCTGCGATCGAATCCGGGCCAGTATTTCTCGTAGCGCAGTGCGCCCCGCTGGTAGACCAGCAAGGCGACGGAGCCGGTGGAGTCGGCGTAGGCCTCAGCCGCCGCGAGACCGGCAGGATCGATCGAGTCCGCCGCAGCGATCGGGATATCGTCGCGCGGTGCACCGCGCACGGCTTCCTGCGGCTGCGACTTCTGTATCCCGGTCGGATCGGTCGGCGACTGACCGAAAAGCAGGTTGCGCACCACGGCCGGGTCGGCGACCCAGAGCACGAGCAACAGGACGACGATCACCGCCAGCAGTGCGCCGAGCAGCCCGCCTAGCGCCTTGAGCATCCAGCCAAACAAACGCTTCATCGCCGCACTCCGCTCAGGCATTTGGAGATGTCGCCGCTCGACGGGCGTCGAGCGCCGCACGGATCGCGGCGTGTCGGACACCGTCGATCGGGTAGTTCCACATCAAGAGCACCGGCACCAGCAGCATCAGCGCCGGCAGCCAGGACGCACCGAGCCGCACGCCCTGCTCCACCTGCGGCGTGAGCACCTGACTCATGTCGACGTAGCCGAACAAGGACAGGAAGCCGAGACCCAGAAAAAGACCGAAACCCATGCCGAACTTGAACACGCAGGTGAGAAACGCCATGTGGCCACCCATCTGCGCAACACCGGTCTGCAGTTCGTCGGCATCGACGGCGTCGGCGGTCATGGCCGGCGGCGTGATCATGGTGCCGCCGTTGCCGAAGGCCATCAGCGCGTTGGCCAGCAGGACGGGCATGACCACGCCCGCAGGGACGACGAACAGTGACAGGTAGGCGAGCGCCGTCAGCAGGTTGGCGACACAGTAGGCGCGATGCTTGCCGAGGCGATTGGCAATGGGCACCCAGGCCGGTGCGAACACCACGGCGGCGACGGTGTTGGCAATGGCCACCGTGAGCACGTGCTGCTGCAGACCGAGCGCCTGCGAGATCAGCACCGGCTGCACACCAAAGTAAACGCCCATGGCAAGCCGGTCGACGAAGAATGCGCTGACGAGACGCCGGAACGGCGCGTTGCGCACGAGGATGCCCAGCAGATCGCCCCAGCCCGGGGTGCGCTCCGCGTAATCGGCAGCCGGCGGTACACGTGCGAAGCACCAAAGAATGGCGAGCGGCAGCGCGATCGCAAAAAACACGCCCACCGACTGCACGATCTGCGCGTAGCTCGGGAAGGCCACGCCCTTGAACCAGATCCAGTAGAAAATGCCGACGGCGCTGGCGCAAAGATAGCCAAAGAATGCGCC
>CAZIRD010000103.1:0-9896 GCA_964541625.1 uncultured Acidibacter sp.
AACCTACGACCTACGCATTACGAATGCGCCGCTCTACCAACTGAGCTATCCCGGCGACCGGACCCGGCAGGACGCCGGGGGGCGCATCTTAAACGCGCCGCAGGCGGATGAAAAGTTCGATGCCGGCGTATTCGGTGCCAGGGGGTGGTGGCGGCAGCTCGGCAAAACGAACCGCTTCGGGCGCAAGGTCGGTCAGGGTGCCGGTCTCGAGGTCCTGAAAATGGAAGTGCGGCGTCGTGTTGGAGTCGAACCAGGCGCGGTCCCCATCCACCGCCAACTGCCGGATGACCCCCTTGCCGGCGAGCAGGTTCAGGGTGTTGTACACCGTCGCCTTGGAGACCCGCATGCCGGCCTGCCGCAACTGCGCGAGGATCTGATCCGCAGTGAGGTGCTGGGGCGCACCGAGCAGCAGACTCGCGATGCGCAGACGCTGCGAGGTCGGCTGGATACCGCAGGCGCGGAGCCGTTCAGCAAGCGGATTCGGGGGGCTGAGAGCCATCATGCGACGAAATTATAGGCCAGCCGCAGCCTGCAAGTCAGGCGGTTCGAGGGTCTCTCAGGCGCCGCCGGTGGCTGGCAGGCGCAGTTCGCGCGGCAGGCCGAAGACCACATGCTCCTCGCGGCCGGCGAGTTCGGCGGGCGCCTCCGCCCCCCACTCCGTCAACCGGCCGATGACCTCGCGGACCAGCACCTCGGGCGCCGAGGCACCCGCCGAGAGCCCGACGCAGCGGCGCCCCTCGAACCAGTCGCGACGCAGATCTGCGGCGCCATCGACAAGATAGGACGGCACGCCCGTCCGTTGACCGAGCTCGACCAGCCGGTTCGAGTTTGAGCTGCTCGCCGAGCCCACCACCACCAGCACGTCACAGTCGCGCAGCAGGTCTTTGACCGCATCCTGGCGGTTCTGGGTGGCGTAGCAGATGTCTTCCTTGCGCGGGCTCGAGAGCTCGGGGAAGCGCCGTCGCAGCGCCGCGACGATCTCCGCGGTGTCATCAACCGAGAGCGTCGTTTGGGTGACGAAGGCGAGCCGCGCCGGGTCGGTGACCGACAGTACTTCGGCGTCCGCCACGGACTCGACGAGATGGATGCGTCCACCGAACGAGGTATCGAAACGACCGAGTGTGCCCTCGACCTCGGGGTGACCGTGGTGGCCGATGAGGATCACCTCACGGGCCTCGCGTGCGTAGCGCCGGACCTCCATATGCACCTTGGTGACGAGCGGACAGGTGGCATCGAAGACGTTGAGCCCGCGGCGTTTCGCCTCGTCCTCGACGGCCTTGGAAACACCGTGGGCGGAAAAGATCACGGTGGCCCCATCGGGCACCTGATCGAGTTCCTCGACGAACACCGCGCCAAGATCGCGCAGCCGCTCGACGACGTGGCGGTTGTGTACCACTTCATGGCGGACATGGATCGGCGCACCGAAGAGCACGATGGCGCGCTCGACGATCTCGATCGCCCGGTCGACGCCCGCACAGAAACCGCGCGGATTGGCGAGAAGTATCTTCACGTCGCGCCTCCGGAGCCCGAGTCTCCCGATCCGGGCTCGCCGCGACGTCGGCTACGCCGCCAGTCGGCGAAGGCGTCAAGCAGCAGCAGCGCGGCACCGATCGTGATGGCCGAGTCGGCAATGTTGAACGCCGGGAAATAGGCCTGCTGCCAGTGCACGTGGATGAAGTCAACGACGTAGCCGTGTTCGAGACGATCGATGACGTTGCCGATAGCACCGGCGATGACCAGGGCAAGCGCGGCGGCGAGCATGCCTTCGCGCCGTGCATGCAGCGTGCGCAGCCAGAGCACGAGCAGCCCGCTGACCACGACGGCAAGCATGCTCAGCGCCCAGCGCTGCCAGCCGCCCGCCCCCGCGAGGAAGTTGAACGCCGCACCGGGGTTATGCAGCCGGGTGATGTCCAGCCAGAAGAAGAGCGGCGTCGATTCGCCAAGGAAAAAGTGCGTCTCGATCCAGCCCTTGCTCACCTGGTCGGCGATGATCAGCAGCGCCGCGAGCGGCAGCCAGCGCCACCCGCAGTCACGCCACGACACTGCCTGGAAAGCCTCGCGTAGCGAAGGCGTGCTCATGCGTAGCGGCGCTCCTCGCCGGCACCGGCGACGTTGCTCACGCAGCGTCCGCAGAGTTCGGGATGCTCGGCGTGAGTGCCGACATCCTCGCGGCGATGCCAGCAGCGAACGCACTTGGCGGCGCCAATGGCGCGCACGCGCACCACTCGCTCGGCAACCTGTGGGTCGACCACCACGCGCGCCGCCGAAGTAATGAAAAAGAAACGCAGCTCCTCACCCAGCGCAGCGAACCGCCTCTGCTCGGCGGGCGCACAGAGCACCTCGACCTCGGCCTCGAGTGGCGAGCCGATCTCGCCGGCTTCGCGCAGCCGCTCGAGTTCGCGCGCGACCTCCGCGCGCAGCGCCAGCAGCGCGTCCCAGTCGATCTCGTCGGCGGGCACTTCGGGCAGCGGATGCCAGGTGGCGTGGAACACCGAGGCCTCGCGATCGCCCGGCAGATGCGACCAGATTTCTTCGGCCGTGAACGAGAGGATCGGCGCAAGCCAGCGCACCATGGACTCGGCAATGTGATACATCGCGGTCTGCGCCGAACGGCGCGCATGGCTCTTGGGCGGCGTGGTGTACAGCCGATCCTTGAGGACATCGAGGTAGCAGCCGCCGAGTTCCACCACGCAGAAGCCGTGCACCTTCTGGTAGACGAGATGGAACTCGTAGTTGCGGTAGGCCGCCGTCACCTCGTCGTGCAACTGACGCGCGCGGCGCAGCGCCCAACGATCGAGCGCAACCATTTGCTCCACCGGCACCGCGTCGGTCGCGGGGTTGAAGCCCGCGAGGTTGCCGAGCAGGAAGCGCACCGTGTTGCGCATGCGCCGGTAGCTGTCCGACATGCGCTTGAGGATCTCCTCCGACACGCTCATTTCATTGGCGTAGTCGGTGGCCGCCACCCACAGGCGCAGCACGTCGGCACCGAGACTCTGCATCACTTTTTGCGGCGCGATGACATTGCCGAGCGACTTCGACATCTTGCGACCCTTGTCATCGACCGTGAAGCCGTGCGTGAGCACGCCTCGGTAGGGTGCGCGCGCCTCGAGCGCCTCGGACATGAGCAGCGAGGAGTGGAACCAGCCGCGGTGCTGGTCCGAACCCTCGAGGTAAAGATCAACGGGCGCCGAAATCTCGGGTCGTTGCGCCCCGACGCACTCGAACGAGAGACCGGAGTCGGCCCAGACGTCCATCACGTCGGTCACTTTGTCGTAACTCGATGCCTCGGCGCCAAGCAACTCCGCTGGCTCGAGCGCAAACCACGCTTCGATGCCGCCCTGCTCCACCCGTTCTGCGGCGCGATCGATCAGGCCAAGAGTGTCGGGATGCAGTTCGCCCGTGACCTTGTGCACGAACAGCGGGATCGGCACACCCCAGGTCCGCTGGCGCGAGATGCACCAGTCCGGGCGGTTCTCGATCATGCCGGTGATGCGCTGCTCGCCCCATGCGGGCGTCCAGCGCACCTGCTTGATGTCGGCAAGCGCCCGCGCGCGCAGGCCCTGCTGATCCATGCTGATGAACCACTGCGGCGTGGCGCGGAAGATGACCGGCGTCTTGTGCCGCCAGCAGTGCGGATAGCTGTGGCGGTAAGCCGCATGCCGGACGAGTACGCCGCGCTCACGCATGAGACCGATCAGCGTCTCGCCGCCGGCGTCGATCTTCAGTCCGGCAACCAGGGGCGTGCCCTCGATGAATCGGCCGTCGCCGCCGACCGGGTTCTTCACCGGCAGCCCATATCTTTGACCGACCGCGAAGTCTTCCTGGCCGTGCGCCGGCGCCGTATGCACCGCGCCCGTACCGGCCTCGAGGGTGACGTGATCGCCGAGGATCACCGGCACCTGCTTGTCGAGGAACGGATGCCGCAGCATGAGCCCTTCGAGCGCGCTGCCCGGGAAGCGACCAAGCACCTCCAGCGCCGCGCTCTCGAAGCCATAGCGTGCCGCCACCTGCGGCAGCAACTCAGCCGCCAGCAAGAGCAAACGCGCGGGCGCATCGTCCTCACCCTCCACGCCGGCGCGGGAGGGAAAGCGGGCGAGCGCGTAGTCGATCGTCGCACCGAGCGCGACCGCCTCGTTGGCGGGCAGCGTCCACGGTGTCGTCGTCCAGATCACGATGGCAGGCGCGGCCGTCGCGAGCGCCGATGCCGCGATGCCGCTGCGCGTCGCGAAATCCGCCGTGTCGGCGACCGCAAAGGCGACATCGACCGCCGGGGAGGTCTTGTCCTCGTACTCGACCTCGGCCTCGGCCAGCGCCGAGCGGCAATCCAGGCACCAGTGCACGGGCTTCGCGCCCTTGTAGAGATGACCGTTGCGTACGATCCGCCCGAAGGCGCGCATCTGCTGCGCTTCGTAGGCGAAGTCCATGGTCCGGTACGGCCGGTCCCAGTCGCCGAGCACTCCGAGGCGCTTGAAGTCGCTGCGCTGCAGTTCGATCTGCTCGGCGGCAAAGGCCCGGCAGGCGGCGCGGAAGGCGTTGACGTCGAGTTTCTGTCCCGGACGGCCGTGCTTCTTCTCGACCGCGAGTTCGATCGGCAGGCCGTGGCAGTCCCAGCCCGGGATGTACGGCGCATCGAAGCCATCGAGGGTACGCGACTTGACGATGATATCTTTGAGGATCTTGTTGAGCGCGTGGCCGATATGGATGGTGCCGTTCGCATACGGTGGCCCGTCGTGCAGCACGAACCGCGGTCGCCCGCGGGCAATCTCGCGCAATCGCCCATAGGTGTCCTCACGCTGCCAGCGCTCGAGCAAAGCCGGCTCGCGCGCGGCGAGGTCGGCCTTCATCGGGAAGTCCGTTTGCGGGAGGTTGATTGTCTGCTTGTAGTCGGTCACGGTTCACTCACCCATTTGCGCGCCTCGCGCGCATCCACCTGCATCTGCATCACCATCAGCTCGACGCTCTCGAAGCGCAGTTCATCGCGCAGGTGGGCGATGAACTCGACCTCGAGTTCGCGACCGTAGAGGTCGCCGGAGAAATCGAACACCACGGTCTCGAGCAGGGGTTCGACGCCACCCACCGTCGGCCGCGTGCCGAGGCTCGCCACCCCGCCCATGGGCTGCGCGCCGATGCCGTGCACGCGGACCGCGAAAATCCCTCCGCAGGGAATACGCCGGCGGCGCAGACGAATGTTAGCTGTCGGGAAGCCCAAAGTGCGCCCGAGTTGCTGCCCTGCCACGACCCGCCCGCGCATCGAGTAGGGCCGGCCGAGCAGGCGCGCCGCCCGCGGCAGATCGAGGGCGGCGAGAGCTTCGCGGACCAGCGAACTGCTGACCCGCTCATCCCCCACCCGCACCGGCTCGAGCACATCGACCATCAATCCGCGCTCGGCGGCTGCCGCGCGCAGAAAATCGGCGTTTGCCTCGCCGGCCCGACCAAAGCGGAAATCATGGCCGACGACGAGGCCACTGACCGCGAGTTCATCGGTCAGGCAACGCAGGAACTCGGCACCGGACTGCGTCCGCAAGCGCTCATCGAAGCGCAGCAGCACCACCGCATCAAGGCCGCTATGTTCGAGCAGCCGCCAGCGCTCGCGGAAATTGGTGAGCCGGGCGGGCGCTGCCGCGGGGTTGAGGAATTCGCGCGGCAGCGGCTCGAAGCTGAGGAGCAATGCCGGGCGCCCGGCAGCACGCGCGCGCTGCAGGGTGCGTTCGATGAGCGCCTGATGGCCCCGATGCAGGCCGTCAAAGCTGCCAAGGGTCACCACCCCGCCCAACAGCCCAGGCGGTACGCGGCGCGTACCGCGGAGCAGCCGCAGCGGCGAGCGTCGGTTCATGTCGCCCCCGGTCGGCCGGGAGCCGGCGTGCCGCGAAGATGGGCCGGGCGCAGGCCTGCGACCCACAGCACCGCTGCATAGACCAGCGCGCCGGCGAGGATGCAGCCGGCAAGCCCCAAGGCGCGCGCAGACGGGGCGGCGGCAAGCCAGCGATCGAGGTCCGGGCTCAGTGCGAGCAGCGCCGCGGCCATGGCCAGGTTGGCGAGCAACACCCGCAACAGCAGCAACGGCCAGCCGGGCGCCGGACGGTAGACGCCCTCGCGGCGCAGACCGCGCCAGAGCAGCAGGCTGTTGATCGCGGCCGACACGCAGGTCGAGGTGGCAAGCAGCACGAATGGAGTACCGAAGCCCGCGTAATGCGCGGGCAGCACGATGCCGACGTTCAGCGCCATGTTGACAGCCAGCGCGATCAGGCCGACGCGCACCGGCGTGCGTGTGTCCTGCCGCGCAAAGTAGCCGGGCGCCAGCACTTTCACGAGGCTGAAGCCGATCAGTCCCCACGAGTAGGCCATCAGACCGTACTGGGTCATCAGCACGTCGCGCGCCGAGAACTGACCGTAGCCGAAGATTGTCGCCGTGATCGGTGCCGCCAGCACCAGCAAGCCCACGGCGGCGGGAATCACCACCACGAGCACGAGCCGCAGCGACCAGTCGAGCGTTGCCGAGAAACGCTCGGCATCGCCCGCCGCGTGCTGGGCAGAGAGCCGCGGCAGGATCACCGTGGCGAGCGCGATGCTGAACACGCCAAGCGCAAACTCCATCAGCCGATCGGCGTAATACAGCCAGGCGATGCTGCCGGTGACGAGGAACGAGGCGATCAGCGTGTCGAGCAGCAGGCTGACCTGCGCCATCGAGGAGCCGATGATGCCGGGCACCATGAGCTTGCCGATGCGGCGCACGCCCTCGGCCGCCGGCTGCCAGCGCGGCCGCGCCAGGAGACCCAGCCGCGCCACCGCGGGCAACTGCACCAGCACCTGCGCAACGCCGGAAACGAATACGCCGATCGCCAGCGTCACGCCGGGGTTCGCAGTGTGGGTGGCGATGCCGACCGCGAACAGGATCATCACCAGGTTCATCACCACCTGCGTGAAGGCCGGCACGGCAAACCGGCCGTAGCTGTTCAGCACGCCACTGAAAAGCGCCGTCACCGAGACGAAGAACAGGTAGGGAAAGGTCCAACGGAGCATCTCGACGGCAAGTTCGTACTTGCCGGCCTCCTGAGTGAACCCCGGCGCAAACAGCAGGATGATCACCGGCGCGGCCAACACGCCGATCACGGTAACCCCGAACAGCAGCACACCGAGCGTCCCGGCAACGCCGGCGACGAGCTCGCGCACCTCGGACTGCTCGCGCCGAACCTTGTATTCGGAGATCACCGGCACGAAGGACTGCGAAAAGGCGCCTTCGGCGAACAGCCGACGCAGAAAGTTCGGGATCTTGAAGGCCACCAGAAAGGCGTCCATCAGCGTGCCTGCGCCGAAGGCCTGAGAATAGACCATGTCGCGCAACAACCCCGTGATCCGGGACAGCAGGGTGGTTACGCCCACCACCGTTGTGCTCTTGAATATCGCGCGACTCATGCGGCGGGCGGAACTATACCGGAGCCGCCCCTCCTTCGGCGTTGACAACCCCCCGTCCCGCCACGAAAATACGCGCCTTTTTACGACCCCGAGCACCCATAAGTGGCCAACACCAAGTCCGCCGAGAAAGCCGCCCGTCAAGCCGTCAAGCACCGTGCGCGCAACGTCGCGCTGCGGTCGCGCTCGCGCTCCGCGATCCGCGACGCCGCCGAGTCGATCGCCAAGGGCGACAAGACTGCGGCGACCGACGCCTTCCGCAAGGCCACCTCAGTGGTCGACTCGATGGTCAACAAGGGTCTCGTGCACAAGAACAAGGCGGCCCGCCACAAGGCGCGTCTCTCCGCGAAGCTCAAAAAGCTCGCCGGCAAGTAAGCGCGCCCGGCCTGAGCGCTGACGGCCAGGCCACAGCAGGAAACGAAAAACCGGCCTCAGGGCCGGTTTTTCTTTGTTTCGAAGGGCATGCCCGGCACCCAGACCGCGCCCACCTGATCCGCGCTCCCCGCGCCCGCCGGCTTCGGACCGCGCGGACGGCCCCGCGCGGGTTTTCGTATCGTGCTGTCGCCGTGTTCCCCCGCCCGTTCGCCTGCGGCCCGATCGCCTGCGGCAAGCACCGCCCGCCGCGCCGATTCGCGCGTCTCCAGCGCGAGCAGCAGCGGCAGGCGCGCCTCGCTGGCGGCCACCTCCCGCCAATCTCGCCCCTCGGGCCAGGGTTCCAGCGCACCCGTCAACGCCCAGAGCAGGTTGAGCGAGCGGCCGCTGCCGGCCCGCCGCAGGGCCAGGAAGGCCTCCAGAGCCCCGATGCGCCGCAATTCCTCGGCGGAATGAATGCCGACCGCGGCGAGTTGCCGTTCGGATTGCGGCCCAAGGTTGCGCAGATCGCAGATGCGCAACCGCAGCTTGCCCGCGGCAAGCCGGCGGCGGACCTTGGGATTACGCTCCGTCACCGCCGTCTTTCGCGCCGTCGGCTGCCGCACCGCCCGCTTGCCCGGCGTGCGCCCGCTCCTCGGCGGCCTTTTCTTCGAGGAAACGCATCACCGCCTCGGTGAGTTCGCGCGTACCCGCGCCGGTGACTCCGGAGATCAGGAACCACGGCCCGCGGTAACGCAGCGAGCGGACGATGGCCTTGGCTTTCTTTTCCGCCTCATCGGGCGGCAGCAGATCGCTCTTGTTGAGGACCAGCCAGCGCGGCTTGGTAACCAGGTCCTTGGAGAATTTTTTGAGCTCGGCGACGATCGCGCGCGCGTCGCGGACCGGGTCGGCCTGCGGATCGAGCGGCGCGATGTCGACGAGATGCAGCAACACGCGGGTGCGCTGCAGGTGCTTGAGAAAACGGATCCCGAGCCCTGCGCCCTCGGCCGCGCCCTCGATCAGCCCAGGAATGTCCGCCATCACGAAACTGCGGTGCTCACCGCAGTAGACGACGCCCAGGTTCGGATGCAGCGTGGTGAAGGGATAGTCAGCGACCTTCGGACGCGCCGAGGAGACGGCGCGGATCAGCGTCGACTTGCCGGCATTCGGCAGACCGAGCAGACCGACGTCGGCGATCACCTTCAGCTCGAGCTCGAGGCTGCGCTTCTCGCCGGGCAGGCCGGGTCCAAACGTACGCGGCGCACGATTGGTGCTGGTCTTGAACTTGGCGTTGCCCCAGCCACCCTTGCCGCCGCGGGCGACGAGCAGGGTATCGCCTTCGCGCACGAGATCGCCAAGTTGCTCACCCGTGTCGGCGTCGCGTACCACCGTACCGATCGGCACAGGCACGTACAGATCGTCGCCACCGCGACCGGTGCAGTCGTTGCCGCTGCCGGCCTCGCCCGACTGCGCCTTGAACGTGCGCTCGACGCGGAAGTCGGCCAGCGTGTTGATGCCTGGCGCCGCACGCAGGTGGACGCTGCCGCCAAGACCGCCATCGCCGCCGTCCGGACCGCCAAAAGGCATGAATTTCTCGCGCCGGAAACTGAGGCAGCCACGGCCGCCGTTACCCGCCTGCACGCGCAGTCGCGCCTCGTCGACAAATTTCATTGCTGACTGCCTCCCGATCGCGCAAACAAAAACCCCGGCACGCGGCCGGGGTTTCGGGTGCGGCGGTTGCGCTGCCGATCAGTCGGCAACGACGTTGACGAACATCCGCTGCTCGGCACCCCGACGCTTGAACTGCACCTTGCCGTCGGCAAGGGCGAACAAGGTGTGGTCGGTACCGATACCCACGTTGCTGCCCGGATGGTACTGCGTACCGCGCTGGCGGATGATGATGTTGCCGGCGTTCACCTGCTCGCCGCCGAACGCCTTCACGCCGAGACGCTTGCTGTGGGACTCGCGGCCGTTCTTGGTACTGCCGCCTGCTTTCTTGTGTGCCATGTGCTCTGCTCCGCGGAATCAGCCGGCGTTGATGCCGGTGACCTTGATTTCAGTGAATTGCTGCCGGTGGTTTTTCATGCGCAGGTAGTGCTTGCGACGGCGGAACTTGACGATGCTGACCTTGTCGC
>CAZIRD010000104.1:0-9745 GCA_964541625.1 uncultured Acidibacter sp.
GCTGCTCGATCGCCACGGTCGGCGGTATGCCGCGGATCGAGTCGACCTCCGGCCTTGCGGCGGGCTGCACGAACTGGCGTGCATAGGCGTTGAGCGACTCGAGGTAACGACGCTGCCCCTCGTTGAAAATGATGTCGAAAGCGAGCGTCGATTTACCCGAGCCGGAGACACCGGTCACCACCGTGAAGGCATTGCGCGGAATCTCGACGTCGATGTTGCGCAGGTTGTGCTCGCGGGCGTTGCGCACCACGATCTCGTTGCTGCTGCGCTCGCGGTCGTCGCGCTCGCGGGCGTCGGGTAATGTTGATGGAGTCGCCGAAGGCTCGCGGACACCGCTGACCAAGGCATCCCGCAAGGCCGTGCCGGTGTGCGAGCGCGGTTCGCGCATCAAGTCGTCCGGTGTGCCGCAGGCCACCAGTTCGCCGCCGCGATCGCCGCCTTCGGGTCCGAGATCGATGATCCACTCGGCCGAGCGGATGACGTCGAGGTTGTGCTCGATGACGAACAGCGAATGGCCGGCGTCGAGCAGCTTGCGGAACGACTGCAGCAGCTTGGCGATGTCTTCGAAGTGCAGGCCGGTGGTCGGCTCGTCGAAGAGGAACAGCTTGCCGCCGCTGGCGGACTCCGCGGAATCGGCCAGATGCCCGGCGAGCTTCAGTCGCTGTGCCTCGCCGCCGGATAGCGTCGGCACCGGTTGGCCGAGTCGCAGGTAGTCGAGGCCAACGTCGGCGAGCGGTGCAAGTCGGGCGGCGAGCTCGGGAACATCAGCAAAGAAAACCAGCGCTTCGGTCACCGTCATGCCGAGCACGTCGGCGATGCTTGCACTTCGCCCGTTCGGTCCGGGGTGCCGTACCTCCAGAGTTTCGCTGCGGTAGCGCGAACCGTCGCAATCGCCGCAGCGCAGGTAGACGTCCGACAGGAACTGCATTTCGACGTGTTCGAAGCCGCTGCCCGTGCAGGCGGGGCAGCGACCGGTACCGGAATTGAAACTGAAAGTACCGGCGGTGTAGCCGCGTTCGCGCGATTCAGCGAGTTTCGCGAACCGCTCGCGCACCACGTCGAAGGCGCCGACGTAACTCGCCGGATTCGAGCGCGCGGTACGGCCGATCGGCGTCTGATCGACGAATACGACGTCAGTGAGGTGTTCGGCACCGCGCAGCCCGGCGTGGGCGCCCGCCGCTTCCGTCGGTCGACCGAAATGTTTGAGCAGAGCGGGATGCAAGACATCCTGCATGAGCGAGGACTTGCCCGAGCCCGAGACTCCGGTGATGCACACCAGCCGATTGAGCGGGAAGCGGACATCGATGCCCCGCAGGTTGTGCTGCGCCGCGCCGAGCAGTTCGAGGAACCGGGGTGGCGGGATGTCCGGCGCACCCGCGTTCGCGGACTCCTGGCGTGCGGCGTGCAGCGTGGCACGTGCCGCGGGCAGCACCACCTGGCGCTTGCCCTGCAGATAGGCGCCGGTGACCGACTTCGGTTCAGCGCAGACTTCGGCGGGTGTTCCCCAGGCGACGATTTCGCCGCCGTGTTCGCCAGCCCCCGGACCCATGTCGAGCAGACGGTCGGCCTGCTGCATGATCTGCGGGTCGTGCTCGACGACCAGCAGGGAATTGCCAGCATTGCGCAGCCGGTGCATCACACCGATCACCCGCTGCATGTCGCGGGGATGCAGGCCGATCGACGGCTCATCGAGCACGAACAGGGTGTTGACCAGCGAGGTGCCGAGCGCCGTGGTCAGATTGATGCGTTGCACCTCGCCGCCGGAAAGCGTGCGTGATTGCCGATCCAGCGTGAGGTAGCCCAGCCCGACTTCGCAGAGGTATCGATAGCGGCCGCGGATCTCCGCCAGCAGCAGCTCGGTCGCCTCGTCCAGCGCGCCGGGAAGACGCAGTGAGTCAAAGAAATCTCGGCTCCGCTCGATCGGCAACAGCATCAGGTCGTGGACGCAGAGCCCGGGCAGAGTGTCGAGCAGCTCGCGCGACCAGTCGGCGCCGCTCGGCATGAAGCGCGGCCTTGAGCCCAGCGCCGCGGCCGCGAGCGCGCTGTCGCCGAGACGCCAGAGCAGCGACTCCAGTGCGAGCCGCGCGCCGTCGCAGACGGTGCAGGGCGTGTAGGCGCGGTACTTAGAGAGCAGCACACGGATGTGCATCTTGTAGGCCTTGGTCTCGAGCCAGGCAAAGAACCGCTTGACGCCGTACCAGACGTTCTTGGCCCACTTGCCCTCGCCCTCGATGACCCAGGTGCGATGCTGTTCGTCGAGATCCCGCCACGGGACATCGAGCGGGATGCCGCGCTTGCGCGCCAGCCGCTCGAGATCATCCTGGCACTCGCTGTAGGCCTCGGTCTGCCATGGACGAATGGCGCCGCCGCGCAAGGTCTTGCCGTGATCCGGGATCACCAGGCCGTAGTCGACGCCGATGATGCGGCCGAAGCCGCGGCAGGCCTCGCAGGCGCCGACCGGCGAATTGAACGAGAAACTGCTCGGCGTCGGTTCGCGATAGGCGATGTCGCAGCGGGCGCAGTGCAGCGCACTCGAGTAGCGCCAGGTTTCGCGCACGTCGTCCCCGGACGCATCCTGCAGGACATGCACATGCAGCCGGCCGCGGCCGACGCGCAGCGCGGCTTCCAGCGACTCGGCGAGTCGAGCGGGGTCGGCGCCGGCGGGCCGCAACCGGTCCTGCACGACTTCGATCGCCTGCCGGCTGCGCGCGCGGATGCGCGTGTAGCCCTGCTTCTCGAGCAGCGCCAGCACTTCGCTGTCCTTGAAATTCTTCGGTACCGCGACGTCGAAACAGATGAGCGCGCGCGGATCGCCGGCTGTAGTCGCCCGCTGCTGCAGATCGCTGCGGATGCTCTCGGGCGAGTCGCGGCGGACGACATCCCCGCAGCGTCGGCAGTGCAGATGCGCGCCGCGCGCGAACAGCAGCTTGAGATGGTCGTTGAGCTCGGTCATCGTGCCGACGGTCGAGCGCGAGGTGCGCACCGGATTCGTCTGGTCGATGGCGATCGCTGGCGGAATGCCCTCGATGCGGTCCACCGCCGGCTTGTCCATGCGGTCGAGGAACTGCCGCGCGTAAGGCGAGAAGGTTTCCACGTAGCGCCGCTGGCCTTCGGCGTACAGCGTGTCGAACACCAGCGACGACTTTCCCGAACCGGACACACCGGTGACCACGACGAGTTCGCCGGTCGGGATCTCGAGGTCGAGGTTCTTCAGGTTGTTCTGGCGGGCGCCGCGAACGACGATCGCCTCATGGCCGGGATTGCGCATGAGCGGAAAGGAGTCTGGGGGAAAGCGGCATCGTAGCCGTTCGCCACCCTGCAGTCATCCAGCCGCTTTGGGGGCCTGCCGCGCGCAGCGCGTGGCCACGACGCGGATTCGCCGACGGCCGGTCCGTGCCCCCAACAAAAAACCCGTGCAACGTCGCCGCATGCGTGAATTGCGGATCGCCATCATCGGTGCCGGCATTGCCGGACTCGTGGCTGCGCGCGCGTTGCAGCAGTTCGGCTTCCGCCCGGCGGTGTACGAACAGGCCGACGTGCTCGGTGAGGTCGGCGCTGGCCTCACGGTAAGTCCGAACGCCACCCACGTGCTCAATGCCATCGGCCTTGGCGACGTGCTGTCGCGGATCGGCATGCGTCCCGACCGTGGCGGCGTGAAGCATTGGCGCACCGGCGAAGTCATGGTCGAGATCTCGCGTGGCAACGAGATGCTCGAAAAGTACGGCGCCGCCTACTATCAGGTGCATCGCGCCGATCTGCACGGCGAACTGGCGCGGGCGGTTCTTGCCGCTGATCCGGCGGCGATCCACACCGGGCATGCGTTCAAGGATCTCGACGAGCACGCCGGCGGGGTGCGCGTGCGCTTCGCCCATGGCGCTCAGGTCGAGGCCGACGTGGTGCTCGGCGCCGACGGCGTCCGCTCGCGGGTGCGTACCTGCCTCTTCGGTGCGGAAACGCCGCGCTTTACCGGTTACATGGCTTATCGCGGCCTCGTGCCTTTCGCCAGCCTGCCGGCGGGCGTCATCGAGCCGACCTCCTGTCTCTCGACGGGCCCTGGGCGCAGTTTCACGCGCTATCTGGTGCGCAGCGGCGAACTGGTGAACTTTGTCGGCCTGACCGAGCGCGACGACTGGCGCGAGGAGGGCTGGTCGATTCGTGCAACGGTCAAGGAAATGCTCGACGAGTACGCGGACTGGTACGCCGATGTACGCAGCATCATTGCCGCCACGCCGGCCGGCGGTCTGTTCAAATGGGCGCTGTTCGATCGCGAGCCGCTGCCGGAGTGGACCCGAGGCCGGGTCACGCTCATAGGCGATGCCGCGCATCCGATGCTGCCATTCCTCGGCCAAGGCGCGGCGATGGGCATCGAGGATGGCATGGTCGCGGCGCGCGCTTTCGCCGCTGCGGATTCGATCGACGGCGCACTGCGGCGTTATGTCGAGGCGCGCTTGCCGCGGGCCAACTGGGTGATGCTCGAATCGCGCAAGACCGCGCTCAACTACCACTCCGGCCGCGATGAGAACTTCCGGCCAGGTCGACACGTTAGCGCCGAATCACTCGGCCTGATGTCCTACAACCCGGCGGCCATCCCCGTCTGAAGCAGGCGTCCTACACCGTGTAAGTCGGGCTGCCCGTCTCGTGGATGGGCACGGCACCCTGCGGCGTGATGCGCACCAGATCCTCGAGGTGCGCCGTGCCACCCTGGCCGGTTTCGAACAGCGGACAGTCGATCGAGAGGATCATGTTTTCTTCGATGACGATGTCCGCGCGCGAGCCGTCGGCGTTGAAGCGCGGCTGGTCCGTGTGCGCGAGACCGACGCTGTGCGGGCTGAAGCTGACCGGCACATCGACACCGAACTTGGCGAGCGTGGCGGCGCCGAGTTCGCGTACCTGCGAGAAACGCATTCCGGGACGGATGAGTCCCTGCAGTTCCCCCCAGGTGCTCGCCATGACATCCGTGCAACGACGCATGCGCGCCGTCGGTTCGCCAATGAACACCGTCCGCCCGAAGTCACCATGGAAGTTGCGCAGATGGCTGACGCAGTCGATGAGGAAAGCCTGGCCGTCGCGCAGCGGTTCGTCGTAGGCCTCGGACGACGAGGCGTTGACGACCATGAAGACGCCGAGATTGCCCCGCAGCGCGGCCTCGGCGAAAAATCTTTGCCGGATTGCGCGCACGCTGCCGAGTTCACGCGCGGCCGCCACGGTGGCGTTGGCCGCGGCGATGTTGGCCTGCGAGGCGAGCTGCATCATGCGGATCTCCGCCGGCGTGCGCACGAGACGCAGCCGTCGCGGCGTGTCGTCGGCATCGACCGACGTGGCTGCCGGCGCTGCCGCAGCGAGCAGGCGGGCCACCAGCGGATCGTCGTGACCGATCCGTCCGCGGGCGACGCCGAGCTCCGTCAGCGCCCGGCCGAGCGCCTGCTCCATGCTTGCGTAGTAGGGCGCCGCATCTTCGAGAGCCTTGCGGCGGCGGGCTTCGCGCGGCGGCGGTCCGCCGTCGAGCCGGTAGAACGAGGGGTCGGCCGCGCGCGGCGTGTGATCCGCCGCCGCCTCGCCGGCCGGGAGCGGCAGCGGATTGGTGAACACGAACGGCTGCACGCCTGGCACGAGCCCATCGTCAGCCTGGATGTAGTAGTACGAAAACGCCGGGATGATCAGCGCCACGGG
The DNA here is from genome assembly GCA_964541625.1 of uncultured Acidibacter sp. Taxonomy (GTDB): domain Bacteria; phylum Pseudomonadota; class Gammaproteobacteria; order Steroidobacterales; family Steroidobacteraceae; genus UBA964. The sequence goes on from CAZIRD010000104.1 coordinate 5,671, forward strand.
ACGCTTCGGGTCCTGCGGGATCACCGCGAGCGTGGTGCCGACCATGCTCATGCGTTCGAGCAGCGGGAAGAAGTTGGTCGCGTGAAAGACATTGCGCCCCTCGCCGACGACCATGGCGTCGAGGCCGTCGGCGGCGAGGATGCGACGCGCCCGCTCGCGGTCGAGGAAGGCCTCGCGTTGGGCGAAGGAAATGTCCGGCAGGGTCGGGGTCAGCACGGCGGTGTGCCTGGCCGCGGTGGTCTGCTCAGTCTGCCGGCCGCTGCTGCCGGTGGAGCCGGCCACGTCGGCAACCGCAGCGGCGCCGGCCGTCGTCGCAGCGCCGGTCGCAGCCGCCGCGCCGGCCGTCGCGGCCGCCTTGATGAACTGGCGTCTTTGATCGTCCATGGGCGTCACCTCGCGTCATCGGTCGAGCTTGTCAGGCTATGATGTCGGCGGCAAGGCGACAAGCACAGCAGGCGAGGACGGCATGATGCACTCCACCACGCGGCTCACGATGCGACTCACCACGAGGCGGGTTTTCGCCGCTGCACTGATGGCGCTGAGCTTCGCGGTGCTGACGCCGACCGTACAGGCCGCCACGTCCGCCCGCGATACCGAGCGACCGAAACGCAGCGTGCTGGTGTTCGGCGGTTCCGGTCAGCTGGGCGCCGAGGTGGTCCGGGCGCTGGTCGGTGCCGGCCACGAAGTCACCGTGTTCATTCGACCTAGTTCCAGCCGGGAGCGTCTGGCGGGCTTGCCGGTGCAACTGGTGGAGGGCGATGCGCTCGTTGAGGCGGACATCGAGCGCGCGCTTAAGTCGCGGCGCCCCGAGGTGGTCGTCGATGCGCTCGGGCGCAGCGAATCCGACGTCGATTTCTTTGCCCGCAGCGGCGTGGCGATCGCCAAGTGGTCGGCCGCCACCGGTGTGCGCCAGATCCTGCTGCACAGTTCGGTTGGCGTCGGCCGCAGCAAGGCGGTCTATCCGCCGGCGCGCTACGAGGGCATGCGGCGGCTGTTCGAGGCCAAACAGGCTGGCGAGGATGCCGTGACGGCGAGCGGCCTCGACTGGACCATCATCCGCAATGCCGTGTTGCGCAACATTCCGGCGGATGCTGCCGATGGTGCACGGCTCTATGCCGACGAAAGCAAGTTCGGCGCCGTGTCGCGCCGCGGTCTCGGTCGCCTCACGCTCGAGTGCATCGACAACCCCGCCTGCTCGCGGCAGATCTTCCACGCCGTCGATGAGGGCATGCCCGTTCCGGGTCGCTGAGGCGGGCCGCCGAGGCGGGCCGGTGTCGCCCGGACGGTTACGCTGCGGTCATTTCGGTCCCCGGGATCGCCGCCCGCGTGGCGCTTGGGTATGCTGGCCGCCAAGGAAATCGGGAGTACGCCCATGATCGGTCGTCGCCAGTTGTTCGGAGTAGCTGCGGGTTCCCTCACGCTCATCAACGGGCTGAAGCCCGATGAGGCGCTGGCTGCTGCCGCGGACGCGGGCAAGTCGGCCGCCGGCGCAGGCGGCGCCGGCCTCGCCCGCAAGGCCAAAGCCGGTGTTGCGCCGCGTGGCCGCGATGGCCGCCTGGTGCGCCTTGCTACCCTCGATCTCGAGAGTGAGCAGGACTTTACCCGCGGTTTTCGCCGCCTGCAGAACGAGTCCCTGCGGGCCGCGTCCTACGCCGCCTTCGAGCGGCTGCTGGAGCGCGAGGGCATCGACCAGACGACGCCGATCAGCGCCGAGCAACTGCGCAAGCTGGTCGAGAACGAGCCGGGCGTGAACATCGCCTCGAAGACCTGGCTCGACAACCAGTACTACATGTGGAAGACGCTGCAGATGCACTTCCACCAGCACGCCGACGAATACCTCGCCGAGATGGAAGCGACCGACAACGCCGGGCCGGGCAAGCTCGAGTTCGCGCCGCAGCTCGATATCCCGACCTACGCCCGCCACGAGATCCACATCCAGCCGGGTGGCTATGTCGGCGACCCGTTCGCGGGCCACATGTACCACTACGGTACCAACAGCTTTTATACCGGTACCTCGCTCGGCCACAACGACCAGGACGAGGCCCACGCCAGCGCAGCCGCCCGTCTGCCGCTGCCGCAGGACGGCAAGGTCCGCCGCATCCTCGACATGGGTTGCGGGATTGGCCAGCTCACCGTGGCGCTCAAGGAGCGGTTCCCGGACGCCGAAGTGTGGGGCATCGACGTGGGTGCGCCGATGATCCGCTACGGCCACATGCGGGCCAGCCACCTGGGTGTCGCCGCCAACTTCGCGCAGCGCCTCGCCGAGAACACCGGATTTCCGGATAACCACTTCGACCTCGTCACCAGCTACCTGTTGCATCACGAGGTACCGGGCGAGGTCACCCTGAAGATCATCGAAGAAGCGCGCCGCATCACGCGGCCGGGTGGCGTTTACTATCCGCTCGACTTCGGTTCAGGCGGCAAGATGATGCCGCCGCGGCAGATGTACGGCCGCTGGTGGGATCATCGCTGGAACAACGAACCGTGGTCGCTCGAGTATCACGCCGTGCCGTTCACCGAAGAAATCGGTCGGCGCGGCTTCAACATCGTCGCCAATGCGCAGGCGGTGATCCGCGGCTACGGAATCCGGCACGCCGTCAAGGTTTGAGGGCGGAGCGCCGGTCAAAGAGCAGCCAGCTGAAGCCATCGATTTCCCCGCGGATGCTGCCGTCGCGGGTGCGGATGCTGCGGTCCCGGTACCAGAGACCGTCCGGCTGCAGCAGCATGTCGAATTCCGCGTAGACGATGCCGTCGCTGCCCTGCGGGTACTTGCAGGCCATCGGATCCATGCTGCCGCGCCAGCGGCCCCAGCGCTCCTCGCGCGTGAAGTAAAGATCGCAGGTCGCCTCGTGACGGAAACGCTCTTTCGGCAGCGCGGCGACGGCGGCCGGGTTTGCCGGCTGACGATCGTAGGTGGGCGGGTCGGCGAAGAACCATTGCTCCGCCCGTACCTGGGAGCGCGCGGCATCCCAGGACAGCGACACAACCCGTTGCCGATGGGCTACTGCGGGGTTGGACTCGCGGTACTCCTCGAGGAACAGCACCGCCGGACCGAGCTGCGGCATGGCAATCGGCTGCACGGTCAGCCGTCGTCGTTCGCGCGTGAGTTCCGGCGCCACCGGATCACCGCGGGCAATGTTGGCCTCGACCTGTCGATGATTGTCGAAGCCGCCGCTCCACAACGCGGCGATCGTGCCGACCGGCGTGGTCGCCTCGGCAGCGGGCAACGGCGATGACGCCAGCGATCCGTATACGGCCACGCACAGTGTCATGAGCAGTGCCGGAAGCGGCGCGCCCGACCGCCGGTCGTCGGTCGAAAGGTGGTTTTTCCGTGTGGCAGACATAGCTCAGACCTCGAAGGGCACGGTCTGCCAGTCCGGCTCGCTGCGCCAGTCGCGGGTTCGCAGCCGTTCGTCGATCAGCGTGCGCGTCAGAGCCTGGCCATCCTTGAGATGCTGCGACATCCGCGAGCGGAAGCTGCCGTCGGCTGAGATGTTGATGATTTCATAGACGTCGACGCCCTTGGTGTACCAGCCGACATCCTTCTTGAAGGTCATGGCGAGGATCACGGTTGCGCGCTTCGGGTCCGTAGCGTCGTCCATGGTCCAGCCGTCGACGCGATCGCTGTAGAAGTTCAGCCGTTCGCCATCGAAGGTGCCCAGCGTGTCGATGGCCTCGCGACGGCCATCCGGGTAGAGGTAGTAGTTGCTCTGCTGCAGCAGTTCGCTGCCGCCGCGCGGATCGTCACGCAGGCGGATCACCACCCGCGAGCGATGCTCGCCCAGCGCCTTGCCGGCCGCGTCATAGCGGCGGTAGATACCTTCCCAGACGCCCTCATGCCGGCAGGTGATCGGCAGACGCTTGTGCAACGCGGACAGGCTGCGGACGGGCTCCGCCGATACGGACGGGTGCGAGAGCGTGGTGGCGAGGGCCACGCCGCCGGCAAGCACCGCGCGGCGACCGGGATCGGGGGTGAAGTGGGAGTCCATGTTTACCCTCCAAAGAATAAATGAATCTCAAGTTTGCGCGAGGATGGCAACTGCGGCGTGATCCGCGCTCTCGGCGGCCGCCTCCA
>CAZIRD010000105.1:0-9684 GCA_964541625.1 uncultured Acidibacter sp.
GAACAACCTGACCAATGATCTCTCGCGCAGCGCGAACGGCACGGCGCCGTTCACGACGCTGATCACGCATGGCAATCCATATAGCGTGACGGTGCTGACGCAGCCGGCTGGCCAGACCTGCACGGTGACATCGGGCAGCGGCACGGCGACCGCGCCCGTGACGGTGGCGGTGAGTTGCACGACGACCACGTACACCATTGGTGGCACGACCACGGGTCTCACGGGTACGGTGGTTCTAAGACGCAATCCCTTCATCAATCGGAGTCTCGTCAACAACACGACGTGGGGCGTCTATGCGGAGGGCAGCAACGTCTACGTCGCAACCGGCGGTGGACTCGCGATCTCGACGAATGGCGGCGATACGTTCGTAACCAAGACCACGGCGGACGGGCTTGGCAGCAATGCCGTCTATGGAGTCTTCGCAGTCGGGTCCAATATCTTTGCCGCTACGGGCGGTGGCATAAGCGTCTCGACCAATGGTGGCACCAGCTTTACGAACACGTCTTTTGGCGTCGGCGTTTACGGGGTATACGCCGTCGGAAGCAGAGTGTATGCGGCGACGACAGGGGGACTTCGGATTTCGACCGATGGCGGGGCCACGTTCACGATACATCGCACCACATCCAATGGGTTGGGCAGCGACTCGATTCTCGGTGTTTATGCTGTTGGGACTAAGGTATATGCAGCCACCGGAAATGGACTGAGTACTTCAACGGATGAGGGGCTCACGTTCACGAACAATGATTTTGACGCGTTAAGCGCTGGGCCGCTTTTGTACGGTGTTCACGCTGCAGGGACTAGCATCTTCGCGGCGACAGCCGCGGGACTCCAGGTCTCAACGGATAACGGTACTACTTGGGCAAACCGAACGACGGTGAACGGCCTCGGCAGCAATACCGTCGTCAGTGTCTTTGCGCTTGGTACGACGGTGTATGCTGGAACAAACGGGGGCCTCGCGATAAGCACCGATGGCGGCAGCTCCTTCGCGAACCGCAGCACTGACCAAGGATTGGCGAACAATGCCGTGTATGGCGTTTACGCGGCCGGCAACACAGTCTATGCGGCGACTAATGGTGGTGGTTTAAGTATCGCGACCAGCGGCAGCGAGACTCTGCCGAGCGAGGACCATTCCGTTTCGACCGGCAGCTTTACCTTTCCAACGTCCGTTATTCAGGGCGGTACCTACTCGGTAGTGGTCCAGACGCAACCGAGCGGACAGCTATGTACGGTCAGCAACGGCGCCGGCAAGGCGACTGCCAACGTGACCAGCGTGTCGTTGTTTTGTGTGAACGCATACACCATCGGCGGCTCGATCACGGGTCTCGGTGCAAACACTTTGACGCTTAGGCGTGTGTCTTTCGTTAATCGAACTGTCGGTAACAACTCCCTATGGAGCGTATTCGCGGACGGGAACAAGGTTTACGTTGGTGGCAACAATAATGGATTACGATTTTCCACAGATAACTTTGCGACATCCACCTATCGCAATGTGGGTAACAATTATGTCTACGACATATTCGCTGACGGCAGCAACGTATATGCAGCGACGGGAGGCGGCCTTGGTATCTCGACAGACGGTGGTGCAACGTTCAGTACTCGGACTGCCGTAACCAACGGTTTGGCGAATAATTTGGTACGCGGAGTTCATGCTGTTGGCAACACGGTCTACGCAGCCACTCTGAACGGGTTGTCGATCTCTAGTGACATAACTACTTGCACCCCGACCACTCCGACGTGTTTCAGCAACAAATTGACGGGTTCGATCGTGGACGACGCCTACGTGAATAATGGTGTTATCTACGCTGCGACGGGCAGTGCACCGAAACGATCATCGGATGGTGGAACTACTTTTACTAATCTGTTCTCCGGTAGCAGTCAGTCGATCTACGCGCTCGGTAGTGGTGGCAGTACGTCGATATATGTCGGCACCAGTAGTCAGCTAAGATATTCCACCGACGACGGCACTAGTTTTGTCTCTCGAAATCCATCAGATGGTCTCGGCAGTAATGATGTCAAGAACGTGCAGTCGGTGGGGGGTGTGGTCTATGCGGCAACCACCGGCGGTCTCAGTATCTCGCTAGACGGAGGCGTTTCGTTCCGCAACTACACCACCGCTGATGGTCTTGCCAATAATGATGTTCGGGGAGTTTTCGCTTCGGCCAGTGGCTCGACAGCGACGGCGTATGCCGCCACTCAAGGCGGGCTTAGCATCATGACCAGCGAAGATCTTGTTGTCTCTGGTGGCACCACCTTTACGTTTGCACCAGCGGCCATCCAGGGTGGTAGCTACGTGATCAGCGTGAAGACGCAGCCGGCCGGTTTGGTGTGCACGCCGAGTGCCGCAAGCGGAACGAATGTGACGGCAAACGTCAATACCGTGACAGTCACCTGTGTGGTGTCGTCAGTTGACCCACCTGATACGGTAGCGTCCATTCCATCGCCAGCGGCCTCTATGCTCGGGAAATCGCCGAGTCCCGCCGCCGCAACTAATGGGTCCATCGTATGCGGTTCCAATTGTTCGAGCACGCTGCGCTCGATCGAGTCTTCAATGGCCGATGAGCAGACGGGAAGCGTGTATCGTGTTGCGCGGCGTACGACAGCGACTCTCGATTCCCAGCAATCCTGGACCCTCGAATACCGCAGCAACACGGGGGTGTTGTTTGCGGACCGCGACCTGCCGTCCACCGCCGAGGTGTCTTGGCGGCGCGTCGATGGCGGCGAGTCGCTGATGCCCACGACCGGCTGGACGCGCCTCTGCGGCGATCGCGTGTGGACGGTGCAGGACGGTTATGAACTGCTCGCGCACGTCGGCGACAAGGCGCTCGTCAACCTGCGGGGTAGCGTGGTGGATCTCGGTGTCGATCGCCTCACCGATCGTGATGCCACGGCCGCCACGGCGCTCGTTGGCGGCATTCAGTGCGCAGCAGACGGCGGGTTACGCGTCCAGGGCTACAAGTTCGGTGTCAGCGACCGCGAACCGCCGCTAGAGGCGAGCCCCGTCGCGGCGACAGCGTTCGAGGTGCTGCTCGATCGAACCGGCGCGGTGATCAGCCGCACCACGAAGGCGGCGAGCTTCGACATTGTCGCGCACTGCACCACGGCCGCCAACGAACAATTCGGCTTCTGCGAAGCCGCGCGAAAGGCGGTCGGCTGGTAGCGTCGCGCGATCGTTCCTCAGTCGCAGACCCGCGTGCCCTCCACCCGGGTGCGGGCACGGAACAGTTCGCTCAGGCGGCGCGTCACGGGTCCCACCGTACCGTCGCCGATGCGACGGCCATCGAGGGTGGTGACTGCGGCGAGCTCGCCCATCGTGCCGGTGCAGAAGACTTCGTCGGCACGATGGAACTCTGCCAGCGAGAGATCGGTGACCTCGTGCGCCATCCGCTCCGCCGCGAGAATCTCGAGCACCGTGGCACGGGTGATGCCCTCCGGGCAGGCGACCGTGCGCGGCGTGCGCACCACACCGTCATCGACCAGGAACAGGTGTGTCGCATTGGTCTCGGCGACGAAACCCCGCGTATCCAGCATCACGGCGTCGTCCGCGCCCGCAGCGTTGGCCTCGATCTTGGCAAGGATCGACTGCAGCAGGTTGTTGTGGTGGATCTTGGGGTCGAGGCAGTCCGGCGGAAAGCGGCGCACGCTGCTCGTCACCAGTGTGAGCCCGCGCGTGTCATAGACCGGTGCCTTGTGCTCGGCGAGCACGATCAGCGTCGGACCGGACTGGTTCAGGCGCGGATCCATGCCTGAGGTGATCTTCACGCCGCGCGTGAGGGTGAGGCGGATGTGCACGCTGTCGGTCATGCCGTTGGCGGCGAGGGTGCGGCGGATCTCCTGCGTGATCTCCTCATGCGTGGGAATTTGCGCGAACGCGAGGGCAAGCGCCGAGTTGCGCAGGCGGTCGAGATGCTCCGTGAGCTTGAAGATCCGACCCTGATAGAGCCGCAGCCCCTCCCAAACCGCATCACCCCCCTGCACGGCAGAATCAAACGGCGAGATGCCTGCTGCGTCCCGATGCAGCAGCCGGCCGTTGATGTTGACGATCAGGTTGCGGTTCTTTTCATTGAATTGCTGCAGCACGCGGGGAGTTCTCGTCGTTGGTATCAGGCGGACTGCGATCCGGCGGCAGTGGGCCGAATGCGCACAACATGCATGGCCGCATGCAGGGGTCGAGCTTCGCGCTCGATGTCGGCTAGCGGCGCCGGCAGAGGTTCGGTACTGCGCGGCCAGCGTTCGAAGCCGCTCGAGCGTTCCACCGACTCGTACCAGTACTTTGCCCAGACGCCATCGGTTTCACGACGACCCGGCGGCCAGTGCAGCATGCGCGGCTCGAAGCCGATGCCGATGGCTGCGCACAGCGCACGCAACATGCCCTCCGGATCATCGAGCAGGTCATCGGCGTCGATCACGGGCGGCGTGGCGCCGGTCTCGGCGCGCAGGCGTTCGAAGATTTCGAGTTGCTGCGGGAGGCCCGTATCCTCGAGTCTTACCCGGGCGAGCTTGTTGCCGAGCGAGCGCAGCATGTCGGCCGGGTTGCGCAGCAGAAAGGCGTGGGTCAGCCCGGCGAGCCAGTCGCGGCCCATCGTCGGCAGCAGGTGGTGCGCCATGTGTTTCTGGTAGTGCACGCTGACCCCGGCAGGCAGCGGCGCATGCAATGACTCGGCAACTTTGCGCCAATCGCGCTCCTGCGCCGCGAGCACCTCATCACGTCCCGGGTGCTCGACCTGCGTGACCTCGAGGTAGTGCGCATAGAACGGTTCGTCGACCACTTGTGTATCGCTGCGGTTACCGAACGAGCGCATGAGCGCGGTCGAGAGATTGCGCGGACCCGACCACATGGCGATGCGGAGGCTTCCCATGGCGCGATGTTACGCAAGCGGTGGGCGGGGCGTCCTGCCGCGGGCCGATGCGCCGCGCCGTGGAGCAGGCGGACCCGGGAGGGCATAATCACGGTCCCTTCCTGGTCCCTGGTCTTCACCGATGCCGCGTCGATTGCTGTCCGTCGCACTGTCACTGCTTGTCCTGCTGTGGTTGCCGCAGGCTCACGCTGCCGAGGCGGCTCCGGCCGCCGCCAAACGGGCGATTACCCACGAGGACCTCTGGCTGATGCGCCGGGTCGGCGCGCCCAATGTCAGCCCGGACGGGCGCTGGGTGGTGTTCGGCGTGAGCGAGCCGGCCTACGACGACAAGGCGCAGGTGTCCGACCTCTGGATCGTCGCCACCGACCCGAAGGCGGCGCAGGGACCACGCCGCTTGACCGGCACGGCGGGCGGCGAGAGCGGCGTCGACTGGAGCCCGGACAGTGCCCGGCTCGTGTTCTCGGCGCGCCGCGAGGGCGACGATGCCGCGCAACTCTATCTGCTCGACCTGCGCGCCGGCGGCGAAGCGCAGCGCCTGACGAAGCTCGTCAATGGTGCGCGTGCGCCGCGTTTCTCGCCGGATGGCCGCAGTCTGTTGTTCTCAAGCAGCGACTACCCTGGCGCGGCGAGCGAGGAGGACAACCAGCGCATCGCCGGCGAGCGCAAGGCGCGCAAGTGGAACGCGCGCATCTACGACGGCTTTCCGATCCGGCAGTGGGACCGCTGGCTCGACGACCGCAAGCCGCGCCTGCTCGTGTTGCAATTGCCCGCGGCTGGCGAGGCCGCGGCGGCGCCGCGGGAGCTGCTGCGCGGCACCGCGCTCGCCAAGGAGCCGGGCTTCGCGGGCCGCGGCGGCGACGGTGGCGACTCGCTCGACGCGACGTGGACGCCGGACGGTCGCGGCATCGTGTTCACCGCGAGCACCGATCGCAACACGGCCGCGTATCGATTCACCACCACTCAGCTGTGGGTTGCTCCGGCGGCCGGCGGCGAGCCGGTACGTCTGAGCGGCGACGCGCATTCCTGGTCGCAACCGACCTTCAGCGCGGATGGACGTACGCTGGTCGCCACCGTCGAGCGCACCACCGACAAGGTCTACAACTCGACCGATCTCGTCGCCGTGGACTGGCAGGGGCCGGTGGCCGACTCGCTGCGTCTCGAGCGGGCCCGGGCCTTGAGCCGGGGGCTGGATCGCGCCGTGACCAGTTTCGCGCTGACGGCCGACTCGAAGCAGGTGTATTTCCTTGCCGAGGAGTCCGGCCACGAAAAGTTGTTCGTCAGCCCGCTCGCCAACGCCGCGCCGCGGCGGGTGTTCGACATGGCCGAGGGGGTCTACACCAATCTTGCGATCGCGCAGTCGGCGCGGGAACCCGTGCTGATCGCCAACTTCGAGAGTGCGACCCGGCCGCCGGAAGTGGTGCGTATCGATGCCGCACGGAGCCGCCATGCCGCGCTGTCGGACTTCAATAGCGCGCGGGTCGCTGCGCTCGACCTCGCGCCGGTTCGGCACTTCTGGTTCACGAGCCGTCAGGGTCGGCGCATCCACAACATGCTGGTGGTGCCGCCCGGCTTCGACCCGACAAAGAAATATCCGCTCTTCGTCGTGATCCACGGCGGTCCGCACACCATGTGGCGCGACCAGTGGGTACTGCGCTGGAACTACCACCTGCTGGCGGCGCCGGGCTACGTCGTGCTGCTCACCAACTACAGCGGCTCGACCGGCTTTGGCGAGGCGTTCGCACAGACCATCCAGGGCGATCCATTGAAGAGCGCGGGGGCGGAAATCAACGAGGCGGCGGATATCGCCCTGCGCGACTACCCGTATATCGACGCCTCTCGCCAGTGCGCGGGTGGGGCGAGCTATGGCGGGCACCTGTCCAACTGGCTGCAGGCCACCACGACCCGTTACCGCTGCCTCGTCAGCCATGCGGGGCTGATCAACCTCGAGGCCCAGTGGGGGACGAGCGACACGGTCTACGGCCGTGAAGTCAATAACGGCGGGCCGGTCTGGGAGCAGGGCGCCGTCTGGCGCGAGCAGAACCCGATCCGCTACGCCCCCGCGTTCCGCACCCCGACGCTGGTTACGGTGGGGGAACAGGACTTCCGTGTACCGCTCAACAACTCGCTCGAGTACTGGACGGTACTGCAGAGGCGGCAGATTCCGAGCCGGCTGGTGGTCTTCCCGGAGGAGAACCACTGGGTATTGAAGGGCGAGAATAGCCGTCTCTTCTACCAGGAGGTCCACGCCTGGCTCGCCCGCTGGCTCGGCCCGGCGCCCGCATCGGTCGCGGCGCCCCCGGCGACGGCGAGCCCCGTGGCATCCCGCTGACGATTCCTTTATCATCGGCGGCCCGCGCGGCTCCTCGGGCCGCGCGGGAGCGCAAATGCCCTCGGGCAATTGCGCAAGCGCTTGACCGAAAAGCCCCCCGAGGGGCTTTTCTTTTTTGGGCCCCTGGCCGGGGCGGGATCAGCAAGGAAGGGGCCCTCGGGGCCCTTTTTCGTTCCCGGACGGTGCCGGGGGGCGGATTCCGTGCATGGGGTGAAGGATGGCAACGGCGGCGGCGATACGCGACCAGTTGATCGACATGCTTGAGCCGCTGGTCGAGCAGCTCGGTTACGAGCTGGTAGACATCGAGTGGGCGCCTGCGCCGCGCTCCGGTGTACTGCGGATCTACCTCGACCAGCCGGCGAGCCATGGCGGACACATCGGCGTCGAGGACTGCGAGAAGGTCAGTCGCGAGGTGTCGGCCCGGCTCGATGTCGAGGACCCGATCAGCGGGGCCTACCACCTCGAGGTGTCCTCGCCCGGGTTCGATCGCGTGTTGCGCAAGCCGGCGCACTTCGCGCGCTTCAAGGGCGCGCGGGTTTGGGTCGAGCTGAAGATGGCACGCGAGGGTCGTCGGCGATACACCGGCGAGTTGGCGGAAGTGAATGAGAAGGGCTGTGTCCTGAGCGTTGACGGGCAGCCCGTGACAGTCGGTTTTGCCGAGATCGGCAAGGCGCGCCTCGTGGCGTGACTGCCGGTGGCGGCAACGGGACTTGCAAGGGGATAGACGATGAGCAAGGAAATCATGATGGTCGTGGACGCCGTCTCCAACGAGAAGGGCGTTGACAAGGAAGTGATCTTCGAAGCGCTGGAAGCGGCGCTCGCCTCGGCGACGCGCAAGAAGCACGGCGAGGAGTGGGACGTGCGCGTGGCGATCAACCGCAAGAGCGGTGACTACGACACGTTCCGTCGCTGGAAGGTGTTCGCCGACGACTCCAAGGAACTCGAGGTTCCGGACCGCGAGCTGCGTTTCGAGGACGCGATCGACGTCGATCCGAAGGCCGAGATCGGCGGCTTCGTCGAGCAGCCCATGGAATCAGTCTCCTTCGGTCGCATCGCGGCGCAGCAAGCCAAGCAGGTCATCGTGCAGAAGGTGCGCGAGGCCGAGCGCGCACAGGTGGTCGAGGCCTATAAGGATCGCGTGGGGCAGCTGGTGAGCGGCGTGGTCAAGCGCGTCGACCGCAACGGCATCTTCGTCGACCTGGGCGGCAACGCCGAGGGCTTCGTCTCGCGGGCTGACATGATCATGCGCGAACTGGTCAAGCCGCAGGACCGCATCAAGGCCTTCCTGAAGGAGGTCCGACCCGAGCCGCGCGGGCCGCAGCTCTTCCTCACGCGGTCGGCCCCGGAATTCCTGATCGAACTCTTCAAGCTCGAGGTGCCCGAAGTCGGGCAGGGCCTCATCCAGATCCTTGGCGCCGCGCGCGATCCGGGCATCCGCGCCAAGATCGCGGTGCGCAGCAACGATCCGCGCATCGATCCCGTGGGCGCCTGCGTCGGCATGCGCGGTTCGCGCGTACAGGCGGTCTCCAATGAAATCGCGGGCGAGCGGGTCGACATCATCCCCTGGGACGACAACCCGGCGCAGTTCGTCATCAACGCCATGTCGCCGGCCGAGGTCCTCTCGATCGTCGTCGACGAAGATTCGCACAGCATGGATATCGCGGTGTCCGAGGAGAAGCTCTCGCAGGCGATCGGTCGTGGCGGCCAGAACATCCGTCTCGCGAGCCAGCTCACCGGCTGGGATCTCAACGTGATGACCGAATCGGACGCCGAAGCCAAGAGCGAGTCCGAGGCGCGATTGCTGGTCGAGAATTTCATGAAACAGCTCGACGTCGATGAGGACGTGGCCACCATCCTCGTGCAGGAGGGCTTCTCCACGGTCGAGGAAATTGCCTACGTGCCGCAGGCCGAGCTCAACGCGATCGAAGAGTTCAACGAGGATATCGTCAAGGAATTGCGCAGCCGCGCGCGCGACGTGCTGCTCACGCAGGCGATCGCCAGCGAGGAGAGCCTCGATTCGCAGTTGCCCGCCGACGATCTCTTGCTGCTCGAAGGCATGCAGCCGGATCTGGCGCTGGCACTCGCCCGTCGCGGCGTGCGCACGCGTGACGACCTCGCCGATCAGGCGGTCGACGATCTGCTCGACATCCAGGGACTCTCGGCCGAAGAGGCCGGCAAGCTCATCATGAAGGCACGCGAGCACTGGTTCGCGCCGGGTCACGGCTGACAAGCAGCCGCGGGGATCAGATATGGCGGACGTAACGGTTGTTCAATTTGCCGAGGTACTGAAGGTACCGGTCGAGAAGCTGCTCACGCAGCTCGAGCAGGCCGGCATCAAGGTCGACGGCCCGCAGGATCGCATCAGCGACGATGCGAAGCTGCTGCTGCTGTCGCACCTGCGGCGCAGTCACGGACAGGCCGACGACGGCTCGACCGCGGTCGCGGCGCCGCGCAAGATCACCCTGCAGCGCAAGCAGCAGAGCGAGATCAAGCTCGCCG
>CAZIRD010000106.1:0-9640 GCA_964541625.1 uncultured Acidibacter sp.
CACCAGTTCCAGGTCTGGCGCTTCAGCCACATGAAGACCGTCGAGCGCATCATCGGCCACAAGCGTGGCACCGGCGGTTCCAGCGGCGTCTCCTACCTGGTGCGCGCGCTGGATCTACGCTTCTTCCCGGAGCTATGGACGGTGAGGACGCGGATATGAGAGACGCGGACATGAGCCGCGGCAGGCTGCACGACATCTCGCAGCGGCTGCGGCCGCAGTTGCCGGTATGGCCCGGAGACGGCCCGTTCGAATGCACGGTGACCGCCGCGGTTGCCGCGGGTTCCAGCGTCACGCTGCATCGGCTGTCGATGTCCACGCAGTCGGGCACGCATGCCGAGTGCTCGCGGCATGTCCGCGACGACGCCGTGCCGCTCGATGGCCTCGACCTTACGGCCTTCATCGGCGAGTGCGAGCTGCGCGACGCCAGCCACGCACGCGGACGGGTCATGACCGCCGATGTGCTCGCGCGATTGCCGGCGCGTGTCGAGCGGGTCTTGCTGCGCACTTTCGCGTATGCCGCCTGGGATCGCTGGCCGGAAGATTTCACCGCGCTCGATCCCGCGCTCATCGATGCGCTCGCGGCGCGCGGCTGTCGCCTGATCGGTACCGATGCGCCGTCCGTTGATCCTGCCACCTGCAAGGCGCTGCACTCGCACCATGCTGCGCATCGCGCCGGCATGGCGATACTGGAGGGGCTGGTGCTCGACGCGCTCCCTGAGGGACGTTACGAGCTGATCGCGCTGCCGCTGCCGATCGCCGGTGTCGAGGCCACGCCGGTACGCGCGGTGCTGCGGGAGGTCGAATGAACCTTCCGCAGTCGCGCGAGCACTGCCTCGAACTCGATGCCGCCGACCCGCTGGCAGCCAAGCGGGCAGCCTTCGATCTGCCGGCAGGGGTGATCTACCTCGATGGCAATTCTTTGGGTGCGCTCACCTTTGAAGCCGCCCGTCGTGTGCAGCAGACTGTCACCGCGCAGTGGGGCGCCGATCTCATCAAGAGCTGGAACATCCATGGCTGGATCGACCTGCCCGCCCGCCTCGGCGCGTGCATCGCGCCGCTGATCGGTGCCGCCGCCGACGAAGTGATGGTGGGGGACTCGACCTCGGTCAACCTGTTCAAGGTCGCGGCCGCCGCCGCGCGTGCCCGCGGCGCGCGCCGCAAGATCGTCACCGAGCGCGGCAACTTTCCCACCGATCCTTACCTGCTGCAGGGCCTCGCGGGTCTCGTACCGGAGATCGAAGTGGTACTCGTCGAGCGCGACGAACTCGCGCAGGCGATCGACCACGAGACCTTTCTCGTGGTACTCACCCACGTGCACTACCGCACCGCGGCGATGTTCGATCTCGCCACGGTGACCGCCCGCGCCCATGCGGCAGGGGCGCGGATTCTCTGGGACCTGTCGCACTCGGTCGGCGCCGTGCCGCTCGATCTCGCCGCGGCGCGCGCGGACTACGCGGTCGGCTGCACCTACAAGTTCCTGAACGGCGGCCCGGGTTCGCCGGCCTTCCTGTTCGTGCGACGCGACCTGCAGGCGACGCTCGAGCCCGTGCTCTCGGGCTGGCTCGGCCATGCGCAGCCCTTCGAGTTCATCGACGAGTACGTTCCGGCCGCGGGCATGAGCCGTCATCGCTGCGGGACGCCACCGGTGATCGCCTATGCCGCCCTGGAGGGCGCACTGACGGTGTTCGACGGCATCGACATGCAGTCGCTGCGTCGCAAGTCGCTCGCGCTCGCCGACCTCTTCATCGCACTCGTCGAGAACCTGGGCGCCGACAGCGGACTGACGCTGGCCTCGCCGCGTGACGCCGCGGCACGCGGCAGTCATGTGTCGTTCGCGCACGCCGACGGCTATTCGCTGATGCAGGCGCTCATCGGCCGCGGCGTGATCGGCGATTTCCGCGCGCCCGACCTGCTGCGCTTCGGCTTCACGCCGCTCTACCTGCGCTACGTCGACATCTGGGATGCGGTCGCGGCGTTGCGCGACGAACTCGCGCTCTGGCGCCGCGAAGGACCGCGACGCGTCGAGCGGCTGGCGGTCACCTGAAGCGGCCGCGGGCCACCACGGGCGGAGCCGAGCGCGCCGGCTGAAAGTGCCCACCGGAAATTCATTTCAGTTGTGAAATATTCAGACCCGTAGTACTTTCCGGTCATCTGCCCGTCGGCAAATGGTGCCTGCGTGAAACGAATCGTCAGCATTGGTGGCGGCCCCGCGGGGCTCTACGCCGCAATCCTTCTGCGCAAGGCCATGCCCACGGTGGAAGTCGAGGTCATCGAGCGCAACCGGTCTGACGACACCTTCGGCTGGGGCGTGGTGTTTTCCGATCAGACCATGGCGGGCTTCCGCGATCTCGACCCGCCGACGCATGCCGCCATCGAAGCCAGCTTCCGCCACTGGGACGACATCGAGGTACACCACCGCGGCGAGTGCCTGCGTTCGACGGGCCACGGGTTCTGCGGCATCGGCCGCAAGCGCTTGCTCAACATCCTGCAGGAGCGCGCGGCCGAACTCGGCGTGCGACAACGTTTCGAGACCGAGGTCGACCCGCAGCGGGGCCTCGACGACGCCGATCTCGTGATCGCCGCCGATGGCGTCAACAGCCGCATGCGCGGGCGCCATGCCGGGGTGTTCAAGCCGGACATCGAGATCGGCAAGTGCCGCTACATCTGGCTGGGCACCAGGAAGCTGTTCGACGCCTTCACGTTCGCCTTCGAGAAGACCGAGCACGGCTGGTTCCAGATCCACGCCTACCAGTTCAGCGACGAGCTCTCGACGGTGATCGTCGAGACGCGCGAGGAAACCTGGCTGTCACATGGACTGGACCAGGCAGACACCGCGCAGTCGATCGACTTCTGCGAGCGGCTGTTTGCCTGTTACCTGGACGGCCACCGCCTGATGAGCAACGCCGCGCACCTGCGCGGCTCGGCGTGGCTCAATTTCCAGCGGGTCATCTGCGAGCGCTGGCATCACGGCAATCTCGTGCTGATCGGCGATGCTGCGCACACCGCGCACTTTTCGATCGGCTCGGGCACCAAGCTCGCGATGGAGGATGCCGCCGCCCTGGTCCGTCACATCACCAGCACCGCGGATGTGCAGCAGGGCCTGGAGCGCTATCACGCTGAGCGTTCCATCGAAGCGCTCAAGCTGCAAAACGCTGCGCGCAACCGCATGGAGTGGTTCGAAAACGTCGAACGCTACGTGCAGCTCGAACCTTGGCAGTTCAACTACAGCCTGCTGACCGGCAGTCAGCGCATCGGTCATGCCAATCTCGCGCAGCGCGATCCGGGCTGCGTGGCCGAGGTCGAGCGACGGCTTGCGGTCGCCGCCGGCGTACTCGATGTGCAGGGCCGGGCGGCGCAGCGTCCGCCGATGTTTCTGCCGCTGCAGATCCGTGGTCTGACGCTGGCCAATCGCGTAGTGGTGTCGCCGATGGCGCAATACTCCGCCATCGATGGTCTGCCTGGCGACTGGCATCTCATGCACTACGGCGCACGCGCGGTCGGCGGTGCAGGTCTGGTGCTGACCGAGATGACCTGTACATCGCCTGATGCTCGCATCACCCCGGGTTGCACCGGCCTCTGGAGCGAACAGCACGGTGCGGCCTGGCAGCGCATTGTCGATTTCGTCCATGCCCACTCGGACGCGCGCATCGGCGTGCAGCTCGGCCACGCCGGCCGCAAGGGATCGACGCAAGTCGGCTGGGAGCGGATGGATCACCCGCTCGCCACCGGCAACTGGCAGCTGCTCGCGCCGAGCCCGCTGCCCTATCTCGACCGCATCAGCGCCACACCGCGTGCCATGGACCGCGAGGACATGGCGCGGGTTCTCGGCGATTTCCTGCAGTCGACCCGGCTCGCGGCCGAGGCGGGCTTCGATCTACTCGAATTGCACATGGCACACGGCTACCTGCTCGCCTCGTTTATTTCACCGCTTACCAACCACCGCACCGACGAATACGGTGGCGACATCTCCGGCCGCGCACGCTTCCCGCTCGAAGTGCTGACCGCAGTGCGCAGCGCCTGGCCTCAGGAGCGACCGCTGTCGGTACGCATCTCGGCCAGTGACTGGGCCGAAGGCGGTCTCGACGAAACCGATCTCATCCGCTTCGTGTCGAGGTTGCGCGACGCCGGCGTCGACCTGATTGACGTCTCCACCGGACAGACGGTGCCCTGGCAGAAACCGGTATACGGTCGCATGTGGCAGACCCCGTTCGCGGATCTCGTGCGCAGCGTCACGGGTCTGCGCGTGATCGCGGTGGGCAATATCAGCGAGCCGGATCAGATCAATACCATCGTCGCCGCCGGGCGTGCGGATCTTTGCGCGATCGCACGGCCGCATCTCATCGACGCCGCCTGGACACAACGCGCCGCGGCCGAGCAGCGCTATGGCGCGCAGCACTGGCCGCCTCAGTACCTCTCGGCTCGCATGCAATTCGAGCGCAATCTCGAACGTGCAGCGCAACCCGCGGGTCGCGTGTGATGCGGCACGCCATCATCACCGGCGGTTCGCGCGGCATTGGCCTTGCGATCGCCCGTCGTCTGCTCAGCGAGGGCATCGCCGTCTCGCTGGTGGCGCGTGATCCACAGCAGCTCGCGACCGCCGCAGCCGCACTGCGCGGCCAGTCCGGCGGAACCGACACCGTGCTCACCGCCGCACTCGACATCACGGACCCGGCCGCGGTCGAGCAGGGCTTCGCCAGCCTGATCAAGGCGCGTGGCGGCCTGTCGATTCTCGTTAACAACGCCGGGGCTGCCGAGAGCGCGCCCTTGCAGCGCACCGATACCGAGTTGTGGCAACGCATGCTCGACGTCAACCTCAGCGGCACCTTCCACTGTATCCGTGCCGCCGCGCCGGCATTGCTGGCCGCACCCGAGGCGCGTCTCATCAACGTGGCGAGCAGCGCCGGCCAGACCGGCTATCCCTACGTCGCGGCCTACTGCGCCGCCAAGCATGGGGTCATCGGCCTCACCCGCGCCCTCGCCCGCGAATGGGCGACCCGCCGCATCACCGTCAACGCGGTTTGTCCGGGCTTCACCGACACCGATCTGACCCGCGAGTCGATCGAGCGCATCGTGCGCACCACGGGCCGTTCGGCGGCGGACGCCCTGCAATCATTGACCGCCGGCAATCCGCAGGGTCGTCTCATCCAGCCGGAGGAAGTCGCCGGTGTCGTCGCCTGGCTCTGCCGGCCCGAGAGTGCCGGCATCACCGGACAGTCCGTTGCCGTCTCCGGAGGCGAGGTCACGTGAGGGCGCAGGCCGCACTTGAGCGTGCTGATCCCGAAACCCGTGCCGATCGTGCCGACCACGAAGCGCTGCGGCTGTGGTTGCGCATGCTGGCCACCACGCACACCCTCCAGGCGGTGGTGCGCCGTCGTCTGCACACCGAGTTCGCCACCAGCCTCGCGCGCTTCGACTATCTCGCTCAGCTGGAGCGGGCGCAGCACGGTCTGCGCATGCGCGAGATCTCCGAGCGGCTGATGGTCACCGGCGGCAACGTCACCGGACTAACCGATTCGCTGGAACGCGACGGACTCGTGCGTCGCGAGCCTGATCCCGACGATCGGCGTGCCTCGCGGGTGCGCCTGACCGCCGCCGGTCGCAGCCAATTCGCCGCCATGGCAAGGCAGCACGAAAAGTGGATCGTCGAAGTGCTCGGCGTGCTCGGCCGGCAGGACGTCGCACAGCTCAAGAGCCTGCTCGGACGTGTGAAGGAAAGCGCGCAGACCCGTTTGCAGAGGTGACCCGGATGCCCATCGACCCGACCCGTCTTGCCGATCATCGCAGCACGCACTTTCTTTGGTGCGTCGAGGACCGCGTCGGCCGCATCACGCTGAACCGACCGGAACGCAAGAACCCGCTCACCTTCGAGTCCTATGCCGAGTTGCGCGATCTCTTCCGTGCGCTGGCGTCGGCTGACGACGTCAAGGCTGTGGTGATCCACGGCGCCGAGGGTAATTTCTGCTCCGGTGGCGACGTCCACGAGATCATCGGCCCGCTGACCCGGATGTCGATGCCCGAGTTGCTGCGCTTCACGCGCATGACTGGTGACCTCGTCAAGGCGATGCGGGATTGCCCGCAGCCGGTGCTCGCCGCCGTCGAGGGTGTTTGTGCAGGCGCCGGTGCGATCCTCGCGATGGCCGCCGATCTGCGTTACGCCGCGCCGTCGGCGAAGACGGCTTTCCTCTTCACCCGCGTCGGACTCGCCGGCTGCGACATGGGCGCTTGCGCAATCCTGCCGCGGATCATCGGCCAGGGTCGGGCAGCGGAACTGCTCTACAGCGGCCGTGCCTTCTCGGCCGAAGAGGGCGAGCGTTGGGGATTCTTCAACGCGGTCCATGCGGCCGAGCGCCTGTTGCCCGAGGTGATATCCATCGCGCAGACGCTGGCCGCCGGCCCGACTTTCGCGCACGCCATGACCAAGCGCATGCTGCAGCAGGAGTGGAACCTCGGTATCGAGCAGGCCATCGAGGCCGAAGCCCAGGCACAGGCGATCTGCATGCAGACCAAGGATTTCGAGCGGGCCTTCGAGGCCTTTGCGGCGCGGCAGAAGCCGCAGTTCCACGGAGACTGACATGCTTGCCGACGAGCGACTTGAGCAGCCGTGGTTCGCGGCTCTGCATCGCGAGGTGGCGACCGCCGCGGCCGACTTTGCCGCGACACGCCTGGAGGGCGGCGCGCATCCGCATGAGCGCACGGCGGTCGATGCACGATGCCGCGAACTCGTTCGTCTGCTCGGCGAGTCCGGGTTGCTGCGTCACTGCGTCGCGGGCGGTACCGACAACAAAAATGCAGCTGCCACCGACAGCGCTACGTCGACCTTTGATTCGCGTGCGCTCTGCCTGATCCGCGAGACACTGGCCTGGCATGACGGTCTTGCCGACTTCGCCTTCGCCATGCAGGGTCTCGGCAGCGGACCGATCTCGCTGGCTGGCGATCCGGCGCTGCAGCAGGCCTACCTGCCGGCGGTCGCAGCGGGACGAGCCCTGGCGGCGTTCGCGCTCTCCGAGGCCGACGCCGGCTCGGATGTCGCAGCCATGACGACACACGCGCGTCGCGACGGCGATCACTACGTCATCGACGGCAGCAAGACCTGGATTTCAAATGGCGGGATCGCCGATTTCTACTGCGTATTCGCGCGCACCGAGCCCGCGGTGCGCCGCGCCGACGGTTCCGCCGAGGCGCGCGGCATCACCGCCTTCGTGGTTGAAGCGGCCGATCCCGGCTTCGGCATCGAACGGCGCATCGACGTGATCGCACCGCATCCGCTCGCCACGCTGCGCTTCGCAGGCTGCCGCATTCCCGCCAATCGGCGCATCGGCGGTGATGGCGAGGGTTTCAAGATCGCCATGCGCACGCTGGATGTCTTCCGTGCTTCGGTGGCCGCTGCCGCGCTGGGTTTTGCGCAGCGTGCGCTCGATGAGGCGCTGGCACATGTGCGCGAGCGGCGGATGTTCGGCAGCACGCTCGGCGAGTTCCAGTTGACCAAGGCGACGCTCGCCGAGATGGCGACCGAACTCGAGGCAGCGCGCCTGCTCACCTACCAGGCGGCGTGGCTACGCGATCGCGGCCGGCCGGTGACGCGGGCCGCAGCGATGGCCAAGATGACAGCCACCGAGAACGCCCAGCGCATCATCGACCGTTCTGTACAATTCTTTGGCGGTCGCGGGGTCGTGAGTGGCGAGGTGGTCGAGCGCCTTTACCGCGAAATCCGCGCGCTACGCATCTACGAGGGAGCGACCGAAGTGCAGAAGATGATCATCGCCCGCGAGGTCATGCGGTGACGCCCAAGCTGCTGCAGCCGGCCGCCTGGCCGCGACCGAAGGGCTATGCCAACGGCGTGGTGACGCACGGCCGGCAGATTTTCCTCGCCGGCCAGATCGGCTGGGACGAGCAAGGCCGCTTTCCGCATGCCGACCTCGCCGGCCAGGTGGGTCAGGTGTTGCGCAACATCGTGACCTTGCTCGCCGAGGCGGGCGCCGGGCCCGAACATCTCGTCAGGCTGACCTGGTTCATCACCAGCCGCGATGAATACCACGCGCAACTCGCCGACATCGGTGCCGTCTATCGGCAGGTACTGGGAAAAAATTTCCCGCCGATGTCGGTCGTGCAGGTGGTGGCGCTGATCGAGCCGCTCGCCAAGGTGGAAATCGAAGCGACCGCGGTCATTCCCGACGGCCTAGGCTGAACGCCGCATGGCGATGTGGCGGCCGGCTGAACGCATACGCTACACGGTCGACGGTGACCGCTGGCCGAGCCGCGAGGAGGCTGCCGCATCACCACTCTTCCAGCCGATCCGCATGGGCTCGATGGCGCTCGCCGGCCGCACCTGGGTACCGGCGATGGTGCCGTGGCGCGCCGCCGAAACCGGTGAAGTCACGCCTGCGGTGCTCGATTGGTATCGCCGTTTCGCGCAAGGGCGTCCGGCGGCGCTCGTCGTCGAAGCCACGGGTATCGCCGACGTGGCGAGTGGCCCGCTGCTGCGCATCGGTCACGACCGCTACCTTCCCGGACTCGCCGAGATCGTGCGTGTGGTGCGCGAAGCGAGCGAGGGCGAGACTCGGCTGCTGATCCAGTTGATCGATTTTCTCGCCATTCGCCGCCGCCCCGATCCGCAGCGCTACCTGCGTGAATTCCTCGTGCTTACGCCGCTTCACCGGCAGGCACTCGACATGCTCGATGAGCCCGAGGCGCTGCTGCGCGAGCGGCTATGTACGCTGGATGAGGCGGAGCTGCGGAGCCTGCTCACGCCGCGCGAATTCGAGGCTTGGGCAATGGGTTACCGCGAGCGGGTCACCGACCTGCATCTGCCGCATATCCGCGAATTGCCGCAGCGTCTGCCGCAGCAGTTCGCGACCGCCGCAGCCCGCGCCCGCGAGGCCGGCTTCGACGGCGTTGAATTGCACTATGCGCACGCCTACACCATGGCCTCGTTCCTCTCGGCCACCAACGATCGTGACGATGGCTATGGCGGGACCCTGGCGGCACGGCAGCGCCTGCCGCTGGAAATCTTTGCTGCGGTACGTTCGCAGGTGGGCAGCGACTTCACGGTGGGTTGCCGCTTCCTCGCCGACGAATGCATCGCCGGCGGCAGTGGTATCGCCGACGCGGCAGCGCATGCCGTAGCCTTTGCGCGTGCCGGCTTCGACTTCCTCTCCCTGTCGCGCGGCGGCAAGTTCGATGACGCGAGACAGCCGCGGGTTGGCGAAGCGGCCTATCCCTACACCGGACGCAGCGGCTACGAATGCATGCCGTCCTACTATTCCGATGCCCAGGGTCCCTTCGGCCGCAACCGTGGTGCGGCGGCCCAAGTCCGCCGCGCCGTGCGCGCCGCCGGTTGCACGACAGCGGTGATCGCCGGCGGCGGCGTGCACAACTTCGAGATGGCCGAGTCCTGGCTCGTCGACGGTTGCGTCGACGTCGTCAGCATCGCCCGGCAGGCGCTTGCCGATCCGGACTGGTTCCTCAAGGTGCGCCGCGGGCTCGGCGCGCAGGTGCGCCTGTGCCGGTACACCAACTATTGCGAAGCGCTGGACCAGCGGCATCGTGAGGTGACCTGCGAATTGTGGGATCGCGTCGGTCTGGAGGCGTCTGGGGTCAGCCGCTCGCGCGACGGCAAGCGCCGACTTGTCGCACCAGACTT
>CAZIRD010000107.1:0-9386 GCA_964541625.1 uncultured Acidibacter sp.
GCAACGAGATCCTCGAGGCGCTGCAGGAACCGCTGCAGGGCATCGTCGGCGCGGTCAAACAGGCGCTCGAGCAGACACCGCCGGAGCTCGGCTCGGACGTCGCCGAGCGCGGCATCGTGGTCACCGGCGGCGGCGCACTGCTGCGCGACATCGACAAGCTCATCACCGAGGAAACCGGCGTGCCGGTAGTCATCGCCGAAGACCCGCTGACCTGCGTCGCCCGCGGCGGCGGTCGCATCCTCGAACTGATGGACGAGCTGGGTCCCGGCAACTTCGGGCTTGAATAACGCGGCTGCCAGCCGAAACATCATCCAGCGCGGTACCCCCGCGGGACTGCGATTCTTCGGCTACGCCGCGCTCTCGCTGGCGATCATGTGGCTCGACCAGCGTGGCGGCTGGCTGGATGCCGTGCGCTACGGCCTGCAGGCGGTCGCCTACCCGCTGCAGTTGGCGCTCGGCTCGCCCGCCCGAGCCTGGGAGTGGACACTGACCACGTTCGAGCAGCGCGCCAGTCTGCAGGCAGAGAACCGCGAGCTGCGGCAGCGGGTCCGCGAACTCGAACTGCTGGCCATGCGGCGCGCGGATCTCGAGCGCGAAAACATCGCGCTGCGCGGCCTGCGCAGCGGCGCAGCCGATGTCGCCGAGCGCTGGCTCGTCGGGCGGGTCATCGCCACCGAAAACAATCGCCTGAGACAACGCTTCACCATCGATCGGGGCAGCATCAACGGCGTTGCCAAAGGCCAGCCCGTGATCGCCGGCGGCGGCCTGCTCGGCCAAGTGTTGCGGGTGGGTCCGTGGAGTTCGGAGATCATCCTGCTCGCCGATCCCGAGCACGCCGTGCCGGTGCAGATCGCACGCACCGGCCAGCGCACACTTGCGCTGGGCACCGGTCGCGAAGGTGAACTCAATCTGCCGCTGCTGCCGCTGCAGACCGACATCCGCGAAAACGATCAGCTGGTCAGTTCCGGCCTCGGCGGTGTGTTTCCTGCCGGCTATCCGGTCGCGACGGTCAGCAGCGTTCGCCGCGACGGTCGCTCGCCGCTCGCGCAGGTCACGGCGCGGATGGGTGCCGCCCTCGACCGCGAGCGGGTCGTGGCATTTCTTTGGTTCCGGCCGCAGCACCCAGCTGCCCCGGCGCGGGTTGTGACACCGACGTCGGCGGCCACGGCAGCGCCAACCGCGGGTACGGCAGCGCCAGATGCGGCCACCAAAGCGGTGCGCGCGCCATGATTCTGGCCACCGTCCGCAGCCGAATGACGCTGACGGCGCTGGCCGCCTTCGTGCTGCAGGTAGTGCCGCTGCCGATCTGGCTCGCGGCCATCCGCCCGCTGTTTGCGGTCATCGCCGTGGTCTTCTGGTCGCTGATCGCACCGCGCGCCGGCGGTATCGCGCTCGGTTTCGTGGTCGGACTCGCGCTCGATGTGTATCGCGGCGCGGTGTTCGGTCAGCACGCGCTCGCCTTGTCGCTGGTCGCCTACGTCGCCATCCGCCAGCACCTGCAGGTGCGCACCAAACCCCTGCTGGAACAGACGCTGTTCGCGGCCGGCCTGCTGCTCGCTTTCGAGTTGGTGACCTGGGCGATCGACGGCTGGACCGGTAACGCGACCGGCGGCTGGATGCGCTGGCTGCCGGTGGTCACCGGGGCGATGCTCTGGCCGCTGACCTCGGCGTGGCAGGCGAGCGAGAACCGCGCGCGGCGCTGAGCCGTCGCAGGTCAAGGCGCACGGCAGGGACATGGCATGGGTATCCGCGGCCGTATCAAGGATTTCTGGCGCGAACAGCGCCTCTTCGAGCAGCGGGCCATCGCCGCCGGGGTGGTCGTCGCGCTGCTGACGCTGGTGCTGCTGTTCCGGCTGGTGTGGCTGCAATGGGTACGCAACGATTACTACACCGACCTCGCCCAGGGCAATCGCGTTCGCATCGAGCCGCAGCCGGCGCCGCGCGGCATCATTTATGACCGCCACGGCGTCATCGTCGCCGAGAACAAGCCGGCGTATCAGCTTGAGCTCATTCCCGAGGAGGTGCCGGACCTCGAGGGTACGCTCCGCGGTCTTGCGAACGTCGGCGTGATTGCCGCGGATGACATCGACGATCTGCGTCGCACGGTCCGCTCGCGCCGACCGTTCGACAGCGTGCCAATCCGCCTCTTCCTCGACGAAGAAGACATGGCGCGTTTCGCGGTCAACCGCTTCGATTTCCCCGGTGTGGACATTCGTACGCGCCTCGCGCGCAGCTACCCGTACGGCGAACTGGCCGTACACGCGCTCGGTTATGTCGGCACGATCTCGGAGAAGGACCTCGAGCGCATCGATCGCGAGCAATACGCGGGGACCTCGACGATCGGCAAGGTCGGCGTCGAGGCGGCGTTCGAGGATGCGCTGCGGGGACGCAATGGCCGTCGCGAAATCATGGTCAATGCGCGCGGCCGGTCCGTCGACAAGGCCGGCGGACTCGAAGCGGCGCTCGCGGCCATTCCCGGTACTCCGGGCACCGACCTCATGCTCACGCTCGACCTCGAGGTGCAGCGGGTCGCCGAGGATGCCGTGCGCGACCAGCGCGCCGCGATCGTCGCGCTCGACCCCAACAACGGCGATGTGATCGCACTCGTCAGTCGTCCCGGGTTCGATCCCAACGCGTTCGCCCGCGGCCTCACGCGCCCGGAATTCCGCGCCCTCAATGAAAATCCGGACCAGCCGCTCTTCAACCGCGCGCTCCGCGGCACCTACCCGCCGGGCTCCACCATCAAACCGGTGGTGGCCCTTGCGGGACTCACCTACGGCGTGACCACGCCGCTCGAGCCGCACTACTGCGCAGGCTTTTTCTCGCTACCCGGCAGCCGACACCGGTTCCGCGACTGGCGCCCGCGCGGCCACGGCGCCGTCGATCTGCGCAGTGCCATCGCCCAATCCTGCGACACCTATTTCTATGACGTGGCCAATCGAATCGGCGTGCGTCGTCTGCACGACTTCATGGCCGAATTCGGTCTCGGCGAGGTCACGGGCATCGACATCGGCGGCGAAAAAGCGGGGATACTGCCATCGCCCGAATGGAAGCAGCGGACCTTTCGCAAACGCGCCGAGCAGGTCTGGTTCCCCGGCGAAACCGTGATCTTCGGCATCGGTCAGGGATACATGACGAGCACGCCCCTGCAACTCGCACACATGACCGCCGTACTCGCCACGCGTGGCCGGAATTTCCGGCCGCGGCTGGTACGCGCGCTGCGCGACCCTGCCACGCGTCGCGTCACGGAGATCCCGCCGACGCCATTGCCGCCGCCGGAGGCCGGCAAGAGCGAAGACTGGGAGCGGGTCATCGACGGCATGCTTGCGGTCATGGAAGGCGGCACGGCCAGCCGCTCGGCGGCCGGTGCGCCGTACCGGATCGCAGGCAAGACGGGCACGGCACAAGTATTCAGCGTTGCGCAGAATGCCCGCTACAACGAGTCAGCGATCTCCGAACGCCTGCGGGATCACGCCTGGTTCGTGGCCTTTGCGCCGGCCGAAGCGCCGAAGATCGCGATCGCGGTGATCGTCGAGAACGGCCGTAGCGGCAGCGGCACGGCCGCACCGATCGCGCGCACCGTCATGGATGCTTACCTGTTGCGCAAGTTTCCGCCGCCGCGCGAGACCCTGGCAGGTCCTGGCGGCGGCACGGCCGCCTCGACGTCGCCGGTCAGCGCCGACGCTGACGCGCAGGAGTAGCCGATGCTGCGTGAAGACGTCGATGGCACCACCCAACGCACGCTGACCAAAACAAGGCAGCTCCTCGGTCGACTGCAGCTCGATGGGCCACTGCTTGGCGGCCTCGCTGCGATCGCCCTGTATGGGCAGTTCGTGCTCTACAGTTCCTCGGGCGGCGACTGGGAGGCAGTATTCCGCGGCTCCGTGCGGCTTGGCATTGGCGCAGTCCTCATGCTGATACTCGCCCAGTTGCGTCCGGGCCTACTGCGTCGGCTCTCTCCCTGGCTCTACGTTGCGGGACTCGTCCTGCTGATCGTGGTCGACGCGATCGGCTACATCGGCAAGGGTGCGCAACGCTGGCTGGACCTCGGCATCCTGCGCTTCCAGCCCTCGGAGCTCATGAAGATCGCCGTTCCCATGACCTGTGCCTGGTTGCTGCGCGAGCGCCCGCTGCCGCCGGATCCGCGCACGCTGCTGCTGCTCGCAGCGGTGATCCTCGTACCCACCGCCCTCACCATCGTGCAACCTGACCTCGGCACCGGCCTGCTCATCATGACGGCGGGCTTCATTGTCGTCTTGCTGGCCGGGCTCGCGCTGCGCTTCATCCTGCTCCTCGGCGTCAGCGGCGTGGCCGCTGCGACGGTGGGCTGGTCCTTCCTGCACGACTACCAGCGACAGCGGGTGCTGACTTTCCTCGACCCGCAATCGGATCCACTCGGTGCGGGTTATCACATCATTCAGTCAACCATCGCGCTCGGCTCGGGCGGGTTCTTCGGCAAAGGCTACCTGCAGGGAACGCAGGGACAGCTCGAGTTCCTGCCCGAGCGCACCACCGACTTCGTGTTCGCGGTGATCGGCGAGGAGTTCGGCCTCGTCGGGGCAGCGCTGCTGCTGGGTCTGTACGTGTTTGTCACGCTGCGGGCGCTGTGGCTTGCGGCGCAGATGCGCGATACGTTCGCACGCCTGCTTGCCGGTAGCCTGGCGGCGACCTTCTTCGTCTATGTGTTCATCAATGCCGGCATGGTGAGCGGACTGCTGCCGGTGGTCGGCGTGCCGCTACCGCTCGTCAGTTATGGCGGCACCTCGATGGTGACCCTGCTCGCCGGCTTCGGTATGCTCATGTCGTTGCACGCGAATCGGAAACTCGCCGCCTGATGACCACCGTCAACGGCCTGCGCCGCCGCGAAATCCTTGCTCTCGCGCTCGTGCTGCTCACGCTCGGCGCCTGTGCTGCACCACCAAAGAAAGTAGCACCTGCCGCACCGCCCGCGGCCGTCGTCGTTCCTGCGCCGCCGCCGGTCGCGCCGGCGCCTCCCGCCGCGTTGCCCGCGGAGCCTGCGCCGTTCGATCTCGGCCGCGAGGATATCCGCGCCTTCATCGACGAGGTGGCGGCAAGACAGGGCGCGCCGGCGGACGAACTGCGCCGCCTGCTGGCCGAGGGCACATTCCAGCCGCGGATCATCGCCGCCATCACGAGGCCTGCCGAAAGCGTGCTGAAGTGGTGGCAGTACAGCGAGCGGCTGGTCTCGGCCGAGCGCATCGCCCGCGGCGTCGAGTTCAGTCGCAGCCAGAACGACCGTCTCGCGGCGGTTGAAGCCGCCACCGGCGTGCCGGCAGCCTACATCGCTGCCATCGTCGGCATCGAAACCTCATACGGTCGCAACAAGGGTAGCTGGCGGGTGCTCGACGCCCTGATGACGCTGGGTTTCGATTACCCGCCGCGCGGCAAGTTCTTTCGCAGCGAGCTCGAACAGTTCCTGTTGCTGGTGCGCGAGGAGTCGCTCGATCCACTGACCACGCTCGGTTCATATGCCGGAGCGATGGGCGCACCGCAGTTCATGCCCTCGAGTTACCGTCGCTACGCCGTGAACGGTGGACTCGATGGGGCGCGCGATGCGCGACGCGATCTCTTCAATGATTGGGACGACGTCATCGCCAGTGTGGCCAACTACTTCGTCGCGCATGGCTGGCAGCGCGGCGCGCCCGTGCTGCTGGACCCGCCCGCCGATGCGGCCACCATGGCTGCAGTCATGCCGACCTTGAGCCCGCGCAACCTCGAGCTGAGCGAAACCGCGGCGGGCGCACGAGCCCTAGGGCTCACCCTGCCACCTTCCGTCACCGACGACACGCGGGTGATCCTGCTGCCGGCCGAACTCGCCGACCGTGCGAACGTGCGCATTGGCCTGCGCAACTTCCAGGTAATCACGCGCTACAACCGCAGCATCCTCTACGCGATGGCGGTACACGACCTCGCCACGGCCATCAACGCCGCGCTGGCTGCTCAGCCCACGGCGGCACCGGCCGTATCGCCGGCGACGCCCCCCATGGTCGATGGCGTGCCGGCGACATGAGCGACCAGGCCGTTCCGCGCCTGAGCGGCGTAGCGCGTTCCGCGTGGCTGCTGGTTGCCAGCGCGGTGCTGCTGACGGGCTGCGGCACACTGCGCCGCGCGCCGGAACCACTGCCGCCGCCAAAGCCGGGTGCCGCGGCCGTTGCCGATGCGCCGCGCCAACTCGCAGCGATCCCCGACGCCGTCCCGCGCAAGGAACCGCTCAGCCGCTATGGCAATCCGGAAACCTACGAGGTCTTCGGTCGCACGTATCGGGTCAAACGCAGCGCACGTGGCCATATCGAGCGTGGCACCGCGTCCTGGTACGGTCCGGGGTTCCACGCCGAGCGCACCTCGAGCGGTGAACCGTACGACATGTACGCGATGACCGCCGCCCACAAGACGCTGCCGATCCCCGCCTACGTGCGGGTCACCAACCTCGACAATGGTCGCTCAGTGGTGGTGCGCGTGAACGATCGGGGACCGTTCGTCGGCGAGCGGATCATCGACCTCTCGTACACGGCGGCATGGAAACTCGACATGCTGCGAGAAGGCACTGCGCCGGTGGAGATTCGCGTGCTCGAGCCCGGCGAGGATCCGCTCGCGGTGTCGACGTCAGCGGCGTTGCCGTCAGCGCCGACGGTGGCGCCAACGGTGGCGCCGACGGTAGCAAAGACGGTAGCGCAGACGGTGGCGTCGTCGCGGGCATCGACGCCGGTAACCGGTCCCATCGGCATCGGCGTCAGTTCGCGTTATTTGCAGGCCGGTTCATTTGCCTCGCGCGCCAACGCCGAGACGATCATCGGTCAGCTGGCGGGCGCCGGTATCCGCAATGTCGTCATCCGCGAAGCGCGGGTCGGCGAACGACAGGTATTCCGCGTGCAGGTCGGGCCACTCGACGGCGCGATCGAAGCCGACGACATGGTCGAACGCCTGCGGCTCGCCGGAGTGCCCGACGCGCGTCCCGCACACGAGTAAGCCGTTTACAATCCGCCCTGCCCCTTGGGCACCCTTTCCCGCAGGAGCCGCCGCTTGTCGCTCATGTCCCGCATCATCTCTGCCATTGGCAAGACCGTCCCGTCCCGAAAGAAGCTTCACGCGCGCGGGGCGTTCTACGCGCTCGGCGTGGCGCTCACCGTACTGGTCGGCGCCGACGCGCTCGCGACGACCACGGCCATCCCGCCGGCACCCGCGGTCGCCGCGAAGTCCTGGATCCTGATCGACGAAGCCACCGGCCGGCGCCTCGCAGGCGCCAACGAAGATCTGCGCATCGAGCCGGCGAGCATCACCAAGGTCATGACTGCCTACGTGGCCTTCCGGGCACTCGCCGAACGTCGGCTGCAGTTGCAGGAGCCCATCACCATCAGCGAACGCGCCTGGCGCGCCGAGGGTTCGCGGACTTTCCTGCAGGTGGGCGACAAGGTCCCCGCCGAGGTGCTGCTGCAGGGCATGATCGTGCAGTCGGGCAATGACGCCGCGACCGCACTGGCCGAGCGGCTGGCCGGCTCGGAGGACACCTTCGCGCAGTTGATGACCGAGCAGGCCAAGTCGCTCGGCATGAAAAACAGCAACTTCACCAATGCCACCGGTCTGCCGGATCCGGCGCTCTACACCACGGCGCGCGACATCGCGATCCTCGCCCGCGCGCTGGTTCGCGACTTCCCGCAGTACTACCGTTGGTACTCGCAGAAAGAGTTCGTCTGGAACAACATCCGTCAGGGCAACCGCAACGGCCTGCTTTATCAGGACCCGAGCGTTGACGGCATCAAGACCGGACACACCGATACGGCCGGCTACTGTCTCGTGAGCTCCGCGCAGCGCGGCGGCACGCGGATGATCTCCGCGGTGTTCGGCACCGAGTCACCGAAGATCCGCGAGCAGGCGAGCTCCGCCCTGCTCAACTACGGCTTCGCCTTCTACGAAACCGTGACCCTGCGCAAAGCCGGCGAGATGGTGCTGCAGCCTCGCGTCTACAAGGCGGCCGAGCAGTCGGTGTCGATCGGCCCGCAGACGGCCGTCGCCGTCACGGTGCCGCGCGGTGGTGCCGGCAAGCTGCGCGTCAGCACCACCCTCGATGAGCCGCTGATCGCGCCGCTCAAGGCCGGTCAACGGGTTGGCGAGCTGCGCGTGCAGGACGGCAGCACCGTCGTCCGGCGCGTACCGCTGGTGGTCGCCAGCGACGTTCCCGCCGGCGGCGTCTGGGCACGCACCCGCGATACGGTTGCGCTCTGGTTCAGGTGACCCATGCCGGCCACGCTACCCATCTGCTACCTCGACGGTCGCTGGCTACCGCTCGCCGAGGCAAAGATTTCACCGCTGGATCGCAGCTTCCTCTTCGGTGACGGCGTTTATGAAGTCGTCCCGGTCTTTGCCGGGCGTCCGTTCCGCTTCGTTGAGCACTTCGAACGCCTCGCGCGCAGTTGCGCGGCGTTGCGCCTCGCCGATCCACACGACCTCGACGGGTGGCGCGGGATCGTGCGCGGACTGATGGAGCGCAACGGCGGTGGCGACATGTCGGTGTACGTGCAAGTCTCGCGCGGCGCGGACACTGGCCGTGCGCATGCCCCGCTGCCGCAGATTCCGCCAACGGTATTCGGCTTCGCCTCGCCGTTGCCGCCGCCATCCGCCGCGCAGCTCGCGGGCGGGCTTGCCTGCGTCACCGCACCCGACATCCGCTGGGCGCGCTGTGACATCAAGTCCGTCGCCCTGCTCGGCAACGTGCTGCAACGGCAGCTCAGTTGTGACGTCGGCGCCGATGAGACCATCCTGCTGCGCGACGGCATGATGATGGAGGCGACTGCCTCGACGGTGCATGTGGTCCTGCATGGCGTCATCGTCACGCCACCCAATTCGCTGGCGATCCTCCCCGGCACCACGCGCAGCGTGGTCGAGGAACTCGCCGACCGTCTCGGCATCGCGCGGGAATCGCGTCCCGTGACCGAGGCCGAATTGCGCAGCGCCGAGGAAATCTGGCTTGCTTCCGCCACCAAGACAGTTGCCGCGGTGACGCGGCTTGACGGCCAGCCGGTCGGCTCGGGTCGTCCCGGGCCGATATGGCAGAAGATGTCGGCCGGTTTTTTGCAGTTGCAGCGCGAACTCGCGACCCAGCCCTGGTGATGGCGGACCCTCCGCAGGACACCGCGTCTCACGGCCCGTCGGCAGACGGTTCCGCGCAAGGACTGCTGCAGTTCCCCACCGACTATCCGATCAAGGTGGTGGGCCGCAGCGCCCGCGACTTCCGCGCGCGAATCGATGCCGTCGTGCTGCGCTACTGCCCCGAGCTGCCGGCCGCGCGCGTCAGCGAGCGCGCCAGCGGCGCCGGCAACTTCATTTCCATCACCTACACGATCGTGGCGGAGAGCCGCGAGCAGGTCACG
>CAZIRD010000108.1:0-9155 GCA_964541625.1 uncultured Acidibacter sp.
CGCGGCGCGCGGCGGTTAGTTCGACGCGGTCTCCTCGACAAGTTCGATGAGTTCGCCGTCTGGTCCACGTACCGTTGCGGCGCGCCGGCCGGCGTACAAACCGCCGGGCCGCACCGCGGGCCGGCTCAGCCAGGCTAGCGCCAGTTCATCGAGGTTGCGGACGGTGAAGGTGGTCATGGCGACCACCGCCGGCAGTTGCCCGCGACGCGCGGGACGCGGGTCCGCCTGCGCGGGATAGCCGTCGACCTGTATCAGGTTGCCGTGGTTGGCGAGGCGCGCGGTGGCGATCGGCAGCGCGGTGCCGGGTGCGAGTCCCAGCGCTTCATTGAGCATCGGATTTGGCCGCGTGCGCAGCGGACCCGGTGTGAGCGTGAACGCGCGGGCGTACCAGTCGAGCGTGGCACGTGCGTTCGAGGCGGCGAGCACCATGATGAACACCCGACCGACCCGGCCGTTCGGCAACGGCAGGATCGATTTGCTGCGATCGCCGGTTTCGCTGGTGAGATAAAGCACTTCGGCCGCCGGTCCGACGACCTGGAATGCGCGGATGCTCGGATAACTGCCGAGCGGTGCCGGCTCGCCGATCACGCGGAACGGCGAATCGCGCAGCTCGGCGAACAGCCGGTCAGGGTCATCGACGATGATCTCGATCGCGCTCCAGCCGAGGGTGCTCAAGGGTTTCGGCGGCGTATCGCGCGGCGCCTCGATGAGACGCAGGAACACATCCGGCGCAGCGTCCGTGCTCAGCAGCACATAACGACGGCCGGCACTGGCCGGTGCGCCCCAGCTGCGGGCGAGGGCGCGGGTCACGACACCGCGTTCGCGTACCCGGTGATCGAGCCGGTCGCGGTACAGCTTCTCGGTCGCCGCCAGTTCCGGCGTGGAGACCGTCGCCGCTTTGATGCGCAGCAGCGCGGGGATCGAATCGGCGGCACCTGCCGCCAGCGACCAAAGAAAAAAGGCCGCACCCGCAAAAGCGAGTGCGACCTTTCTCCGGTCCGGCGCGCTGCGCCAGGCCTGCATCGCGCGTCGACTCAGAAGTCGTAGCGCGCGCGCACCATCCAGCGGCGCGGTTCGTTGAGGTACGGGTACACGAGGAACGACACCACGTAGGTTTCGTTAGTGCAGTTCGTGCAATCCGCCGTCAGCGACCACTTGCCGTCGGTCGGGCGCAGCGTCAGACCCGCGTTCAGGGTGTTGCGCGCCTGCTGGCGACCGATCGGCGTGTTCGCCGTGGCCGCCCAGTTCGCGGCAACGTACGACCAGTTGACGCTCGGCTGCAGCTTGAGGTTTGCACCGATCGGGAACGTGCCGTTGATGCCGAGCGTGGAGGTGAACTCCGGCGCACGGACGGGTTCAGCGATATCACCGAGCGGGGTGATGACGCTGACGTTGCAGATGTTGGTGGTCGACTGGCCGGCCGCGAGCCGCGCCTTGCAGTTGGCTGCCTGCGCGAGCACCGTGGCGTCGACGTTGACGTACTTCGCCTTCTGCGTGCCGCCGCCCCAGAACACGTTGATGTTGTCGGTGGCAGCCCAGGAGATCTCGGCCTCGAGACCGTAGTTCTCCATGTCGGCGAAGTTGCGCGTCAGGTAGTTGATGATGTTGGTGAGCGGATCCGCGTAGCCGGCCGGCAACTGGAAGTCCTTCACGTCCATGAAGAAGGCGTTGAGGTTGACGCGCAGGCGGCCGTCGAGCCACTCGGTGCGCGCACCGCCTTCATACGACCAGACCTTCTCGGATTCGAAGGCGAGCGCAAGACGGCCGAAGTTGGCACGGGCGTTCCAGCCGCCCGCCTTGAAGCCGCGCGTGGCCGAGGCGAACACCATCACGTCGTCCGAGACCTTGTAGTCAAAGGCGAAGCGCGGCGTCAGCTGGCTTTCCTTGAGCCGCGTCGGGATACCGGCTGCGACCAAGTCAGCCGTATTGATCGGCGGGAACAGCTTGGTGGCGATCGGGCTGGTGTTCGGCGTGAAGGTGATGTTCTTCTCTTCGTCCGTGTAACGCAGGCCGACCGTCGTCGTCAGCTTGTCCGACACGTGGTAGTCGAACTGCGCATAGGCCGCGTAGGACTTGGTGTCGTTCTTCATGACCCGGTCCTGGGTCACGGTCGGGTTGCCGGTCACCGGCAGGCTGATGTTGGCGAACGAGGTGTCGTTCTTGTCGGTGAAGTAGAAGAGACCGGCGGTGTAGTCGAGCGAGCCGCCCATCGCCTCGCCCGAGAGCTTGATCTCCTGCGTGATCTGCGAGTGCTGGCCGTCATTGACGAGCGGCGTCGAGTTGCCCGGACGCTGACCCGTCAGTTCGTAGCTGTTGTTGGGCGCAAAGGTCGCGCCGGTGATGCTGTCGAAGGAGTCGGTGATGAACTGCTGGTCGAGGTCGCGGTAGCCCGTGATCAGGTTCAGCGTCGAGCCGCTCGCGAGGTCGATGCTGAAGTTGGAGATGATCGAGCCCGACTTGGTGTAGTTGCCGAGCGGGATATTCTTCAGCCGCTCCGACACCAGCGCCGCGCCGATCGGTGTGTCGGTGCGCAGTCGGGTGTGGTCGAAGCGCTCGCTGCTGCCCGGCGCGACGAAGTTGACGATGTTGGACATGTCGGAGTTGATCAGATCGGCCGACAGGTCCCAGGTGACCTTGTCGCTGAAGAGCACGCGGACCGCGCCGCGCACGCCGTTGCTGTCTTCCCAGTTGAGGGTCTCGCCGGTGACGCGGTTCTTCACGAAGCCGTCGTCCTTGGCGTAGAAGGCCGAGATCTTGGTGAGCACGGTGTCCGAGAGCGGCAGGTCGATGGAGGCCCGTGCCTGCCGACGGCTGTATTCGCCGAAGCCGGCCTCGACGAAGCCGCCCATCTCGGTACCGGGCTTCTTCATGACGATGCTGATGGCACCGCCGGTGTTGTTGCGGCCGAACAGCGTGCCCTGCGGACCGCGCAGGACCTCGATGCGCTCGACGTCGAAGAACTGGAAGTTGTTGGCGTTCTGCCGCGCCATGAAGACGTCGTCGACGTAGGTGCCGACCGGCGGATCGAAGGTGGCGATGGATTCGGTGTTGTTGAGCGCGCGGATCGAGTAGGAGTTGGCCGTACCCACGCCGGTGTTGTTGTGGCCGATCATGTTCGGCACGAAGGAGATGAGATCGAGCGTGCGGGTGATCTGCCGGCGTTCGAGTTCGGCCTCGGTGAAGGCGGTGACGGCGATCGGCACCTCCTGCAGGTTCTGCGCACGGCGCTGTGCCGTGATGGTGATTTCTTCGATGCCGCCTTCGCTACCCTGAGCCCGGGCGGTCAGCGGCTGGGCGAGAATACCGAGCGCAATGGTGGCCGTCAGGCCCGTCAATGTCGGACGCAAGATCATCGTTCCCCCTTGATTTTGCTGTTTGGATCGGCAGATGGCGCCCTGAATCCCTGGTGCCCGGGCCGCATGCTACCAATCGGTTTATACGGGGTGCAAACCCGGCGTCCGACCCCGTAGGATCGTGCTTTTGATAGTTGGTATTTGAAGGAGCTAATCGATGACCCAGCCGCCCCCGGACCAGGTGCAACTGCCGCGCGAGACCAAGGGCAAGCGGCCGCAGTTCTTCGACGACCCGGCCATCGACCAGATGATGACCTTCCTGCTGGAGCTCACCACCGAAGTCGCGGTGATGCGCGAGCGGCTCGATACCGTCGAGCGCTTGATGGATGAGCGCGGCAGCGTCACGCGGTCGGCGATCGAAGCCTACCAGCCGTCCCCGGCGGTCGAGGCGGAGCGCAACGCCTGGCGCGAGGCCTTCCTGAAGCGCATTTACCGCATGCACCCGGCCGGCTGACAGCCGCCCTTTTCACCGGACCGTCAACCCGGTATTTTGACCCTGTCGGACCCGTCGGGTCCGCTCCATCCAGACTGCAGGTGAACGTCGTGGCCGCGCAACCTTCCGACATCCCCGTCCCGAATATCGACGAACTGTTCCGCCCGACCCATGACGAGCGTGCGCGCCAAGGCATGGTGAGCTTCATCCGCAAGCTCGCCATCATCGATATGCGCCGTGCGCTCAAGGAAGACTACGAGCAGCGTGTCGAACCGCGGCTCGAGCGCGAGGGCGCCAGGCCCGCCGACTGGCAGGGCATCGAGCAGGCCATGGAGCGCGAGCCCTCCTATCGCTTCTACAGCGCGGTCCGCTACAACGCCCAGGAGATGTGCTACCTCTCGGTGCAGCCGACGGTCGAGCGAGCGCTGCCGGCGATGGTGGGGCTCGCCCGCGACCTCGCGGTGCGCAATCCGGCCGGCGGCTCGCTGCGGCTCAACCCGGCACTGGACCTGCCCAAGTACGTCACCTCGCTCGACGTGCACCTCGCGCCGGGCTGGGTGCATGCCGAACATACTGCCGATGACGTCGCCCAGGGTGCAGTGGTGTCCTTCGGCGGCAAGGTCTTCACCGGCCAGCATCCCTACCGCAAGCGGCCGGGTGTGGTCGGCGAGTCGATCGCCTACTGGATCCGCAAGAAGTGGCCGGGGTTTGCACCGCGCCGCATCCTCGACCTCGGCACCACCAGCGGTAAAAACCTGCTGCCCTACTGCACGGCGTTTCCGCAGGCCGAGGCGCATGGCATCGACGTCGCCGCGCCGGTGCTGCGTTACGGCCATGCGCTCGCCGAACACGAGGGGGTTCCGGTCCATTTCAGCCAGCAGAACGCCGAGCAGACCGACTTCCCCGATGGTCACTTCGACCTGATCGTCTCCAGCTTCTTCTTCCACGAGGTGTCGCTGAAGGCAACCCGCAAGATCCTCGCCGAGTGCAAGCGTCTGTTGGCGCCGGGCGGCATCATGGTGCACATGGAGCTGCCGGACGAAGCCTCGGTGTCCGCCTACGAAAACTTCTTCTGGAACTGGGACACCCACAACAACAACGAGCCTTGGTACACCGCCTACAGGGCGCAGGACCCGGTGGCGCTGTGCACCGCAGCGGGCTTCGCTGCCGATCGTTGTTTCAAGCTGCATATTCCCGATGTCGCCACGTTCGGGGCCGAGCGTCACGAGCGCTTCATGCGCGGTGAACTGCCATCGCCCGCCCATGGCAGCGGCGGCTGGTTCATCTTCGGCGCCGAGCGCGGCCGGTAAGTCGCTTGGTCAATCGTCGACGTCGGCGCGTCCTGCTGGGCGCAGGGGTGGCTGTGTCGCTGGCGGCTGCGGCACGCGTCGGTTGGGCGCGCGTTGCTGAGGCCTCGGCGAGCTTCGATCTGATCATCATCGGTGCGGGCACCGCGGGGCTGCCCGCGGCGATCTTCGCTGCGCGTCGCGGCCGCAGCGTGCTGCTGATCGACGCCGCGGAGGACATCGGCGGCACGCTGCACCTTGCCAACGGGCAGGTGAGCGCCGCGGGCTCGCGAACACAGCTCGCCAAGGGCATCGTCGACTCGCCCGATCGCCATTTCGAAGACTGCATGACGCTGTCGCGCGGCAAGGCCGATCCCGCGATCGTCCGGCGCACGGTCGATGAGGCGCCGGCGACCATCAACTGGCTGCTCGATGCCGGACTGACGCCGCTCGCCGATCACCCCGTGACCGGCGACAGCCCCGGCCGTCCGGCCTACACCACGCCGCGATATCTTTGGGCGAAGGACGAAGGCCGCGCGATCCTCGAGGTGGTGCGGCGGGAACTCGCTGCGGAGTTGCCGCAGGGTCGCATCACGCTGCTGCTGAAGACGCGCGTCAGCGCGCTGCTCACCGGGCGCGACGGCGCAGTGAGCGGCGTACGGGTGAGCGGGCCGGCGGGGTCGCGCGATCTCACGGGCGGTAAGGTGCTCATCACCACGGGCGGCTACGCCATGAACCCGGCCATGTTTGCCGAGCTCACGGGCTGCCCCGCCTATGCATCCGGATCCTGGCCGCAGGCGCTGGGACAGGGCCTCACGCTGGCGACCGACGTGGGCGGTTACCTGCGCGGTCAGGACCTGCACCGCGCGGGCACCGGCTCGATCCTCACCCGCGACGCATTCCCCGCGCGTGTCTACGCGCGGGTCGACACCACGCCGCAACGGCGCCTGCCGTGGGAGCTTTGGGTCAACGACCGCGGGCGCCGCTTCGTACGCGAGGACGAGCCTTCCACCTACCTGCGCGAGCAGGCGCTGGCCTCGCAGCCGGCGCTGCGCTACCGCATCATCTTTGATGACGCGATCCTGCGCGCCTCGCCGCCGATGATCCCCGGCTGGTCGCGGGAAAAACTGCAGTCGCATTTCGGCACGCACCCGATGTTTCGCAGTGCCGCCAGCCTCGAGGCGCTGGCAGCCGACTGCGGACTCGATGCCGCCGCGCTGCGCGCTACCGTGCAGCGCTACAACTCGGCGGTTGATGGCGGCGGAGACGAGTTCGGTCGCGAACACCGGCCGCGCCGCATCGAGACCGGGCCCTTCTACGCCATCACCCACCTCGGGCATTCGGCGACCTCCTCGGCCGGCGTGGTGGTCGATCCGCAATTGCGCGTGTTGCGCAAGAGCGGCGCCGTGGTCGCCAACCTCTACGCCGCCGGCGAAGTGCTGGGCAGCGGCGCCACGCTCGGCGACGCGTTCGTGCCGGGCATGATGCTCACGCCGGCACTCGCGCTCGGTCGCTGGCTTGGCAATACCGCCTGAACGCCGGGACCCGCCGCACGCCGCAATCCGCTGAACGCCGCGGCGACGGCGGACGCTAGTTCGTCGCTGCCGCCTCTTCGATCAGTTCGATCAACTCACCCGCCGGGCCGCGCACCGTCGCGGCGCGCTTGCCACCGTAGGCCAGCCCGGGGTGGACTGCGGGCGGTGTGATCCAGTCGAGCGCGAGCCCATCAAAGCTGCGCACCGCAAAACTGCT
This sequence comes from uncultured Acidibacter sp., assembly GCA_964541625.1. GTDB lineage: Bacteria > Pseudomonadota > Gammaproteobacteria > Steroidobacterales > Steroidobacteraceae > UBA964. Next base: position 6,825 of record CAZIRD010000108.1, read on the forward strand.
TGAGGCGATGGCCGGCGGCAGCTCGCCGTTGCGCTGCGGCCGGGCGGTCGTTGCCGCGGGATAACCGTCGAACTCGATCAGGTTGCCGCGCTGCACGAGCCGCGCCGTGGTCAGCGGAAACGTGGCGTCCTCACCGAGACCCTGTGCGCGTCGCAGTACGCCGACTGGCCGCGGCCGCGGAGTGCCCGGCTGCAACGCCAACTTGCCGGCATAGAAACCAAGCAGCGCGTCGATGTCGGGTCCGGCCACCACCATGATGAAGATGCGGTCGATCTCACCCTGCGGCGGCGGCAGGATGGACTTGCTGCGATCGCCGGTTTCTGCGGTCAGGTAGATGACCTCGTTGCTCGGGCCCAGCACCTGGAAGGCGCGGATCGAGGGATAGCCGCTCAACTGCGCCGGTTCGCCGATGATCTTGAACGGCGAGTCGCGCAGGCTGGCGTAGATGGCATCGGGGTCATCAACGATGATTTCGATCGCGTTCCAGCCCCAGGTGGTGAGCGGCTTGTGTGCGGGCAGGTCGCGCTGCTCGATCGCGCGGATGAATACGTCCGGTGAGCCCGCGGGGCTCATGAGGATGTAGGGCTTGCCGGCGACGGCCGGCGTACCCCAGCTGCGGGCGAGGCCGGCATCGACTTTGCCGCGCTCGCGTACCGTGTACTTGAGCCAGCGGCCATAGTCGCGCTCGACGCCGGCGAGATCGGTGGTGGTGATCGTCGCCATGCGGATGCGCTGCAGCGCCGTTTCGGCTGCCGCTGCGATCGGCCCGAGGCCGCTCGTCACCACGGCTAATAGCAGCGCAAAAAGAAAACCCGTACCCGAGCCCGTTCGCCGCATGACCAGTGCCCCCTGCAGTTAGAATCGAAGTCCAAAGTATGCCCGAGAGCACCTCATGAACGAGACCCGACCTGACGCCTGGCCAAAACCCGCCTACGCCTGGTACGTGGTCGTGCTGCTGGTGCTGTCCTACGCGCTCGGCGTCGTCGATCGCATCGTCATCGGCCTCCTGGTCAATCCCATCAAGGAAGACCTGCAGCTCACCGACACCGAGATCGGCATCATCCAGGGCCTCGCGTTTGCGCTGTTTTACAGCCTCTTCACGCTGCCGGTGGGCTATCTGGTCGATCGCTGGAAGCGCGTACCGGTGGTCTGGGGAGGGCTGGCGATCTGGAGCGTGGCAACCATGGCCGGCGCGTTCTCGAGGTCATTCTGGGGATTGTTCGCCTCGCGGGTCGTGATGGGCGCCGGCGAGGCCACCACCACGCCGGCCTCCGCTTCGCTGATCGCCGACTATTTCCCGCCCGAGAAGCGTGCGCGCGCTTATGGCATCTTCGCCATGGGCGGCTCGATCGGCATCGGCATCGCTTATCTCCTGGGCGGCGTGGCGATCGGTCTCACCGACGCGGTCCGCTCGCTGGCGCCCTCCCTGTTTGCGCCGTTCGCCGACTGGCATGTCGTGCTGTTCATCGTCGGTGCGCCGGGTATCGTGCTCGCCGCGCTCATGGCTTTGACCATGCGCGAGCCCGCGCGGCGCGGCGCGGTGAGCCAGCCGACCCGCTTCTCGCTGTTGCCGCTGTGGCGTGAACTCGCCATCAATCGCGTCGCACTGATCACCGTGATGATGGGCACGATCATGAACGTGATGATCGTCAACGCGCAGCTCGCCTGGTTCCCGACGCTGTTCGTGCGCGTGCACGAGTGGGAACCGGCGCGGATTGCACTCGCGCTCTCGGTGGTCGGCGTGCCGTTCGGTATCCTCAGCGCCATCACTGCGGGCAGTGCCCTGACCTGGCTCGCCAAGCGCGGCCGTCAGGACGGCCCTGTGCTGGTGATGATGCTGCAGTGCGCCGCGTGGGCGCTGTTCGGCACCGCCAAGTGCCTGGCGCCGACGCCGGAACTCGCGCTCGTCGGTCACGTGCTCACCTCGATGTTCGCGACCTGGGCAGTGACCTCGGCGCTGACGGCGCTCAATCTGGTGACGCCCAACCAGCTGCGTGGCCAGGTGGTCGCGGTCTACACCCTGCTCACCGGTCTGGTCGGTATCGCGGTCGGCTCCGGTGCGGTCGGTTTCCTGTCCGATTACGTGTTCAATTACCCGACCGGCATCGCTCCCAGCCTCGCGCTGGTCTGTTTTCTGGGCGGCGCCATCGGCATCGCCATTCTGGGTTTCGGGCGCGCGGGCTATCTTGCGGCGGTGCGCCGCGCCGCCGCTTTCACCTAGGCGGACTCAGTCGCCGAGCAGGGCGAGGATCTTGTAGCCCGAGAACACCAGCACCGCGGCGATGCCGGTGAGCAGGAACACCAGTATTTCTTTGGTGGATTGCTTCATCG
>CAZIRD010000109.1:0-8992 GCA_964541625.1 uncultured Acidibacter sp.
ACGTCGATGGCACGCTGGTAGGCCATCATGCCCGACATCGCCGAGTTGATCATGCTGGACATGTTTCAATCAGCTCCGGGTCTGGTCGGGGGCACGCGCCGCGAGCAGCTGGTCGACCGACTCGGCCACCGCGACCAGCTTGCGTGCGTAGTTCGGATCGGTTGCATAGCCGCCGCGCTGCAGCGCCCGGGCGTAAGCGTGGGTGTCGTCGCCGGAGTTGAGGGCAGCGGCGTAGCGCGAGCTGTTCGACAGCAGGCGCGCATGATCGGCAAAACTCGCGTCGATACTCTCGTACGCGCGGAAGCGCTCGACCTGCCGCGTCGCCTGCCCGCCGACGAATTCGCTGGTTTCGCTGGCCACGCTGGCACCGCGCCAGGCCGGCGTCGCCTTGATGCCGAAGAGGTTGAGGCTCGGCTGACCATTGGCGTCGCGAGGCATCGATCGTCCCCAGCCGGTCTCCAGCGCAGCCTGTGCAATGATCGAGCGCGGCGACACCCCGAGCGCCTGGGCCGCCTTGGTGGCGGCAGGCAGGATGGACTCGAGGAAGGCGGCACGCGAGCCGGCGGCTGGCCGCGACGGCAACGCGGCGGTCGGCGGTTCCACGGCAGCGGACTCCTGCGTCCTCGCGGGCTCCGGCGCAGCCGGCCGCGCCGGCATCGCTGCCGACGCGGGGGCTGCTTGGGGACGCAGGGACAACGAACCGGTGTGATCACGATCGGTCAGGGCGATACCCGCGGCGGCCTCCTGACTCTTGGTCAGCGAGGTATGACCGGCGTCGCCGGCGGCTGCCGCCTGCTGCGCAACCTGGGTGCGCATCAACTGCTGCACCATCATGTCGGCGACGCCGAGACCGCGACCCTTGGTGACTTCGAGGGCCATCTGATCGTCGAACATGCCGCGATACATCTGGCTTTCCTGCGAGTCGAACAACTCGTCGCCCGCACTCGCCTGTCGCATGCTCTGCAGCATCATCTTCGCGAACAGGGTTTCGAACTGACGCGCGGTCTCGCGCAGCGCAGCTGGATCGTTGGCGCGCGCCTGACGCTTCAGGTCGCTGAGCGACTGAAGGTCGGTGTAAGCCTGGCTGCGGACGGCGTCGACACTCACGTCTGCAAGGTCCTCAGATCACCACAAGCTCGGCACGCAGCGCACCGACTTGCTTGAGCGCTTCGAGGATCGCCACGAGGTCGCCCGGCGCCGCGCCGACTTTGTTGATGGCCTCGACCATCGAGTCGAGGCTGACGCCCGAGTCGAACTTGAAGACGCGCGCATTCTGCTGCTTGGCCTCGATTTCGGAGCGCGGCACCTGCGCGGTCGTACCGCCCTGCGAGAGCGCATTGGGCTGACTGACATCGGTGCGCTCGGTGATCGTCACCGACAAGGAACCGTGGGCCACCGCCGCCGGCGTGACCCGCACGCCCGAGCCGATGACGATGGTGCCGGTGCGCGAATTGACGATCACGCGGGCCGGCGGCTCGCCGGGTCGCACGTCGATCTGCTCGAGCGTGGAGACGAAGGCAATGCGCTGCGTGGGATCAGCGGGTGCAATCACCCGCACGGAGACGGCATCGACCGCCTCCGCGGAGCCGGCACCAAGGATTTCGTTGATACTGGTAGCAAGCCGGGTGGCGGTGGTGAAGTCGGGGCTGTTGAGGTTCAGCGTCACGTTCGGATCGACCGTAAAATTGGACGGCACCTCGCGCTCCACCGAGGCACCGCGCGGAATGCGGCCGGTGCTCGGCACGTTGACCGAGATCTTGGAGCCGTCCGTGCCCTGGATACCGAAGCCGCTGACCACCAGGTTGCCCTGGGCCACCGCGTAGACCTCGCCGTCAGCACCACGCAGGGGTGCGAGCAGCAGCGAACCACCACGCAGGCTGCCGGCGTTGGCGATCGACGAGACGGTGACGTCGATCAACTGGCCGGGCTTGGCGAAGGGCGGCAACTCGGCCGTCACCGTCACTGCCGCGACGTTCTTGAGCTGCGGGTTGACGTTGGCCGGGACGACCACGCCGAACTGCGCGAGCATGTTCTTGATGCTCTGGATGGTGAACGGCGCCTGACTGGTCTGGTCGCCGGTGCCATCGAGGCCCACCACCAGGCCGTAGCCGACCAGCTGGTTGCTGCGAACGCCGGCAATGCTGGCGATATCCTTGACGCGCTCGGCCTGTGACTGGCTGGCGACGCCCGCGAGCACCGCAACCAGCAGGGTCTTCATCGCGGCACGCATGACCGACGACGAATGACGGATCGCCGCCTTCTGCATCGGGGGCGAGTTTTTGACGCGCGGCGCTTTCGCCTTGGAGGGTGTCGCTTGGGAAGTCATGCTGGAATCCTCAGAGCGGCAGCCAGGGGAGATTGAAGAAGCGGCTCAAGAGACCGGGGGCATTGGCATCCGCCAGCGCACCGCGGCTTGCATAAGAGATGCGCGCGTCGGCGACCCGGGTCGAGAGCACGGTGTTGTCGGGGTTGATGTCGGCCGCACGAACGATGCCGCTCAAGCGTACGAACTCGCGGCCCTGGTTGATGGTGATCCACTTCTCGCCGCGGACCAGCAGGTTGCCGTTCGGCCAGCGCTTGGCCACGGTAACGGTGATCTCGCCGGTGATGCTGTTGCTCTGCTTGCTCGAGCCCTCGCCGGTGAAACTGTTGTCGCTGCTGACGTCGGTCGCGCCCCAGGTCGAGGCGCGGAACGGAATCTTGCGACCCGCGATGGTGGGTTCCGGCACGCTGATCGTCGAGCCTTTCTTCGTTTCGGTGCTCGAGCTCTTCTGTGCGTCGGTGGTTTCCGCGAGACGGATGGTAAGCGTGTCGCCCACCCGCCGGGCAACCGAGTTTTCGAACAGACGGATGTCCTGCCCTGCCTGGTAGATCGCACCGTTGGCGGTCGCCGCGGTCGGCATCTCCGGCGGCAGACTGGCCTCCCATTTCTTGTCCTGCGTCAGCAAGTCGAGCTCGGTGGCGCAGCCGCCGAGCAGGGACCCGGCGAGCAACAGCCCACCAACGCGCGTAACCATCTTGAGGAGGAACATCATTAGGACTCCGTCAGCCGATGCGCTGCGTGAGGAATTCGAGCATCTTGTCGGTGGTACCGATGGCCTTCGAGTTCATCTCGTAGGCCCGCTGTGTCTCGATCATGTTGACGAGCTCTTCAACCACGTTGACGTTGGAGGCCTCGAGCGCGCCCTGCTGCAGGGTGCCGAGACCGTTGACGCCGGCGGTACCGGTCTGCGGTGCGCCGCTCGACTGCGATTCGAGGAAGAGGTTCTCGCCGCGCGGCTGCAAGCCGGCAGGATTGAGGAAGTCGGCGATCTGGACCGTGCCCACCTGGTTCGGGGCCGCCTGGCCCTGCAGCTGCACGCTGACCGCACCATCCGTACCGATCGCCACCGAGGTGGCCCCCTCGGGGATGGATACTGCCGGCAACAACCGATAGCCACCCGAGGTGACCAGCTGGCCTTCGGCGTTGACCTTGAAGCTGCCGTCGCGCGTGTAGGCGGTGGTGCCGTCGGGCAGGCTGACCTGGAAGAATCCGCGGCCGTTGATGGCCACGTCCAGCGGGTTATTGGTGACCTGAATGTTGCCCTGCGAGTTCACCTTTTCGGTGGCGACAACGCGCACACCGGTACCCACCATGAGACCCGAAGGCAGCAGCGTGTCGGAAGCGCCGAGCGCACCGACCTGCCGCACGTTCTGGTACATCAGGTCTTCGAAGGCTACCCGGCCTTTCTTGTAGCCGGTTGTGTTGACGTTGGCGAGGTTGTTCGCCACGACCGTCATTCGGGTCTGTTGCGCCTCGAGTCCGGTCTTGGCCGCCCAAAGTGAGGAATCCATCTCGGTCTCCGGTCAGAAAGTTGACTACCCGATACTCAGCAAATTCTGTGCCGACCTGCTGTTCTCTTCGACGGACTTGATGGTCCGCATCTGCATTTCAAAGGTTCGCGAGAGCTCGATCATCTTCACAAGCACCTCGGCGGCGTTGACGTTGCTGCCCTCGAGGGCACCCGACTGCAGCCGCACCGTGGCGTCGGGCGGCGCGACAGCCCCGCCCTGCAGCCGAAACAGACCATCGACACCGCGCTGCAGGGTCAGCGGATCGGGGTTCGCCCGCTTCAGGGTGGCCACACGGGCGGTGGTCTCAACACCCTGCCCGGCCGGCACGATGGAGATGTCACCCGTGGTGGAAATGGTCAGTGAGGAATGCGCCGGAATGATGATCCGGCCGCCGCCCTCATCGAGGACCGGGTCGCCGGAACCGGTACGCAGCGTGCCATCCGGGTCGAGGCGGAAATTGCCGGCGCGCGTGTAGGCTTCGTTGCCGCGAGCGTCCTCGACCGCGAGCCAGCCCTGGCCGAGCACGGCGACATCGAGTTCGCGATTGGTGGTTTCGATCGGCCCGGTGCGCGTGTCGAAAGTTTCTGCCGAGCGGCGTACATCGACGCGTGCTGCACCCGGCAGGTGTTCGGCGGGCTGCGCAGCCGTCAGGGTTGCGCGAAAACCCGGCGTGTTGATGTTGGCGAGGTTGTGGCTGTTGATGCCCTGGGCCCGCAGCGCGATGCGCGCGCCGCCCATCGATGTGTAGACAACCTTGTCCATGTGCTGCCTCGCCGCTTGCTGTCGTCAGTGGATTAGGTCGTCGCTGGGCTCCGACCCGCTGATCAGCGCAGGTTGATGATGGTCTGCGTCAGCGCATCAGCCGCCGATACGCCTTTGGCGTTCGCCTGGTAGTTGCGCTGCGCGGTGATCATGTCGACCAGCTGGTTGGTCAGATCCACATTGGATCCTTCCAGCATGCCGGAGATCACCGACCCGCGTCCCTCGACGCTGCTCGTCTTCACCACCGGCACCTCGGCCTGGGTGATGTAGGTGTAATTGTTGTTGTTGTCGGCCACCAGATTGGAGGCGTCCTGCAGATTGGCCACCGCCACCTTGCCGAGCGTCGCGGAGGAGTTGTTACCGTAGATCGCAAAGATTTCGCCATCCTGGCGCACTTCGATGCGCGAGAAGCCGCTGGAGGCACCACCGTTCAAATCCACCCTCGCCGCCGCCACCTGCCCGCTGGACGTACCCTCGACCGCGAGCTTGCGGCCCTGCAGGTCGACGATGTAGCCGTCCTTGTCCATCTTGAAAGCACCGTTACGCGTCAGGCGCGAGGTGGTGTCCAGTGCCGCACCCGCGACCGTACCCGAGGTGCCGGTGGTGGTAGTGCCTGCTGCCAAGGTCACGAAGAACCCGCGTCCGGAGATTGCCAGATCGAGCGCCTGCCCCGTCGAACGCAGGCTTCCCTGGCCGAAGTCGGTGACGTTTCCCGCCACGCGCACGCCGAGTCCGGGACCTCCCTCCACGCCGACCAGGCTGGAGAACTTGGCGGTCTGCCCCTTGAATCCGTCGGTATTGGCATTGGCCACATTGGCGGAGATGGTCTGAAGTTGCTGCTGTGAGGCAACCAGACCAGTGATGGATATGTTGGACATCTGCGTATCTCCCGGAATGCTTCAGCAGTGCGTTGCGTGGGTCTGTGTGGTGGGTTCGGTATCAGCTGTGAACGAATTCATCAGCGCAGGTTGATGATGGTCTGTGCGAGCGCATCAGCCGCCGAGACGCCCTTGGCGTTGGCCTGGTAGTTGCGCTGCGCAGTGATCATCTCGACCAGTTGCTCGGTGAGGTTGACGTTGGAGCCCTCAAGCGACTGCGAGAGCACGGAGCCGCGACCCCTGTCGCCACTCGTCGAGACCACCGGGGTCTCGTCGCTGCCGCTGTACGAAAACTGCGTGCCGTTCTCGGGCTTCAGTTTGGAGGTGTCCTGCATATTCGCCACGGCGACCTTGCCGATCGCCGTCGACGAATTGTTGTCATAGATCGCAAAGATTTCGCCGTTGTCGCGCACTTCGATGCGCGAGTAGTTGAGCGTCGAGGTCGCTGGTGAGCCAACAGCCTTCGCCAGCTCGACCCTGGCCGGCTCGACATTGCCGGCGGTCGTACCCTGCACGGCAAGCTTGCGACCGGCGAGATCGACGATGTAGCCGTCCTTGTCGAGCTTGAAACTGCCGTTGCGGGTCAGGCGGATGCTGGTGTCGATGGTGCTGCCCGCCACGGTGCCGGACTGCGAACCGGTGGTGGTGGTCGGCGGCAGCGTGACGAAGAAGCCCCGCCCCGACATCGCGAGGTCGAGGTCTCTGCCGGTGCTGCGCAGGCTGCCCTGCGTAAAGTCGGTGACGTCGTTGAGGTTGCGGACACCCAGGCCCGAGGCGACGCCGCCTTCAGCAGCGACCAGGCTCGCAAACTTGGCGGTCTGCAGCTTGAAGCCGTCCGTATTGGCGTTGGCCACATTGGACGAGATGGTCTGCAGGTGATTCTGCGACGCAACCAGGCCAGTTATCGAAATAGTTGACATATGGATTACCTAAGCAAGTTCCATGCCAGTGATACTGTCATTGTGCTGACGTCACAAAACCCGACGCACCGCCGTCATCGGCAGCGTGCCCTGGCTCGTGTTGAGGGTGATTCCCCCCTGGGTCGGATCGAGCGTGATGCTTGCAACCGTATTGCGACGCATCGCCGAGAGGGTTTCGGCGCCGATACCGGACTGGGCCTTGATCTCCCAGGAGTAGCGCCCGGCGAGCTGCGCTACACCGGCGTCGTTCTTGCCGTCCCACTCGAAGTTCACCAGCCCCGCTGTCGTGGCGATCGGGATCTGGCGAACGATCAGCCCGGCGGAGTCCTTGATGTTGACGGTGGCCGAGTTGATGCCGGAGGGCATCTCGACCGCGCCGCGGGTCAAGGTCGCGCCGTCGTGATCGAAGCTGCTGCTGAGCGCAAGGACGTCCCGACCGACCAACTGGGTACCGGCGAGCATCTGCGAGGAGCGCATCGTCGCCACCATGTCGGCCATGGAGTCCTGCATCGCGCGCACACCGGTGACGGTGCTGAACTGCGCCAGCTGGGCGAGAAAAGCGGAAGGATCGGAAGGCTGCAGCGGATCCTGATTGCGCATTTGCGCGACCATGAGCTTCAGGAACTGGTCGGAATTGATGTCCTGCAGTTGCGCCGCCTTCGCGCCATTGGTCGCCGTCGGGGTCGACGCGCCGAGTGAACTGATGCTCGATGCCATGTTTCAGTGCCTCACTGCTGGCCAAGACGCAGCGTGGCGAGCATCAGCTCGCGCGCCGTGCGCATGACTTCAATATTGTTCTGGTAGGAACGCGACGCCGACACCATGTCGGTGATCTGCTCGACTGCGCTGATGTCCGGCGAGTAAACGAAGCCGTTGGTGTCAGCGAGCGGGTTGGAAGGCTCGTAGCGGGCATTCGGCGGTGTGGTCGACTCGACGATGCGCGCGACTTTTACCGCTGCCCCGCTCTCGTCGCCACGGACGCCCTTGCGGACCGACTCGAACACCGGCATGCGCGCCTTGTAGACACCCTCGCGGGTATTGGAGACGGTGTCGGCATTGGCAATGTTGCTGGCGACGGTGTTGATACGCACCGTCTGCGCGGAGACCGCGGAGCTGGCGATGTCGAAGATGTTGAAACTGGACATGCTGGATTACTCCCGGGGTGACCGGCTTACTGGCCGGTGATCGCGGTCATCAGGCCGCGCAGTTGCGAATTGATGAAGTTGAGCGAGGCCTGGTAGCGGATCGCGTTCTTGGCGAACTCGGCCTGCTCCATCGACATGTCGACCGTGTTGCCGTCGAGCGAGGGCGTGAGCGGCTGCCGATCGATGACGTCGAGGCGGATGCCGTCCACGCTGCCCGCGCCGGAACCGGGCGCGCCGCCGACCAGGTGCAATGACTGGGTACGGCGCAGCGAGCCCGGACCAGGACCGTCGAGCGCGTCGGACAGCGCCTTGCGGAAGTCGATGTCGGTCGCCTTGTAGTTCGGCGTATCGGCGTTCGCGATGTTGCGCGACAGCACTTCCGTGCGCCGCGCCGAGACCTTCAGGGCGGTCGCATGCAGTGCGAGATGTTTGTCGAGATCGAACATGTCGTCCTCCGCCAAAATTTTGGCTCAGGATCATCACAGCAAGCCCCGTGCCAACTCCGGATTTCCGGCGTCAAGGAACCGCCGACGCTCTCGACGAAGCACGTGGCATGCCAGTTGCTAGGTTTCAGTCACCATGAATACCCGTACTCGCCCGTCGCGACTCGTCGCGCGGATGATCCTCCCCGCCCTCGCCTTGCTGGCCACCGGCGTTACCGCCCAGACGCCGCCGGGGCCAGGGCCCAGCCCGATGGCCCAGCCGACGCCGGCAGCCACCGGCTTTCAGGACCTGCGCCTTATAGAAGAGGCGGCTCGGGCCGAACTGCGCCGCCAGGCACCGGAGGCGACGGCGGAGATCAGCCCGATGGATCCGCGGCTTCGTCTGGCCGCCTGCGACCGTCCATTGCAGGCGGCCCTGCCGAACAATGCCTCTCTGGGTACCAGGGCTACGGTCCGGGTCACCTGCGGAGGTGGCACGGCCAGCTGGGCGGTAACGGTTCCTGCGGCGCTGTTCTCTGAACTGCCGGTGGTCGTGGCGCAACGCGCGCTATCGATGGGCAGTGTGGTGACCGCCGAGGACGTCAAGATGGCGGTACGCCGGTTCCCGGGCACCGCCCGTTGCTGCGCCACCGCGCCCGAACAGGTCGTCGGACGGCTGGTGCGGCGCAGCCTCATGGCTGACCAGGTTCTGCCGTTAGATGCTATCGAGGAGGCGCCAGCCGTCCGCCGCGGCGAGACGGTAACCGTGCTCGCCTCCCTGCCCGGGGTCGAGATCCGCGCCAGCGGCGTCGCCCTGTCGGATGCCAAGGCCGGTGAGACCCTGCGCATCCGTCACTCAACCAGTCTTAAAGTTTTCCAGGCCCGCGCCGATACACCGGGTGTGGTGAGAGTAGATTGGTAGTGGTTATCGTCGTGTCGGAAAAAATTGGTCCCATGGGCTAAAGTTTTTCGGCTGCCCGCCGTTACAGTAATTGGGAAACGCGGGAGTGCAGTGCTATGACCATCTCGAT
>CAZIRD010000110.1:0-8960 GCA_964541625.1 uncultured Acidibacter sp.
TTACCGAAGCGGTAACCGAACTGGATGCCGATGGTCCGCGGACGGGCCTGGTTCGAAGTCTCGACGAACTGCGTGCTCGAGTAGTACTCGGCCGTATCGCGGTCCGTGAGGTTCGATACCACCAGCTCCGCCGTCCAGTTGTCCCGCGCCACGCCGGCCGAGAGGCTGACGTCGGTGTAGGAGTCGAGGTTGAACGACTGCAGCCGGTTCGCCGCCGAGCGCCGGTCGTCCATGTAGACGAGTCCGGCCTGCCAGTAGTAGTCGAACTGGCCCATGGTCCATTCGTAGCGGGCGCGGACGTTGCCCTGGATCTCGGGCGCCATCGCCGCCGGATCGCCCGCCACGCCGAACACGTTCGACACCGACACCGGCGCACCGCTGGTGGCCGAGCCGACCCACGCTTCCGTGATCGGCTTGCCGAAGCCCGGCGTGCCCGCGACGTTGTTGATGAACTGCGGCGAGTTGGTGAGCTCCGCCTTGTTGTACGAGGCCGCGGCATCGAGGGTGAGGTTCTCGGTGACCCGAGCGGTGACGCTCATCTGGATGCCCTTGGTCTCGAACGCGGGGCCATTGACGCTCACCGTCAGGTTGCCGAAGCCGGCCTGCGGCGCAAAGATGCCCGCCTGCACGTCGTCCCACTTCACCTGATAGATCGCGCCGTTGAACTGCACGCGGTTGTTCATCAGCGTGGTCTTCCAGCCAACCTCGTAGTTGACGAGATCGTCGGAGTCGAAGAACAGCGGGATCTGATACTGGTTCGTGGCGCCGCGGCGGGCTACGCCGGTGCTGCGATCCACCGCACGCAACTGCTGCGAAGTACCGCGGTTGAAGCCGCCCGGACGGAAGCCTTCCGACCAGGTGGCGTACAGCAGCACGTCTTCCATGACCTTCCAGCTGACATTGAAGCGGCTGCGGAAGCCGGTCGCCGTGAAGCTGTTGATGGTCTGGTTGTTCAGGTTGGTGCCGTAGGGCGCATTGCCGTTGGCCGGACCGGTGCAAATGCCCGTGACCTTCGACGGCGTGGTCGCGGTCGCCGGGTAGTTCTTGCAGTAGAAGCTGCCGACGTTGCCGCCGAGCATCTGGTTGAAGCCGTCGAAGTAGCGGGTTCCGGCAGTGACCGTCAGCGTGTCGGTGATGTGCCAGTCGAGCGACAGGAACGCTGCCTTCTGCTCGTAAACGCGCTTGAAGTCATTGAAGAAGCCGGTCGCCGAGTTGCGCAGGTTCGGATTGTTGAACGAGGCGTTGGCGAACTTCGGCGTCTTCGCCGGATCGAGCGCAAGGAAGCAGCTGCCCGGCCCGCCGATCGTGCACTCGGGAACCGACTTGTAGAGCCACTCGGTCTGGTCATTGACCTTGCGCTCTTCGTAGAACAGGCCGCCGACCGCCGTGATCTTCCACTCGGACGGCGTGCTGAGACGCAGTTCGTGGCTGGTGTTGATGTTCTCGATCGTGTTCTGCCACACCGACGACGGCGTGTAGCACTTGTCGACCGAGGCACCGGAATAGCCGGTGCACTGGTAGTAGGCGCCGTAGAGGCCACGCGCGTAGTTGGTGTAGTCACCCTGGATGAAGTTGTCGCGCTTGAGACGCGAGCCGGAATAGACGAGGTCGAAGTCGCCGACCTTTCCGGAAATGGTGAGCGCGGTGTTGACGAACTTGTCCTTGGTGATGCTGTCATTGAACAGCGTCACCTGGTAGTCGTCGAGCGGCCGGCCGCGAACCGGCGCGTTGCTCGGACCGCCGCGGGTGCAGGTCGATTCCTTCTTCGGGTCGGCACAGTCCGAACCAAACGGCATCGAGTAGAACACGCCGCTGCTGTCGATATCCTGGAAGCTCTGCACCAGCAGCACGTTCCAGTCGTCGTTGACGTCGTACGAGAGGCCGAGGCGCGCGCCCTTGTAGGACACCGGGTTGATGTTGTCGCGGGCGATCTTGTAGTTGTCGATCACCACCGAGTCGGTCGGCACACGGCCGCCGGTGAGCGAGGCGAACGACAGGTCGGTGCTGCGACGCGTGAACGTGGAGGGCACGTTGTCGATGTAGCCGCCGCGCGAGTCGTTGTAGGCCACGATACGCGCCGCGAGCTTCTCGCCGAGCGGCAGGTTGAGCACGCCCTGCAGGCTGGAACTGTCGTCGCCGCCCGCAGTGGTCGCGTAGCCGGCGCGGAAGTAGGACTCCGTCACGCCCTGCTTGGGCTTGTTGGTGATGTAGCGGACGACGCCCGCCTGTGCGCCGGCGCCGAACAGCGTGCCCTGCGGGCCTTCGAGCACTTCGATGCGCTCGAGGTCGGCGGCAAACACGTCGAGGTTGCGTCCCGGCATCTGCACGGCCTGATCGTCAAGGTAGAGACCCACGGTCGGCCACTGGCCGACGGTGCCGCCACCCTGCAGGATCGCCTGTCCGAGGCTGAGGCCGCGGATCGAGAAGTTGCCGTGCGTTGGGCCAAGCGAGGCGGCCTGCACGTTCGGCAGGAACTTGACGAACTCGTCGATCGTGCTGACCTTGAGGTTCTCGAGCGTTTCGGTGGTCAGGGCTTGTACCGTGATCGGCACGTCCTGGATGTTTTCATTGCGACGTTGCGCGGTGACGACAATTTCGTCGAGACCGAGGCTGTCGGCGCCACCCGCCTCTTGCTGGGCGGTGGCATTCTGGCCTTGCGATGCGAGCGCGGCGAATACGGCCGCCGAGATCTTCTTGTTCACGGTTTCTCCCCTTGGCGATCCGCGACGAACCGCCGTGACACTGAGTTTCCCCACGTTACGGGTGAATGGCCGCTGATGACTCCGCCGACCGCTCCCCGTGGCTCCGAGGATAGAACGGCGCGCGCGCACGCCACAAGATGCAGCCGTGTCGCAACATCCTCGCATGGCGCGCGTGCGGCGCAGACGTCTCGCTTCGTGGGGTAAAAAAGCGACACTCAGGCACGACTTTACGTCGCGGGGCGGTCACCCGGTGGTCGTTCAGCGGGTCGGCTTTGAATCGTCGAGATCAACGATCGCCTGATAAACCTGATTGTGCATGTCCTGATAAGTGCGGTTCGGCTTGCCGTCGGCGCCGCGTACCACCTGCGCGAGCACCACGGCCACCACACCGGTGCTCGGGCTCACCATCCAGTTGGTATCGAGCACGCCGGGCCAGGTGTAATCGCCGTCGCGCTGTGCCTGCGGCATGCGCCGGAAGTCGATCACCGGCGAAACGCCGAGTCCGAAGCCGAGGCCGCGCCACTGCTCGCCGTAGGCTTTCGCCTGCGCATCATCGGCGACCTGCTGGCTGGTCATCAGTTCAACGGTTACCGGCGACAGATACTGCCGACCCGCAAAGCGACCGCCGTTGGCGAGCATTTGCGCGAAGCGCAGGTAGTCGCCCGCGGTCGAGATCAGGCCGGCGCCGCCCGAGGCATAGGCGGGCGGCGAGGTCGGCGGCGTCGTCCAGGCAGCGTCAACGCGTTCGAGCTTGCCCGCTGCGCTACGCTGATAAACCGCAGCGAGCGCGGCGGAGTCGGCGGTCGGAAGATGAAACGCGGTATGCGTCATGCCGAGTGGCCTGAACAGCCGCGCTTGCAGGAAGTCGGGCAGGGGCATGCCGGAAACTGCCTCGACCAGCAGGCCGAGCACATCGGTCGCGTAGCTGTAGCGCCAAGCCGTACCCGGCTGGAAGTAGAGCGGCAGCGCCGCCAGCGCCTGCAACTTCTGCGCGCCGCTGCCCGGTGCCGCGAAATCGAAACTGCCCCAGAGCGGCGCGAGTGGTGAGCTGCGATCGTAATTCGCGCCGTAACCGAGGCCGCTGGTATGGGTGAGCAGATGACGGATCGTGATCGGTTGGCGGGTGGGCTCGGTTTGCAGCTGGCCGCTGGCGTCGACGCCGGTGAACACGCGCAGGTTGGCCAGCGCCGGCAGGTAGCGCGCCACCGGGTCGTCGAGTTGCAGCCGACCCTCCTCATAAAGCATCAGCACCGCGACCGAGGTCACCGGCTTGCTCATGCTGAAAATACGGAAGCGCGTGTCGAGCGACATGGGCACGCCGCGCTCGCGATCCTGCATGCCGACCGCCGTGGCGTAGACGAGCTTGCCGTGGCGGGCGACGAGAATGCTGTAGCCGGCGGCGGCCTGACCGGATTCGCGGCGGAAGAAATCGCCCATCGCTGCAAGCCGCGCCGAGGACATGCCTACCGACTCGGGCGTGGCCCGCGGCAGCGGCGCCGACGTTCCGGCAGCGGCAGCGCTTGCGGCCGCGGCAGCGCCTGCGGCAGGCAAGGCTGCGCCGCCGGCGAGCACTGCCGCGAGCATCGGTCGCAGGATCACGGACACGCACCACGCTCTGTCACGCAGACGCTTGATCACGATGCAACACTCCAACTTGCCTGACACTGGCAGTATAGCGACACTACTTCGGAGGTCCGCCGCACATGAAAATCTTGCAGCATTACATCGATGGCCGCTGGACCGATCCGGTCGGCGCCGGCGCGCTGTTCCCGGTCATCGACCCGGCCGATGAGTCACAAGTCGCGCAGATCCGCATGGGCTCGCCGGCCGATGTCGATCTCGCGGTGGCGGCTGCGGTACGTGCCTTCGACGCGTTCGCCTTCACGCCGCTCGCCGAGCGGCTCGATCATCTGCGGCGCATCAATGCGGTGTTCCAGCGGCGTATCGAGGACATGGCCGACGCCATCACCACCGAGATGGGCGCGCCGCGCGACATGGCGCGCGAGGCGCAGGCTGCAGCCGGCCCCGGTCACATCGAGGCCACGATCGTCGCCGCTGGTCAGCTCGACTGGGAAACGCGCATCGGCACCTCCAACGTGGTGCGCGAGCCGATCGGTGTCTGCGGGCTCGTCACGCCATGGAACTGGCCGATCAACCAGATCATGGCCAAGGTGGCGCCGGCGATCGCCGCCGGCTGCACTGTGGTGCTCAAGCCCAGCGAGCAGGCGCCGCTGTCCGCGCAGCTGGTCGCCGAATTCATCGACGAAGCGGGCCTGCCGCCCGGCGTGTTCAATCTCGTGCACGGTACCGGCCCGGCGGTGGGCCACGCGCTCAGCGCGCATCCGCAGATCGACCTGATGTCCTTCACCGGTTCGACGCGTGCCGGCATCGATGTCGCCAAGACGTCGGCCGACACCGTCAAGCGCGTCGCCCAGGAACTCGGCGGCAAGTCCGCGAACCTCATCTTTGCCGACGCCGATCTCGAGCGCGCGCTCGGCAATTCCGTGCGCCGCTGCTTCTACAACACCGGTCAGTCCTGCAACGCGCCGACGCGCATGCTGGTCGAAGCCTCGGTGTACGACAAAGCGGTCGCGATCGTGCAGCGGCTGGCCGAGGCCACGCAGGTCGGCAATCCGCGCGAGTCCGGCCGGCATATCGGCCCGCTGGCCTCGCGCATCCAGTTCGAACGGGTGCAGGCCTACATGCAGCTCGGCATCGACGAGGGCGCGCGGCTCGTCACTGGCGGGCCCGGTCGCCCGGCGGGTTTCGAGCGCGGCTTCTTCGTGCGCCCGACGGTGTTCGCCAACGTCCACAACCAGATGCGCATCGCACGCGAGGAAATCTTCGGACCGGTGCTCGTGATGCTGCCGTTCACCGACACCGAAGAGGGCATTCGTATTGCCAACGACACGCCCTACGGTCTTGCCGCCTATCTCTACACCGCCGATTCCGCGCGCGCCCACAGCGTCGCGCGGCGGCTGCGCGCGGGCAGCGTCTACATCAATGGCGCCTCGCAGGGCTACGCCGAGCCTTTCGGCGGCTACAAGCAGTCGGGCAACGGCCGGGAGTGCGGCGTTTACGGTCTGCTCGAATTCCTCGAGTTGAAGTCCATCAACGGTTACTACTCGAAATGATCCTCAAAGATATCGAGACCTTCGTCGTCGGCAACCCGCCGCCGGCCTTCGGCGGTCGTTACTTCGTGTTCGTCAAGCTGACCACCAACGACGGCATCAGCGGCATCGGCGAAGCGTATTGCGTGCCTTTCCATCCCGATATTGTTGCCAGGATGCTCGAGGATGTGTTCGGTCGCTACCTCGCAGGGCAGGATCCGCACGCCATCGAAACCATGTGGCGGCGCGTTTATTCGAGCGGCTTCACGCAGCATCCGGACCTCACGCTGATGGGCGTGCTGAGCGCGCTGGAGATGGCCTGCTGGGACATCATCGGCAAGGCCGCCGGTCAGCCCGTGTACCAGTTGCTCGGCGGGCGGGTGCATGAGCGCATCCGCACCTACACCTACATCTACCCGACTGCCACCGAGACCGACGCCATTTATCACGACGCCGAGCGCTCGGCCGAGCGCGCGGTGGAGTACCAGAAGCAGGGCTTCACGGCGATCAAGTTCGACCCGGCGGGACCGTACACCGCCTTCGATGGTCGGCAGCTCTCGCTGCACGAGCTCGAGCGCAGCGAGAAGTTCGTGCGGCTCATCCGCGAGGCCGTCGGCGGCAAGATGGATCTGCTGTTCGGCACGCACGGACAGATGACGGCCGCCGGTGCCATCCGGCTCGCCAAGCGACTCGAGTTCGCCGACCCCCTCTGGTTCGAGGAGCCGGTGCCACCCGATTCACCCGAGGAGATGGCGCTCGTCGCGCGGGCGACCAGCATTCCGATCGCTGCCGGCGAGCGGCTCACCACCAAGTACGATTTCCTGCGTGTGCTGCGCGCGGGCGCCGCGGCGATCCTGCAGATGAACCTTGGTCGCGTCGGTGGCCTCCTCGAAGCCAAGAAGATCGCCGGCATGGCCGAGGCGCAGCATGTGCAGATCGCGCCGCACCTCTACTGCGGGCCCGTGGTCGGCGCCGCCAACATCCAGTTGGCCGCCTGCAGTCCGAATTTCCTCATCCTCGAGGGCATCGAGCGCTGGCAGGGGTTCCACGCCGAGATCCTGCGCAAGCCCATCGAGTGGCAGGACGGTTACGTGATCCCGTCGCGCGAACCCGGACTGGGCGTCGAACTCAACGAGGAAGTCGCGCGGCGTCATCCCTATCGCGGCAACATGCTGCATCTCGAGATGACCCAGCAACCGGCGGTCGGCTGAGGCGCGCGCAGCATGGAGCGGGAAATTTTTGACTATGTCGTCGTCGGCGGCGGCACCGCGGGCTGCGTGGTGGCGAGCCGGCTCGCGCTCCACAGCGACGCCAGCGTGCTGCTGCTCGAGGCCGGCGGCAGCGATCGCAGGCCGATGATCCAGATCCCGATCGGCTACGCGCGGTTGCTGTTCGCCAAAGGCGTCAACTGGATGTACGAGACCGAGCCCGATGCGGGACTCGCCGGCCGCCGCAGTTATTGGCCGCGAGGCAAGGTCCTCGGCGGTTCCGGCTCCATCAACGCCATGGTCTACATGCGCGGTCTGCGCAACGACTTCGACGATTGGCGCGCGCTCGGCAATCCCGGCTGGGGTTACGAGGACGTGCTGCCGTTCTTCATGCGCGCCGAGGACCATGATGACGGCGACCCGCGTTATCACGGCCGCGGCGGACCGATCCACGTCACCGACGTCTCGGCGGACGTGCATCCGCTGGTCGACCGCTACCTCGCCTCCTGCGAGGGGCTCGGCTTTGCGCGCACCGACGACTTCAACGGTGGCCGCAGCGAGGGGGTGGGCGTCTACCAGATCAACACCCGTTCAGGGTTTCGCTCCTGCAGCGCCAACGAGCATCTGCGCCAGGCGGCGGGCCGGCGCAATCTCACCGTGCGTACCGGCGCGCTTGCGACTCGCGTGAGCTTCGATGGTCGGCGTGCGAGCGGCCTGCGCTACCTGCGCGGCGGACGCGAGTTCGCGGTCGAGGCGCGTCGCGAGATCGTGCTTTGCGGTGGCGCGATCAACACGCCGCAACTGCTGCAGCTCTCGGGCGTTGGCGATGGTGAGCGCCTGCAGACGCTAGGCATAGACACCGTGCATCACAGTCCGGCGGTGGGTCGCAACCTTCAGGATCACCTCGCGGTCTCCTACTTCTACGGCTCGACCGTGCCCACGCTCAACGATCAGCTCGGACCCTTCTTCGGCAAGGTGCGCGCCGCGCTGCGCTATCTCGCCACACGACGCGGCCCGCTGGCGATGAGCGTCAACCAGGGGGGCGGCTTCGTACGCAGTGATCCGCACCAGCCGGTGCCCAATCTGCAGCTCTACTTCAATCCCGTGAGCTACACGCGCACGCCGCTCTCCGACCGCAAGTTGCTCAGTCCCGATCCGTTCTCGGCGTTTCTCATCTCGTTCAACTCCTGCCGACCCACCAGCCGTGGCGAGCTGCATGTCACCTCCAAGGATCCGCAACTCGCGCCGGCGATCCGTCCGAACTACCTCTCCACCGAGCGTGATCTCGCCGAGGCGCGCGCCGGTTGTCGCCTGCTGCGGCAAATTGCCTCGACCTCGCCGCTCGCGGACATCATCACCAGCGAACTGTTCCCCGGGCCCGCCGCGGTGAGCGACGACGATCTGCTCGCCGACTTCCGCCAGCGCGCGGACACGGTCTATCACCCGACCTGCACCTGCCGCATGGGCCCGGACCCGGGTGATTCGGTGGTCGATGCCAGATTGCGCGCGCACGGCCTCGAGCGTCTGCGGATCATCGATGCCTCCGTCTTCCCGACAGTGACCTCGGGCAACACCAATGCACCGACCGTGATGGTGGCCGAGAAGGGTGTGTCGATGCTCATCGAAGACGCGCAGGCCTGAGCCCGACGTGGCAGCCGTACCCGCCGCGCTGCTGCTTGCGATCGTCGCCTGGGTGATCGCCTTTCCTGCGCCTGCGGCGGATTTCTTTGCGCTAGCGCTCGATTTCGTCACCCGCAGCGCGGGCGGACTGATGGCTTCGCTCGCCAACCTGTTCGTGCTTTTTTGTCTCGGCCTCGTTGTCTCGCCGCTGGGTTCGGTGCGCCTCGGGGGTCGAGACGCGCGTCCGGACTTCTCCAACCTCTCGTGGTTCGCGATGCTGTTCGCCGCCGGCATGGGCATCGGCATGGTGTTCTACTCGG
>CAZIRD010000111.1:0-8952 GCA_964541625.1 uncultured Acidibacter sp.
TCGTCGGCAAGGTCCGCTTTGGAGAGCAGCAATACATCCGCGATCTCGCGCACGGCGACGACATTTTCGTCATCGCTGTCGATGCGCTCCGGGTCGACGAGTCCGATCACACCGCACAATCGGATACCGCCGGCGGCCTCATGCGCCAACAACTCCTCGACGATACCGCCCGGATGGCCGATACCCGACGGCTCGACCAGAATGCCCGCCGGTCTTGGACCGGCGACGAGTTCGCCGAGATTGCGCCGGAAGTCAGCCTCGCCGACACAGCAGAGGCAACCGCCGGGTACCAGCCGCACGTCATAGGCGCCGCGCGCCGCGGCGGCCACCGTCAAGGCATCGATGCCGGCGTCGCTGTATTCATTGAGCAGCACCACCCAGTTTTCGGTGGGCGGCTTGGCGGCGAGCCAGCGGGCGATCAGCGTGGTCTTGCCACAGCCGAGCGGGCCGGTGACGACCCAGGCGGGGATCGGCGTCATTCCCGCCGCGGATTGCCGTCGAAACCCGACAACGCCCCGTAAAGCTCGGGCCGCCGGTCACGAAAGACTCCCCAACCCATGCGTTGCTGCGCGACGGCTTCGAGGTCGAAGGTGGCCGTCAGCACCGCCTCGCCCTCCTCCGGCGCCTCGGCGATCTTCGCACCGGTGGGATCGGCGATGAACGACGAACCATAGAAACGGATCCACAGATTCCGCGGATCCTGGGTCGACCGCTCGATACCGTAACGGTTGGCGGCAATCAGCGGCATGAGATTGGCGGCTGCATGACCCTGCTGCGTGCGCTGCCAATGCAGCCGCGAGTCTAGCGGCGGCGCCGGCGGCGGCTCGCTGCCGATCGCCGTCGGATAGAGCAGCAACTCCGCACCCATCAGCGCCATCGCTCGCGCGCACTCCGGGAACCACTGGTCCCAGCAGATGCCGACGCCCAGCCGCGCATAGCGCGTGTTCCAGACCTTGAAGCCCGTGTCGCCCGGAGAGAAATACTGCTTTTCCTGGTAACCCGGCCCGTTCGGGATGTGCGACTTGCGATAGGTACCGAGCACCGCGCCGTCGGCGTCGATGATCGCCACGCTGTTGAAAAACGACTGGTTCGCGCGTTCAAAGAAACTGATCGGCAGCACCACACCGAGCTCGCGCGCGATGGGACGGAAGTGGCGGATGGCTGCATTGTCGGCGAGGCTGCTGGCGAGCGCGAAATGCCGCGGATCCTGCTCGATGCAAAAGTACGGCGTTTCAAAGAGTTCCTGCAGCAGGATCACCTGTGCACCGCGGGCCGCCGCCTCGCGCACCAGCCGCTCGGCGCGGGCGATATGCGTAGCGGAGTCTGCATCACACGCAAACTGGGTGGCGGCTACCGTGACCTGTCGTCGACGTTCCATGGGCAACTTACTCCCTCGCCGTCGACGACGGCACCAGCAAGCCGGTGATGCGGATCGCGGTCTCGAGTGCCCGCAGACCGTCCTCGCCGCTCACCACGGGCGGGCGGCCATCGACGATGCAGTCGAGAAAGGAGCGGATCTCCGCGCGCAGCGCATCGCCCTGTTCGAAGCTTTGTTCCTCGATGGTCACCGGCAACTCGCCGGCCGCCGGCGGGGTCTGTCGCTTGGTGATGGTGGTCAGGATGCGCTGCTGCAGGTCGATCGACAGGTAGGCGTCGTCGCGGAACGCCCGCAGCTTGCGTTCGGTCTTCAGGCTGACCCGGCTCGCAGTGACATTGGCGACGCAGCCGCCCTCGAAACGCAGCCGGGCATTGGCGATGTCCACCGCGCCCGAGAATACCGGCGTGCCCACCGCATCGATCGACTCCAGCGGCCGGCCGACGATGCTCTGCACGATGTCGATGTCGTGGATCATGAGGTCGAGAACCACATTGACGTCGGTACCGCGCTCCTTGAAGGGCGCCAGCCGCTGGCACTCGATGAAGCGCACGCCCTCGAGGCGCGAACCGGCGGCGACGATCGCCGGATTGAAGCGTTCGAGGTGCCCGACCTGCAGGATGCGGCCGCGCTGACGCGCGAGATCGATGAGTTCGCGCGCCTGCGCCACCGTCTCGGTGATCGGCTTCTCGACCAGCACGTGCACGCCGGCGTCGAGGAAGTCGCGGGCGATGGCGTGGTGTGCCGGCGTGGTGGTGACGATGCTCACGGCATCGACCTCGCCCAGCAGTTCGCGATGATCGGCGAACGCCCGCGTGCCGAGTTCGCGCGCCAGCGCCTCGCGAGCCTCGGCTCGCGGATCGACCACACCAATGAGTTGCGAACCCGCTTCGGTGGCGTACTTCTGCGCGTGGAACCGGCCTAGATAGCCGGCCCCGACCACCGCTGTCCGGAGACTGCCCATGCCGTATTATGCCCGCATGGCGCGCCGAAACCCGAAACTCGACCTGGTCACGCTCAATCGCGAGGCGCGGCTGCTGCTCGGCGCGCTCATCTTCAGCGCCGTCGGTCTACCGCTGCTCGTTTGGCTGACAGGGCGCGCGCTGCTCGGTCCCTACGCCAACGGCGGCATGTTCGCCATTCTCGGCGACTTCTTCGCGATGCTGTTCTCCGGCTCGCTTGCGGCCTGGATCCTGCTGCTCGCACCCTGGGTGCTGTTGTCGGCGCTGCGCTTCGCCGCCTGGGCGCTGCGCCGCATCTAGCGGTCGATCAGTCGCCCGCGAGGCTGCGCTCACGCGCGGCGCGGAACTCGCTTTTCGCGTACCAGCTCGGGAAGCGACGCTCCCGGGCCAGCGTGGCGCCCACCTCGTAGAGCAGTTGCAGGTCCTCGAGTCCGCCGCGCAAGTCCGTACCCGGACGATATTCATCCGAAGGCTTGTGGTAGTGCTTGAGCGTGAACTCGGCCGCCTGCGCCCGCGCCCATTCGGCGCCCTTCTCGCGATCTTCGATGCCCAGCTTGATGTAGAGCGCCGGCACGCCGGCCTTGGCGAAATTGAAGTGATCGGAGCGGTAGAAAAAACCGTTCTCGGGCGTCGGCTCTTCGCGCACCACCCGCTGCTGGCGGGCCGCGGCTCGCGCGAGGTACTCCTCGAGTTCAGAGGCCCCGGCGCCCACCACCGTAACGTCGCGTGTCGGTCCACCCCAGTGGATGGCGTCCATGTTGAGCGCCGCCACCGTGCGCCGCAGCGGAAAGACCGGATTGGAGACGTAGTACGCGGAACCGAGCAGGCCGCTCTCTTCCAGCGTCACCGCCAGAAAGACGATCGAGCGCTCAGGACGTCGCTTGCGTTCGGCGAAGGCCTTGGCGATGGTCAGCAGGCCCGACGTGCCGGTGGCGTTGTCGAGCGCACCGTTGAAGATGTTGTCGCCGCTGCGCGCCAGCGTCTTGCCGAGATGATCCCAGTGCGCCATGTAGACGATGTATTCGTCCGGTCGCTTGCTGCCCTCGAGCATGGCGACGACGTTCGGCGACACCGACCGGCGAATGGCGTTGCGCACCGAACCCGATGCGGTCTGCGCGAGCGGGATGGGCTTGAAGCCGGGCTGGCTCGCGGCGCGCAGCAACTCCTCGTAACTGCGGCCGTTGGCGCGCAGCAGGGCATCGCCTGCCGCACGGGTGATCCAGCCCTCGAGTGCGGCACGCCCGGCATTGCCGTCAGCCGCGACGGTGTCGAGTTGCGGACCCATCCAGCTGTTCTGCACGGTGTCCCAGGGATACGCCGCGGGCTTGTCGTCATGGATGATGATCGCCGCCGCTGCGCCCTGCCGCGCCGCCTCCTCGAACTTGTAGGTCCAGCGACCGTAGTAGGTCATCGCCCGGCCGCGGAAGAGTTGCGGATGGTCGGTGGCGAAGCCCGGGTCGTTGATGAGGATCACCGCGGTCTTGCCGCGCATGTCGACTCCCGCATAGTCGTTCCAGCCATATTCAGGCGCGACAACGCCATGGCCGACAAAAACCAGCGGACTGTCGGCGACCGCCACCTCGGGCAGCGGGCGCTTGGTCCAGATGACCATGTCCTTGCCGTACTCGAGCCGCGTTGCGCCCACCGACAGCGCGGCATCGCTGGCCGCGGTGATCTCGACGATCGGCACCTGCTGCAGCCAGGAGCCGCCGTTGCCGGGCTTGAGGCCGAGCTTGCTGAATTCATTGACGAGGTAGTCGACCGTCTTGCGCTCACCCGCCGTTCCCGGCTTGCGGCCCTCGAACTCGTCGCTCGCGAGCGCGACGATGTGCCGCTCGTAGTCAGCGGCGGAAATGATCGGCGGAGCGCCGAGCGGTGCCGAAGCGCAGGCGACCAGCAGCAGCGCCGAGACGGCGAGTAACAGCAGCGGTTTCGAAGCCGGGCGGAACTTGGACATGGGCAGGTCCTCAGATGGGCTCGTCGGCATGACTCTCGGCGGGGCGGACGGCAAATGGCAGGGGGTTATTCGGCAGCCGGCCACAGCAACCAGCCGGTCAGCAGCAGCAGCGCCGCGAGCAGTGCCTGCGGCAGGCGTCGCCAGCGCGTTTCGCGCAACTCGCCGTAGAAGCCCGCCGACGAGACGACGGCAAGCACCGCAGACCCGGCAAGCGCCCGCAACAGCGGCGGGAACTCCTCGCCAATGCGGCTCGCGTACTCCGGCAGCATCAGAAACACAATCAAGGTGAGGGTCAGTGCCACCGTGATCGACACGGTGGAACCCATCACGATTCCGAGCAGCATGGAAAGTGGGCGCATGAGGCGTCTTGCGGTAAAAGCGACGCCGCACTTGAAGGGGCGCGGCAGGCGATCTAGTCTGCATGGATCTTACAGGACATCCACCCCGAATGACCCCCTCCGGACGCCATCCCGCAACGATCCTCGCCGTCACCGTGCTGTCGATCGGTCTGCTGACCGTTGGCAGTTCCTCCCGGCTCACGGCCGACACCTCGGCGCTGCCGCCGGGCTCTCTCGTGCCCTCTGCCCGCGAGCGGATGATCGCCCGGCAGGTTGGCGCGCTGCTCGAGGACAACCACTACAGCCAGGTGAAGATCGACGATGCGATGTCGCCGCGGGTGATGGACAAGTTCCTTGACGGACTCGACGGCCAGCGCAGCTATTTCCTCGCCAGCGACATCGCCGAGTTCCAGCCCTACCGGCTGCGGTTCGACGACATGATCCGCACTGGCGACATCGAACCGGCCTACGCCATGTTTGCGCGCTACCAGCAGCGCAACCGCGAGCGCATCCAGTACGCCCTCGCGCTGCTCGACCGGGAGCCGGACTTCACGCTCGATGAGAGTTTCGAGTTCGATCGCGAGAAAGCGCCGTGGCCCACCGCCACCGCCGAACTCGACGAACTGTGGCGCAAGCGCGTCAAGAACGACGCGCTCTCGCTGCTGCTCGCCGGCAAGACCTGGGCCGAGGCCCGCGAAGTGCTGCGTACCCGCTACGACCGGGTGCTCAAGCGTTCGGAGCAGATCAAGCCCGAGGAGGTGTTCGAACTCTTCCTCAACTCCTATGCGCGCACCTTCGATCCGCACTCCAACTACTTCTCGCCGCGCAACTCCGAGGAGTACAAGATCCAGATGAGCCTCAATTACGAGGGCATCGGCGCCTCGCTGCAGCTCATCGACGACTACGTCACGATCATGAACCTGATCGAAGGCGGTCCGGCTGCCGCCGCCGGGACGCTCGGCGTGAACGACCGGATCACTGCCGTCGGCCAGGGTAAAGACGGCCCGCTGACCGATGTGGTCGGCTGGCGTATCGACGACGTGGTGCAATTGATCCGCGGCAAGGGCGGCACGGTGGTGCGCCTGCAGATCCTGCCGGTCGGCGCCGCGCCTGGCTCGCCCGAAAAGGTGGTCGACTTCACCCGCGGCAAGGTCACGCTCGAGGCGCAGGCGGCACGCAAGACGCTCAAGACCCTCAAGCGCGGCGACACCGAGCATCGGGTCGGCGTCATCAACGTCCCCGGGTTCTACTCCGACTACGACGGACAGCGCGCGGGCGACGCCAACTACCGCAGCACCACCCGCGACGTGCGCCGGCTCATCGAGGAACTCAAGACCGAGAAGATCGAGGGGCTCGTCATGGACCTGCGCGGCAACGGCGGCGGCTTCCTGCCCGAGGCGCAATCATTGACCGGACTCTTCGTCGGCCGCGGGCCCGTGGTACAGGTGCAGTTCGCCAACGGCCAGAAAGAGGTGCTCGACGACCCCGATGGTGGCGTCGCCTACGACGGCCCGCTGGTGGTCCTGATCGACCGTTTCAGTGCTTCGGCCTCCGAAATCTTTGCCGGTGCCATCCAGGACTATCGCCGCGGCGTCGTCGTCGGCCAGCGCAGCTTCGGCAAGGGCACGGTGCAGAATCTGGTACCGCTGTCGCGCTGGAGCGCGCGGCCCGTCAACGGCCAGTTGACCGTGACCATCGGCAAGTTCTACCGCATCACCGGCGAGAGCACGCAGCACCGCGGCGTCGAACCCGATGTGGGCCTTGCCTCGCCGATCAGCCTCAAGGACGTCGGTGAAAGCGCACTCGATGACGCGCTCCCCTGGGATCGCATCCCGAGCGCGAACTTCCGCGCCCTCGACACGCGCATGCCGTCGATCGCCAGGCTTTCCATGGAAGAGAGCGCCCGCCAGCAGCGCGACCCAGACTACCGCTGGCTGGTGGGCGATATCGCGGCGATCGAGGAAGTCCGCGTACAGAAGTCGATCTCGTTGAACCTCGAGAAGCGCAAGGCGGAACGGTCCCGGCTCGAGACCGAACGGCTCGCTCGCGAGAACGCCCGGCGTTCAGCCCGTGCCGAGACGCCAATCAAGTCGATTGCCGAACTCGACGGCGCCAAGCTCCCGGATGTCATCCTCGATCAGGCCGCCGAGGTGATGGTGGACATGCTGAAGACCGAGAGCCCGGCACGACCCGCACGGCCCAAAACCGTCACGGCTCGCCGCGAAGCCGCCTGAAACCGTGACCCTGCTCGAGGCAGTACTCGAGCCACTTGTTGAGCATGATGTTCCGCGCCCAGCGCTGATCAAGGTCGAGACCGGCGTGCTGCCGCCAGTCGCGCAGCAAAGGATGCTCGTGGGTGTTGGCCCACGAGTGCGCCTCGGCCAGACGCGCATCGTGATAAACGCGAATCTCCATGTCCGGCGCCGTCGCGGGTACGGCGTCGTCACCAAACACATAGGTCAGCTGCAGCATCGTGGTGTACGGCGAGCGCTCGCTGACGCGCAGTTCGAGATCGACATCGCCCTGCACGCTTGAGCGATGCAGACCATCGAGTGAGCGCAGCTCGCCGGCGAGCTCGCCGAGCCGCCGATGATTGCTTTCATAAAGCGACATCAGCGCGACGAAACTGCCGGGCCGCGCCCGCCAGCTCGAAGGCAACAGCGACTCGGCCGGCAGCTTCTGCTGCAGCCACTGGCGGAAGTCGGCGTTGCCCTCGGCGGGGTTCTTCATCGCGACACACTATAAGCCAAAACCATCAGCCCGACGCCGTGGTGCGCGACGGCGACGATCACGGACGGATCCTTCGTTCGATACCGGTCGCCTCGAGAATGCGCGCGGCAATCTCCTCGATCGAGCATTCGGTGGTGTCGAGCACCGGTAGCCCGTTGCGCTGGAATACCGCCTCCGCAGCGCGGGTCTCGAACTGCACCTGCTGCGCCGAGGCGTAGCGACTGTTCGGACGTCGCTCCTGCCGGATCTGCTGTAGCCGCGGCGGTGCGATGCGCAGGCCGAACAACTTCGATTTGTACTGCTGCAGCGATGGCGGCAACCGCGCCGATTCGAGGTCCTCGTCGGTGAGCGGGTAGTTGGCCGCAAATATGCCGTACTGCATCGCGAGATAGAGGCAGGTCGGCGTCTTTCCGGAACGCGACACGCCGACCAGGATGACGTCGGCGCGCGCGTACTCGCCGTTCGAACCGTCGTCATTGGCGAGCGCGTAGTTGGTCGCGTCGATGCGCGTTGCGTACCCCACCGAGTCGGCGATGCCGTGCGCCTTGCCCGAACTGTGGCTCGAGCGCGTGCCGAGTTCGCGCTCCATCGGACCGACGAAGGCTTCGAAGAAATCGAGGAACAGTGCCTCGGCTTTCTGCAGCACCGCGCGCAGATCGTCCTGCACGAGGGTGCTGAAGACGATCGGCCGCGCGCCGTCCTCGGCACCCGCGGCATTGACGCGACGCACTGCGTCTTCCGCCTTGTCAAGGGTGGAGACAAATGGCAGAGTCACGGCCCGGAAGCGCAGACCGTCGAACTGGGTCAACAGGCTGTGCCCCATGGTCTCCGCCGTCACGCCGGTCTGGTCCGAAACGAAGAACACCGTTCTGGTCGTCACCGCTTTATCTCTCCCACGCTGCTCCACCCCGCGACTGCCATGCAGTGTTCCACTGCAGGGCGACGCCGACAAGCCACCGAGGAATCCGCCTTGAACGAACTCGTCCTGCCTTTCGAGCGACTGACGATGCACGACGTGGAAACCGTTGGCGGCAAGAACGCCTCGATCGGCGAGATGATCGGCTCGCTCGCGCGACTCGGCGTCAAGGTGCCGGGCGGTTTCGCGACCACCGCCGCCGCCTACCGGCAAATGCTTGCGCACAACGGCCTCGATCAACGTATCCGCAACGTGTTGCACGACCTCGACATCGACGACGTGGTACGCCTCGCCGAAGTCGGCGCCACCATCCGCGGCTGGATCCTCGAGGCGCCGTTGCCGGGTGAGCTCGAGCGCGCCGTGCGCGAGGGCTATCGCCGATTTGGTCCGAACGCGGCCGTCGCCGTGCGCTCATCGGCAACGGCCGAGGACCTTCCGGAAGCATCATTTGCCGGTCAGCAGGAAACTTTCCTCAACGTCGCAGGTGAGGATGCCGTCATCGAGGCCATGCGTCTCGTGTTCGCCTCGTTGTTCAACGACCGCGCGATCGCCTATCGCGTGCATCAGGGCTTCGATCACTCGCTGGTGGCGCTCTCCGCAGGAATCCAGCAGATGGTGCGCTCGGATCTCGGCGCGAGCGGCGTGATGTTCACACTCGACACCGACTCGGGCTT
>CAZIRD010000112.1:0-8786 GCA_964541625.1 uncultured Acidibacter sp.
GGAGCGCCGCGGCGATCTCGCCGCGCTCGCCTGGCCGGCGTTCGTGGGCGCGACCCTTGCCTCCTGCATGACCGGCTGCATCGTCGGCATCGTCGCCGGCTGACGCCTCGACGCCGCGACCCACGGGACCGTCGACCATGGCCAAGCTGTATTTTTATTATTCGACCATGAACGCCGGGAAGTCGACGGCGCTGCTGCAGGCGTCGCACAACTACGGCGAGCGCGGCATGCGTACCCTCGTGTACACGGCGCGGCTCGATGATCGTGCCGGCGGACGCGTGGCGTCGCGCATCGGCATCAGTTCCGAGGCGCGACACTTCACGCCCGGACAGGATCTCTTCGAGGAGATCCGCAGCGAGCTCGCCACCGGCCCGCTCGCCTGTGTGCTGGTCGACGAGGCGCAATTCCTCGCCACCGGGCAGGTGCAGCAGCTTGCCAAGGTGGTCGATGAACTCAACGTGCCGGTGCTCTGCTACGGCCTGCGCACCGACTTCCTCGGCAGGCTGTTCGAAGGCAGCGCGCAGTTGCTCGCCTGGGCCGACAACCTGGTCGAACTGAAGACCGTCTGCCACTGCGGCAAGAAGGCAACGATGGTGGTACGGGTGCGCGCCGACGGCCGCGTGGAAACCAGCGGCGCACAGGTGGAAATCGGCGGCAACGACCGCTATGTGCCACTTTGCCGGCGCCATTTCGTTGCAGCGATCGAAACCGGACAGGCTTGACTGCCAGCTCGTTGCTTTCTCGCAACATCAGCTTGTGCCGAAGTGGCTGCAAAGGCCACGCTTGTCATAGAATATTCATCGGTCAACCGTGTAATTAAGGCCCTTGACCCCCGGGCAGGAAGCCCGCCGATTTCCCCCGTCCTTCAGATCCGGAGATTGAAAAGATGTCCAAGCCGCTCCCGGGCAGTTGCCTGTCCGTGTCCGATGCTCGACGCTCGCGCGTCACGCTCGCTGTCCTGCTCGCCTGCCCGTTGCTTGTCATGGCGACCACTTCATCGGCACTCGCGCAGTCGACCGGTACGACCGCCGCCGAAGGACTCGAAGAGATCGTCATCACCGGTCGTCGCGTAGCGCAGATCGGTGCGGTGACGGAACAGAACGCCGCCAAGTCGCGCGTCACCATCACCGGCGAGTTCCTGCAGAACTACATCCCGGGCCAGACCTTCCTCGAGTCGCTCAACCAGGTGCCGGGTGTGAGCTTCACCAACAACGACCCGTACGGCAGCTCGGGCGGCAACCTCCGTCTGCGCGGCATCGACGGCTCGCGCGTGTCGCTGACCTTCGACGGTATCCCGCTCAACGACACCGGCAACTACGCCATCTACACCAACCAGCAGATCGACGCCGAGTTGATCGAAGCGGTGGACGTCAACCTCGGCACGACCGACGTCGACAGCCCGACGGCTTCTGCGGTCGGCGGCACCATCAACAACCGCACGCGCCGTCCCTCGAAGGACGCCGGCGGCATGGTTTCGGTCTCGGCGGGTGAGTACAACTACCGCCGCTACTTCGGCATGCTCGAGACCGGCGAGATCGGTCCCTGGGGCACGCGCGCCTACGTCACCGCCTCGCACGCCAGCAACGACAAGTTCAAGGGCCCGGGCGAGATCTACAAGCGCCAGTTCAACGCGCGCCTCTTCCAGGACCTCGGCAATGGCGACTTCGTCGCCGTCGCGGCGCACTTCAACCGCAACCGCAACAACTTCTACCGCAACGCGACCGAAGCGCTGTGGCTCGCCAACGGCCGTGGTCTCGACAACCTCGCGACCTGCACTCGGGTGCCAGGCGTGAACGGCTCCCGCCAGGACGAGGGCGGCACCATCGCCGGCCTGACCGGCGGCACCGAGAACCCGCTCAATCCGTCGGCCTGCACGAACTACTACAACCTGCGCATCAACCCGTCTGATACGGGCAACATCCGCATCAACTCGTTGTGGAACATCAACGACAGCCTGCGCCTCGCCATCGATCCGTCGTTCCAGTACACGCTCGCCAACGGCGGTGGCACCACGGTGGTCAACGAGACGCCGTCTGCGACGTCGAACGCGGATCGGCGCGTCGTGGGCGCCTCGACCGCGCTCGGCCTCGATCTGAACGGCGACGGCGACCTGCTCGACAGCGTGCGCTTTTACACGCCGAACAACACCAACACCCGCCGCTTTGGCCTCAATGCCTCGCTGATCTGGGATCTTTCCGAGACACAGCGTGTGCGCTTCGCCTACGCCTGGGACTACGGCAAGCACCGGCAGACGGGCGCCTTCGGCTACCTCGATGCCAACGGCAACCCGGAGAACGTGTTCGGTGGTCGCCAGGGCCGCAAGGTCGCCACGGCGGACGGCAGCTTCCTGCGTTCACGCGATCGGTACTCGATCGCCAAGCTGAACCAGATCTCGGCCGAGTACCGCGGCAAGTTCCTCGACGAAAAGCTCACGGCCACCATCGGTGTGCGTGCGCCGTTCTTCGAGCGCGAGCTCAACCAGTACTGCTACACGCAGAACGGTGCGAACAGCGTGCTCTGCACCACCCAGGCGCCGACCTCGGTGCTGCCGAACGGCAACGTGACCCTCGGCAGCTCGACGACGCAGTACATCCGTCCGTTCGCGGCCACGTTCAAGTTCGACGACGTGCTGCCGAACGTGGGCCTGACCTACGCGCTCACGGACTCGCAGACCATCTACGCGTCCTATGCCTCGAGCCTCTCGGCCCCGCGTACCGACAACCTGTACACGGTGAGCCGTGGCGCGGATGGCGTGCTGCGTCAGGCGATCCCGGATCCCGAGACCACCGACTCCTTCGACCTCGGCTGGCGTTACCGCTCCGACAATCTGCTCGCCTCGGTGGCGCTGTGGAAGTCGCAGTTCAAGAACCGCATCGTGTCGTCGTTCGACCCGGATCTCGGCTACTCGGTGGATCGCAACGTCGGTGATGTCGACCTGCAGGGCGCCGACTTCCAGATCGGCTGGCAGGCGAACGACTGGATCGTGGTCAACGGCTCGGCCTCCTACAACGACAGCGAGCTCAAGCAGAACCTGCAGGTGAGCGCGACCGGCGTGCTGCCGACCGCGGGCAAGCGCCTCGTCGAAACGCCGGAGTGGACCTTCGGCGGCCGCGTCGAACTGCGGCCGTTCGCGAACTTCAACCTCGGTCTCGAGGGCAAGTTCGTCGACGATCGCTTCAGCACCGACCTCAACGACGCCAAGGTTGCCAACTTCACCGTCTACAGCCTCGATGCCGGCTACAACTTCGAGTTCGAAGGCCTGAAGTCGATGCGCGTGCAGCTCAACGTCTTCAACCTGTTCGACGAGGAGTTCTTCGGCTCGATCAACAGCACAACCTACGCGGTGGCTCTGGTGCCGCCGGTCGCCGGGTTCTCGCCCAGCGCGCCGACGCTCGCGCTGGGTGCGCCGCGGACGGTCAGCATCTCGGTCCAGACCCGCTTCTGATCGGTCGACACCCGCGTGCTGCGCGGAGTGCAAGGACGAAGGGGCGCCTCGCGGCGCCCCTTTTCTTTTGGGCTGTGGATGGTCGCACTGCTCTTGGCGATCGCTGCGGACGCCAGCGGCGTCACCCCGCCGCCGCGCGCCGAGGGAACGCTGCGGATCGCCACCTGGAACGTGAGCTTCTTCCGCAGAGCGGAAGGCGATCTGGCCCGTGAACTGACCGAGCCCGACGCGGCCCAGCCCAGGCGCATCGCCGCGGTGCTGCAGCGGGCACAGCCTGATCTGCTGCTGCTCAACGAATTCGACCATGACCCGCGCGCGCCCGGGCGCTTCGCCGACAACTACCTGGCCCGCGTCCAGCCCGGTGGCGCGCCGCTGTCTTTTCCGTGGCAGTTCACCGCCCCGGTCAATACCGGTGTTCCGAGCGGCGTCGATCTCGACCGGGACGGTCGGGTGGGCGGCGGCAATGACGCGCTCGGCTTTGGCCAGTTCCCCGGTCAATACGGCCTCGTGGTCTACTCGAGGCTGACGCTCGATCTCGCCGGTATCCGCACGTTCCGTCGATTTCTTTGGCGCGATATGCCCGCAGCGCTGTTGCCCCCGAAGTGGTACGACGCGGAAGCGCTCGCCGTGTTGCCCCTGTCATCGAAGAGCCATTGGGATATCGCCGTGCAGCTGCCCGTACCCGAGGGCCAGCGCCCGCGGACGCTGCACTTCCTTGTCAGTCATCCGACGCCGCCGGCTTTCGATGGGCCGGAGGATCGCAACGGCCGACGCAACCACGACGAGATCCGGCTCTGGGCCGACTACATCGATCCAATGCGTTCGGCTTACCTCGTTGATGACTCGGGTCGTCGCGGCGGACTCGCTCGCGACGCCTCTTTCGTGATCGCCGGCGACATGAACGCCGATCCGCTCGATGGCGGCAGCATTCCCGGCAGCATGGATCAACTGCTGCAACATCCGCGCGTGCTACGCGCGGCCGCCAGCGGCCGCAAGGCGCCGCGCAGCACCGGCGCCGCCGAAGCGGCAGCGCGCCAGGGCGGCGCGAACCTCGGGCAACGTGGCGACCCCGGTCTCGACACAGCGGATTTCGCCGATCGGGACAACTCGGTCGGCAACCTTCGCGCCGACTATCTGCTGCCGTCGGCGGATCTCGAGGTCTGCGCCTCGGGCGTGTTCTGGCCGCGTGCGGACGACGCGGAGTTTGCGCTGGTCAACGACGAGGTCGACGCAACGTCCGATCATCGCCTCGTTTGGATCGATATCGCCTTGCCCGGACGTCGTTGTCCCCACTGACGACGACCGCTGTCACGCGGCAAACGGCGTCACGACCCGGCGTCTCAAGGCGCCGGCGGTGCAGACTCCAGCGCGCGATAGCGCCGTGCCGTCGTCGCCGCAGCGCAAGCCTCCGCCGACATCTCCTTGTTGCAAGCGCCATCGACGATCGCACGTTCCCAGGATCCGTAGATCGGATTGGGCAGCAGGAACCAGCGGCTGCCGAACAGCGGCTCAAGCTCGGCGCGTCGCGCCTCGAACACCGGACGATCGACAAAATCACGCAGGTCATCGCCCACCAGGGCAACGATGCGATGAGTCTTCGCGATCCACGCCCGCCGCAGGCTTTTGTCCGAGCTGCTCCACTCGGGTCGCTCGCGGCGCAGTGAGAGTGCATCCGCCGCATCGACGTTCGGCAAGCCGAGGGCGCGCAGGTTGCGCAGCGTTGCCGTCCGCGCCGGGCAGGGATCGGCCGGCGAATCGGCGAGCGGCCGGCACTCGCGATTGGTGAGATAGAAGATCTTGTGACCGGCAGCTGCGGCCGCCTGCAGAAAACCAACGGCGCCCGGTACTGCGGTGGCGGCGGCTTCCTGGATCCAGGCCTGCCATGAGGCCTCGTCATACTCGCCACCGGCGATCGCCCGGCGCGCCTGATAATAGGAGTTGTCGAGCACCGTCTCGTCGAGATCGACGATGACCGCCGTCGGCAGCGCAGCGATGTCGGTCGCCGACATCGACCACTGCTCGAGGGCTGCGCTGCCTGGCGCTGCAATGCTGCCGGCCAGTCTCTCGGTCGCCAGCCGGTAAACCTGGGTCGCGGCGATGCGGTATTCGGCGGCGCGCTGCATCCACAGCGTCGCGTTGACCTGCTCACGTCCGACGACCACTCGCTCATGCTTGCCGTCGGTCGCGGCGGTGGCGGCGGCCTGATCGCGCGGTGCGGCGAGCGCGACGGTGACGATCGTCGCCGCAGCAAACGAGAAAACGATCAGCAAGAGCGCGCGGGCGCGCGCGGCAAATGGGCGACTCATGGGCCTGCATGGTAAGGTGCCGCGGTGCTGAAAGACACCATCCGAACCATCGCCGACTATCCCAAGCCGGGGATCCAGTTCCGCGATATCACCACCCTGCTCGGCAACGCCGCCGCATTCCGCGAAGCGGTCGATGCACTCGCCGCGCCTTACCTCGGCGGCGGTATCGGCAAGGTGGCCGGCATCGAGGCGCGTGGCTTCATTCTCGGCGGCGCCGTTGCGCACCAACTGCGGGCGGGGTTCGTGCCCATCCGCAAGAAAGGCAAATTGCCGCACGAAACCGTCCGCGTCGGCTATTCGCTCGAATACGGCAGCGATGAGATGGAGATCCACCGCGACGCGGTGAGCCGC
Organism: uncultured Acidibacter sp.; assembly: GCA_964541625.1. Classification (GTDB taxonomy): domain Bacteria; phylum Pseudomonadota; class Gammaproteobacteria; order Steroidobacterales; family Steroidobacteraceae; genus UBA964. The sequence goes on from CAZIRD010000112.1 coordinate 6,103, forward strand.
AACGAGAAAGTGATTCTCGTCGACGACCTGATCGCCACCGGCGGCACGGCAACGGCCGCGGTGTCGCTGCTACGCTCCCTCGGCGCGGAGGTGGTGGCGGCCTGCTTCGTGATCGACCTGCCGGACCTCACCGGCGCAGCAAAACTCCGCGCTCTGGGCGTGCCCGTACAGGCACTCGTGACCTTCGACGGTCACTGAATCAGCGCGGCCTCGCGCAGGCTCTGGATCATCGAGGTCTTGAGCAGGAACGCGCGCGACAACTGCGGATCGTTGGCGGCGCGCATGAATTCCGCCTGCCGCTTTTGCTGGACTTCCGGATCGCGCGACTCCATCAAACGTTTGTTGTTGATGGTGTGCTCCTGCACGAAACGCACACAGATCTCGCGACGCTGCCGGTCGTAGAGGTCGAGCAGCGGACCGGCATCCTCGCCGGCGTGGACGCGGATCAGCTTGTCGGCGAGGTTCCAGGCGTCGTGGATGCCGCCATTCATGCCCATGCCGCCGAGCGGGTTGTTGATGTGCGCGGAGTCGCCCGCAAGCAGCACGCGACCGCGCCGCCATATCTTGGCGACGCGCTGGTGGACGCGGTAGATGGTGCGGTGCACGATCTCGTAGTCGGCATCGTGCGGCGCCATGTGATGCAGCCGATCCTGAATCCATCGATCCGAGAGCCAGAGCGCATCGTCCTCGATCTTCGGGTCGGTGGGGATCAGCACGCGCCAAAGCGTCGGCGTGCGCAGCAGCACCAGCCATTCCTCGGGATCCGAGACGTAGTTGACGAGCGCGAGTCGATCGAACTTGGTCTCGAGCGGAAACGGCGTCGAGGCGACCAGAAACTTCTCGGGCCAGGTGAAGCCCTCGAACTCGATCGCCACCGCCTTGCGCACCGCGCTGTCGGCGCCGTCGGCGGCAATCAGGAACGAGCCCTTCAGGATCTTTTCCTGGCCGTTGTCCCAGACCAGCACTTCGACGCCATCGGCCGTCTGGTGCACGCCCTTGACCGCGTGGTTGAAGTGGCAGCTCGCGAGCCCGGCATGACGGGTCTCGAGTTCATTCCAGACGAGTCGCGTGTACTTCCACTGCTCGGCCTGCAGCCGGTAGGGGTGACGGGTGTCGTTGGCGAGATGCCCGAGATCGAATTCGGCGATCTCGCCGGTTCGACGGTCGCGATACTGGTACTTGCGGCAGACGAGTCCCTGCGCTTCGAGCGGCTTGGCCATGCCGAGCTCGTCGAGCATGTCGAGCGAAGGGGGATGGAAGGTGGAGGCGCGCAGCGTCTCCGGCAGATCCGCCAGTCCCTCGAGCAGCGTTACCGGTATTCCGGCCTGCGCCAGACGCAATGCTGCGGTACAGCCGACCGGCCCGGCGCCGGCAATGATCACGGGCGCTGTGATCGCCATCAGATTACCCCCACCCGAACAAGATTCCCGAGATTATTCTATGCCAATGACGCTCTCGACCCGCGCGATGCCGCGCACATTTCACCCGGTGACCACTCCCCCGCAAAGTGCAGGGTCGCATGGCCGCAATCGAATCTCGTCAGTTGGGCTACTCGCCCGGCTCCTGGCCATGGCGGCGCTTGTGTTCGCCTCGTCGCTCGCGATTCCGCAGGAGCGCACGGAAAAACCGCCATTACACGGCCGGCAATGGATGGCGATCACCGGCAAGCCGCTCGGCGCGACGGCCGGTGCGCGCATCTTTCAGCGCGGCGGCAACGCCGTGGATGCCGCCTGCGCGATGATCGCCGCCACGGCGACCATGTGGGACGTACTGCATTGGGGCGGCGAAACCCAGGCGCTCATCTGGCATCCGAAGTTACGCAAGGTCATTGCCATCAATGCGCTTGGCGTCGCGCCGAGCGGGGCAACCGCGGAGTTCTTCAAGTCGCGCGGCATGAAGTATCCGCCGGAGTTCGGCCCGCTGGCTGCGGTCACGCCGGGAACGCCCGGCGGCATTCTCGTGATGCTGGCGGAGTATGGAAAGTTGTCGCTCGCCGAGGTGCTCGCGCCGGCGATCGAACTCGCCGACGGCTACCCGATCGAAGCGCAGACCGCGACGCTGATCGAACGCAATAAGGCGAAGCTCAAGGAGTGGCCGGACAGCGCGCGGGTCATGCTGCCGCATCTCGGCCGCGGCGCTGAACACGGCGGGCGCGAGGGTCCTGCGGCAGGCGAAATCTTCCGCCAACCCGAACTCGCGGCGACGCTACGCAAGCTGGTCGAGGCGGAGACGCGTGCGCTCGCCCGCGGTGCATCGCGCAAGCAGGCGATCATGGCTGCGTACGAGCGCTTTTATCGCGGCGACATCGGCAACGAGTTCGCTGCGGCGGTGCAGGCTGAGGGCGGGCTCATAACCCGAGAGGATCTCGCCCGCTGGCAGGTGAAGATCGAGGAGCCGCGCAAGGTCAGTTATCGCGGCGTCGACGTCTACAAGCTCGACGTCTGGACGCAGGGCCCGAGCATGCTGCAGGCGCTCAATATCCTCGAGAACTTTGACCTCAAGTCGATGGGCTACAACTCGTCGCGGTACCTGCACACGCTGTATCAGGCGATGAATCTTGCCTTCGCCGATCGCGACTTCTACTACGGCGATCCGGCGTTCGCTCCGACAGAGCCGGTCGAAGGCCTGCTATCGAAGGACTACGCAAAGCTTCGTGCGGCGCTGATCGGTGAGCGCAATGACCC
>CAZIRD010000113.1:0-8463 GCA_964541625.1 uncultured Acidibacter sp.
CTGACCCCAGCGCAGGAAGGAGTAGCGCTCGCCGTTGCGCTCGAACTCGATACGCGTGTTGCGCGCAAGTGCGTCGGCGGTGCCGTAGTGATCGACCTGCACCGAGTGGTCGATCACGAGTTCCGCCGGGGCGAGCGGGTTGACCTTTTGCGGATCGCCGCCGAGCTTGCGGATGGCCTCGCGCATGGCAGCGAGGTCGACCACGCAGGGCACGCCGGTGAAGTCCTGCATGATCACCCGCGCAGGCGTGAAGGAAATCTCGTGGTCGGGGGTCGCCTTGGCGTCCCAGCCGAGCAGCGCGTCGATATCCTTGCGCGTGACGTTGACGCCATCTTCGAAGCGCAGCAGGTTCTCGAGCAGTATCTTCAGCGAGTAGGGCAGGCGCGCAACTTTTGCGCGCGGCAGTGCTGCCAGACTCCAGATGTCATACGACTGCGCGCCCACCTTCAGCGTGGTGCGGGCCTTGTAGCTGTCCGTCATGGAAACCCCCGGTCGAAAATAGCGAGCAGGCTGGAAAATGCGCGCGGATTATAAATCCTCCGGACAGGGCGCGCATGGCGACAGCCGTCGTCACGTCACGACGGCACGCGCTCAGGGCGCGGTGGTCTCGATGACTGCGCCGCCGAGGCAGCGGCTGCCCTCGTAGAGCACGGCGAACTGCCCCGGCGTCACGGCCCGCTGCGGATGCTCGCAGTCGATCTGCAGCCGGCCGTCGGCCAGCGGCGTTGCCAGGCAGGGCTGGTCCGCTTGCCGGTAACGAAGCTTCACGCCCGCGGCGAGCGGCGCCTGCGGCGGGGCGATCAGCCAGTGTGCGATCCCCGTGCTCACCTGCCGCGACAGCAGCAAGGGGTGGTCGTGACCCTGCACCACGATCAGCGCATTGCGGGCGAGATCCTTGCGGGCCACGTACCACGGCGCCTCGTCGTGTCCGGCGCGACCGCCGATCTCGAGGCCGCCGCGCTGGCCGAGGGTGTAGAACGCGAGTCCGTGGTGGATGCCGAGTGGCTCACCGGCGGGCGTCTCGATCGGCCCGGGCTGGTCGGCGATGTACTGGCCGAGAAACTCGCGAAATGGCCGCTCGCCGATGAAGCAGATGCCGGTGCTGTCGGGTTTGTCGTGCACCGGCAGGCCCGCACGGCGCGCGCGCTCACGCACCTCGGTCTTGAGCAGGCCACCGAGCGGAAACAGCGCCGCCTCGAGCTGCTGCGGCAGCAGTGCGTGCAGGAAGTACGACTGGTCCTTGTTGGCGTCGATGGCCTTGTGGAGTTCAGCGCCCGCGGGACCCTCGACTCGGCGTGCGTAGTGGCCGGTGGCGAAGCGCTCGCCGCCGAGGCGACGCACGTGTTCGAGGCAGACGCCGAACTTGATCTCGCGGTTGCAGAGTACGTCCGGGTTCGGCGTACGCCCGGCTCGATACTCGCTCACGAAGTAGTCGAACACCCGCTGACGATATTCATCGGCGAAGTCGACCCGATGCAGCGGGATGTCGAGTTCGCGGCAAACGGCACGGGCATCCTGATAGTCGGCCGAGACTGTGCAATAGGCATCATTCTCTTCCCAGTTCGCCATGAACAGGCCCTGCACCTCATGGCCCTGCTCACGCAGCAGCAGCGCGGCGACCGCGGAATCGACGCCTCCGGAGAGCCCGACGATGATCACGCCTGATTGGCGGGATCCGTGGCCGAGCGCGTCAGCGTCTCGGCGACGCCGAGATAGGTGCCGGGACGCAGTGCCGCGAGCCGCGCCTTGTCGGCCGCGGCGATCGGCAGGCCGGCGACGAACGCCGCATAGGCGCGCGCGTCGATGCGCCGCCCGCGAGTGAATTCCTTGAGCAGTTCGTAGCCGTCGGCCACGCCGGCGGCGCGAAGCACGGTCTGCACCGCCTCGCCGAGCACTTCCCAGGCGCCGTCGAGGTCGGCTTCGAGACGGATCGCGTCGGGTTCGATCTTGCCGAGCCCGCGCTGCAGCGCGCGCAGCGCGATCAGCACGTGGCCGAGCGCTACGCCGAGATTGCGCAGTACCGTCGAGTCGGTGAGGTCGCGTTGCCAGCGTGATACCGGGAGCTTGTCGGCGAAGTGGCGCAGCAGCGCATTGGCGACACCGAGATTGCCCTCGGCATTTTCGAAGTCGATGGGATTGACCTTGTGCGGCATGGTCGAGGAGCCGACCTCACCGGCCACGGCCCGCTGGCGCAGATAGCCGAGGCTGATGTAGCCCCAGACGTCGCGGGCGAAATCGATCAGCACGACGTCGAGGGCGGCGAGCGCGTCACAGTATTCGCCGATCCAGTCATGCGGCTCGATCTGTGTGGTGAGGTCGTTGGGCTCAAGGCCCAGCGACTCGACGAAGCGCCGGCCGATGGCCGGCCAGTCGTTGCCCGGCAGCGCGACAGCGTGGGCGTTGAAGTTGCCCACTGCGCCGTTCCACTTGCCGCGGATACCGACCTGCCGCCAGCGTGCCGAGGCGCGTTCGAGCCGCGCGAGCACGTTGGCAAACTCCTTGCCGAGCGTGGTCGGGCTCGCCGTCTGTCCGTGCGTGCGCGACAGCATGGCGAGACCGGCATGCTGGCTCGCAAAGCTGCGCAAGGTCGCTGCGACGGCGGCGAACTCGCCAAGCAGGGTGGCGCGCGCCCCTTGCAGCATGCGCGCATAGGCAAGGTTGTTGATGTCTTCGGAGGTGCAGCCGAAGTGGACGAGTTCGAGTACGGCATCGCTCGCGCCGGCGCTGGCGAGATGCTCGCGGACGTAATACTCGACTGCCTTGACGTCGTGGTTGGTGCGTTGCTCGATGGCCTTGACGGCAACGGCGGCGCCGGGCGGCAGCTGCGCGCTGAGCTCCCGCGCGGCGGCGAGCACGCTGGTCGGGATGTTCCGCGCGGCGGCGAGACCGACCGGCGGCGAGCCGGCGAGCATCAGCAGCCACTCCGCCTCGATACGGATGCGCTCGCCAATCAGCGCCGCTTCGGAAAGGTGCGCGCGCAGCGGCTCGGTGCTGCGCGCATAGCGGCCGTCGATCGGCGAGAGGGCATCGAGACTGTCGAGGGGCATGACGGGGCCGCCGCGCTGGAAGTGCTAGGATGCGAATCATACCCCATGGCCGATACCGTCCCAGTCCACGAACCCGCGAGCGCACTGCACGCCGCGCTGCGTTCCCGGCTCCTTGCCGAGCCTTGTCACCAGCCGATCAATGATTGGCGTCATGGCGAGGTCACTGCGGAACGACGCGCGCGGATGCGGCGTTTCTTCCCCGATCAGCCGGTGCCGGCCGCCGTGCTGGTTCCGCTCGTCGATCGCGACGAGGGACTGCAGGTGCTGCTGACGCAGCGCTCGGCACAACTCAAAACCCACGCCGGCCAGATCAGCTTTCCCGGCGGTCGGGTCGAGGCCGGTGATGGCGGTCCGGTCGATGCCGCGCTGCGCGAGACGGAGGAGGAGATCGGCCTGACGCGGACGCATGTAGAGGTCATTGGCTTCCTGCCGGATCACCTCGTCATCTCGGGCTATCGCGTGACGCCGGTGGTGGCGCTGGTGAAGCCGGGCTTCGACATCGCCCTCGATCGCAGCGAGGTCGAGGAGGTGTTCGAGGTGCCGCTGGCATTCGTGCTCGATGAGCGCAACCACGTGCGTCGGATCCGCGAATTCGAAGGTGAGTCGATCGAGTTCACGGACTTCCCTTTTGGCCGCCACAACATCTGGGGTGCGACGGCCGGCATGCTGCTCACGCTGCATCGCACGCTGCGTGGTGAGCTGCTGCCCGGGGCGCTGCGATGAGCGCGGCTGCGATGCGCGCGCCGCGTCGATGAGCGCATCCCTGCAACGGCTGCTCGGTATCATGCGCGCGTTGCGCGATCCGGCGCACGGCTGCGCCTGGGATCGCGAGCAGACCTTCGAGAGCATCGTGCCGCATACCCTCGAAGAGGCCCACGAAGTGGCCGACGCGATCCAGGGCGGCGACGCTGATCGCATCCGCGACGAGCTCGGCGACCTGCTGTTCCAGGTGGTGTTCCTCGCGCGCATCGCCGAGGAGCGCGGCTGGTTCGACTTCGACGCGGTGGCCGCCACCATTGGCGACAAGCTGGTGCGACGTCACCCGCATGTATTCGGCGAGCCTGCCGGCCTCAGTGCCGACGACCAGTCGCGTAACTGGGAAGCCCTCAAGGCGGACGAACGGGTCGCCGCCGGTGACCAAGGCGTCCTCGCCGGGGTGGCGCGCTCGCTGCCGGCACTGACCCGTGCGGTGAAGCTCGGCAAGCGGGCCGCCAGGGTGCGGTTCGACTGGCCGGATGCCGGCGGACTGCGCCACAAGCTCGACGAGGAGTTGGGTGAGTTCGAGGCGACGTTGCGGGACGGCGAGGGTTCGGCACGACAACACGATGAGCTCGGCGATCTGCTGTTCGTGATCGCCAATTGGGCACGGCATCTCAAGCTGGACCCCGAGGCCGCGTTGCGCGGCACCAACGACAAATTCGAGCGCCGCTTTGCGCATATGGAGCGCTCGGCCGGCGCAGCCGGGCAGCCGCTCGAGAAGCTTGATGAGGCGGGCTGGGAGCGTCTCTGGCAGCAGGCCAAGGCAGCCGAGCGGTCCGCTCCCTGAACGGACCGCGTTTTGGCGAGCGCTTGATCCCGTCATTAGTCTAAAATGTCTCGTTTCATCAATAACCTGCGCGAATATCCGTGAGCACCGCATGAAGACGCCCGAGCATCAGCCCTGGAATCCGACGAGTTGGCAGACGCGACCCGCGCAGCAGCAGCCGACTTACCGCGACCCCAACGCGCTCGCTGACGCCGTGGCCAAGCTTTCGCGGCTGCCGCCGATCGTCGTCTCCTGGGAGGTCGAGCGGCTGCGTGAGGAACTCGCCGCGGCTCAGCGTGGCGAGCGCTTTCTGCTGCAGGGCGGCGACTGCGCGGAGAGTTTCGAGGACTGCGAGTCGGACAAGATCGCCAAGCGGCTGAAGATTCTGCTGCAGATGAGTCTGGTGCTGACCCACGGCCTCAAGAAACCGGTGATTCGCGTCGGCCGCATGGCGGGCCAGTACGCCAAGCCACGTTCGGCCGACACCGAGACGCGCAACGGCGTCACGCTGCCGTCCTACCGTGGCGACATCGTCAACGGGGCCGACTTCACCGCCGAGGCCCGCGAGCCCGACCCGCAGCTGCTGCTGCGCGGCTACGAGCGCGCCGCGCTCACCATCAATTTCATCCGCGCGCTCATCGACGGCGGCTTCGCCGACCTGCACCACCCGGAGTACTGGGACCTCGGATTCGTCGGGCATTCGCCCTTCAAGAGCGAGTACGAGCGCATCGTCGCCTCGGTGGCCGACGGCCTCGAGTTCTTCGAGACCATCAGCGCCAAGGAAGTCCACCACGCGCTGCGGGCCGAGTTCTACGCCAGTCACGAAGCGCTGGTGCTGCATTACGAGCAGGCGCAGACGCGTTTCATCCCTCGGCAGAACCATTGGTACAACCTCTCGACCCATATGCCCTGGATCGGCATGCGCACCGCGCAGGTCGACGGCGCGCACGTCGAGTACTGCCGCGGTCTTGCCAACCCGGTCGGCGTGAAGATCGGTGCGGCAATGGATGCCGCGTGGCTGCAACGACTCGTGACCACGCTCAATCCGCAGAACATCCCGGGCAAGCTCGCGCTGATCCACCGCTATGGCGCGCGCGATGTCGAAGCGGCGCTGCCGAAGGCGATCCAGGCGGTGCGGGCGACCGGCCACTCGGTGCTCTGGATCTGCGATCCGATGCACGGCAACACCGAGACCAGTCAGAGCGGGCTGAAGACGCGTCGCTTCGAGAACATCCTGCGCGAGCTGGAGATTGCCACCGCTGTCCACCAAGGTCTGGGTTCACAGCTCGGCGGCGTGCATGTCGAGCTCACCGGCGAAGACGTCACCGCGTGCACGGGCGGCGCCCGCGGCCTCGCCGACGTCGATCTGCAGCGTGCCTACAAGTCCACGGTCGACCCGCGGCTCAACTACGAGCAGGCGCTCGAACTCGCCCTGCTGATCGCCGAGCGCAATCGCGCACCGCGTCGCGGCGCGCGCTGAGTTTTCAGTGCTCGCCGCAGGGCGAGCTGCGCGGGCAGGAGCGGCTGCGCGGGCAGATCACGCTGGCGCGCGACTCGAGTGCCCGCGCCACCCAGGCGATGTTCAACACGTGGCTCACGGTGCGGATTGCACTCGCTGCCGCAGCGGGCAGCTCGCCGGTGCCGCCGCCACGGCGGCAACTCTCATCGACGCTGTCGATGATGCCGGCGGCGTCGAGGCCCTGTGCTTCCAGCGCCGGTGCGAGGTCGATGCCCACCGACAGCACGTGCGAGACGTCGGCGGCATCGCGGGTGCGCAGCGAATGGCAGCAGTAGAGCCGCGGCGTGCCGCCATCACGCATCACCGAGAGCTGTGACACCGGCGGGAACACAGAAGCCCGCGCCGCAGGCGGCTCGCGCAGCAGGCGGAACACGGCCCAGTTTGGGCAGGGGTCGGGTACGAGGCTCATGTTGCCCCAGGGCAGGGCGATGCCATTGCCACGGTAAACCGCGCGCAGATAGCCCGGCGCGTAGCCGTCGAAGAAATGCCAGTGCCGATAGGGCGAGACGCTGGTCATGCGCCGCATCATCACCGCCTCGGTGACGCCGAGCTTGCCGACGGCGCTGAGTTCATGCCGTTCGCGAACCAGGAATTGCCGGAAGGGCTGTTTCGGACAGAGCAGCGCGCCGGCGAAGGCGCTGCATTCGAAGTCGCGCCAGGCCAGCAGCACGTCGCGCGGTGCCATGCCGGCCACCGCCGCACCGCTCGCCGTATCGCCCGCGCCGTGCTCCTCGAAGCCCGGTCCGGCGGCGCTGTGCGGCGGCACGACGCCGTCGCCGTTATGCAGGATGCGATGGCCGATGAAGAAGGCGAGGGTGTACTTCAGCCTTGCCTCGTGCTCGCGCAACTTGCGGTTGATGAGTACGGTTCCCGGCGCCTCGTAGCGCGCCCGCAGCACCGGGTCGGCGCGACCGCGCCGATCGTCATCGACCCAGCGTATCGTCAGACCGGTTTCTTTGACGATCCGCAGCACGTCATCGAGTGTCAGCGGCATGCGCCGGCGGCCGACCGATTCCGCGGCGCGTTCGATGTCCGGAAATTCGTTCTGCCGCGTTTCCTGCCAGACGCGGACCAGCAGGCGCGCGAATTGCCGGCCGCTGGTGCCGGTCTGCGCGAGCAGTTCGGGCAGCGCGAGCTGCAGCAGATCGCGCGAGAAGAGGAAGGCGGGTTCGAGCGGCATCGGGTCGGCGATCCCGGCGCGCTGCCCGCGCGGCTCTGCGCCCACGGTCTCCGTGCGATCGAGGAACCAGCCGGGCTCTTTGCCGAATACCGCGGCCAGCACGGCGAGCGTATCGGCCGAGGGCATGCGCTTGCCGGTCTCGACCATGCTCAGGTAGGAGACCGACGGCGCGCTGCCGGCATCGAGTTGCACGCAGCGACTGGAGAGTTCTTCCAGGGTCAGCCCGTTGCGCTTGCGCAGCGTACGCAACTTCGAGCCAAGGAAATGTCCCTGCCGCAGCAGACCGCTCATGTCGGGCTCGCCACGCGCAGGGGTTTCCGCGTCATGTCAAATTCACATTGTGAAATTTCATTTGTGTAAATACTCTCACCGGCCCCCTTAAACTTCAAGCCGCGGCACGCTGCGGCGTTGCCCACGGAGTTGAAACGATGACGGCGATCAATCTGGCCCCCGGTACCCCGAGCCGGCCGGCGACTGAAGGGGTTCTTACCCCGGAAGCGCTGCAATTTCTCGGTGAGCTCGGCGAACGGTTCGGGTCACGCGTGCAGCAGCTGTTGCGGGCGCGCGAACTCCGCCAGACCCGGCTGGACGCCGGTGAGCTGCCGGACTTCCTGCCCGAGACGCGCGCGGTGCGTGAGGGTGACTGGCGGGTCGGGTCGATTCCGTCGGACCTGCAGGATCGGCGCGTCGAGATCACCGGGCCCACCGATCGCAAGATGATCGTCAACGCGCTCAACTCCGGGGCGCGGGTGTTCATGGCCGACTGCGAGGATTCGCTCGCGCCGTCCTGGGACAACGTCATCGGCGGGCAGGCGAACCTGCGCGATGCCGTCCGCCGGCAGATCGATTTCACCAGCGCCGAAGGCAAGGCCTACCGGCTCGCGGAACGTACCGCGGTGCTGATCGTGCGTCCGCGCGGCTGGCATCTGGCCGAGAAGCACCTGCTGCAGGACGGCGAGCCCTTGCCGGGCGCGCTGGTGGATTTCGGGCTCTACCTGTTTCACAACCACGCCGCGCTCGCGGCGCGCGGCACCGGGCCGTATTTTTACCTGCCCAAGCTCGAGGGGCATCGCGAAGCGCGTCTCTGGGCCGAGGTATTCGATTTCGCCGAGCGGCGTCTCGGCCTCGCGCACGGCACGATCAAGTGCACGGTGCTCATCGAAACCATCCTCGCGGCGTTCGAGATGGACGA
>CAZIRD010000114.1:0-8453 GCA_964541625.1 uncultured Acidibacter sp.
CTCCGCAGAAATGCCGCCTCGTCGCCGACGTGGTGCGCGGCAAGCCGGTGGGCAATGCGCTCGCCACGCTGCGCTTCATGCCTAAGAAAGGCGCTGAGATCGTCCTCAAGGTCCTCGAGTCTGCGATCGCAAACGCCGAGAACAACAACGGCGCCGACATCGACGAACTCAAGGTTCACCGCATCATGGTGGACACCGCGCCGGTGCTGAAGCGCTTCGCCGCTCGCGCCAAGGGCCGCGGTGCCCGCATCGTCAAGCGCAACAGCCACATCACCGTCGTAGTCAGCGACGGCAGGAAGGACTGATCCATGGGCCAGAAAGTCAATCCGATCGGTATTCGTCTCGGTATCACCCGCGAGTGGACCTCGAAGTGGTATGCCGGCAAGAAGCTGTTCCCGCAGTTGGTGCACACCGATTTCCGCGTGCGCACGTTCCTGCGCAAGAAGCTCGCCGAGGCTTCGGTCTCGCGCATCCAGATCGAGCGTGCGGCCAACCGGGTCAACATCACGATCGAGACGGCGCGTCCCGGCATCGTCATCGGCAAGAAGGGTGAGGACATCGAGAAGCTGCGCGCCGAAACGGCGGCTCTGCTCGGTCGTCCGGTCGCCGACATCCGCCTCAACATCTCCGAGATCCGCAAGCCCGAGCTCGACGCTCAGCTCGTGGCCGATGGCATCGCGCAGCAGATCGAAAAGCGCGTGATGTTCCGTCGCGCGATGAAGCGCGCCGTGATGAGCACGATGCGCAGCGGCGCTCTCGGCATCAAGGTTCGTCTGTCGGGCCGCCTCAACGGCGCCGAGATCGCCCGCACCGAGTGGTCGCGCGAAGGTCGCATTCCGCTGCACACCTTCCGCGCCGACATCGACTACGGCTTCGGCGAAGCTCGCACCACGTATGGCGTGATCGGCGTCAAGGTCTGGATCTTCAAAGGCGAAGTGTTCGACAAGGAAGATCTCTCGAAGACCGTGGAAGCTGATGCCGCGGCCAACCCTGCCACTGACGCTGCGCCGGCTGCGGCCGCGACGGCTTCGTGATCGGGACCTGAGGATTTGCACCCATGATGCAACCCAAGCGAACCAAATACCGCAAGCAGTTCAAGGGCGACAACGCCGGACTCGCGCAGCGTGGCAACTCCGTGGCTTTCGGCGATTTCGGCCTGAAGGCGACCGAGCGTGCGCGCATGACGGCCCGCGAAATCGAAGCCGCCCGTCGTGCGATGGCCCGTCACGTCAAGCGTGGCGGTCAGATCTGGATCCGCGTCTTCCCGGACGTGCCCATCTCGAAGAAGCCTCTCGAAGTCCGCATGGGCGCGGGTAAGGGCAACGTCGAGTACTGGGTGGCCAAGGTGAAGCCGGGCAAGATTCTCTTCGAAATGGAAGGGGTGGACGAGAAGACCGCTCGTGAGGCATTCCGCCTCGCCGGCGCGAAGCTTTCGGTAACCACTTCGTTCGTGAAGCGACAGGTACGTTGACATGAACGCCAAAGAATTGCGTGGCAAAGCCGCCAAAGAACTCAGCGATGAACTCATCAAGCTCCGGCGCGAGCAGTTCTCGCTGCGCATGCAGCGCGCAACCGGTCAGACGGTCAAGCCGAATGACTTTGGTCGCGTGCGCAAGGACATCGCTCGTCTGAAGACCGTGCTCGCCGAACAGGCCGCTGCGGCGAAGGCGACGGGGAAGTAATCCATGAATACCGAAACTGCCACCGAAACCAAGTCGCTGCGCACCCTCACCGGGCGCGTGGTGAGCAACAAGATGAACAAGACCATCGCGGTCGAGGTCGAGCGTCTGGTCAAGCATCCGCGTTACGGCAAGTACATCCGCCGTACCACGAAGCTGCTTGCGCACGACGAGACGAACCAATCGCGTGAAGGTGACACCGTGACGATCGCCGAGTGCCGTCCGTTGTCGCGTAGCAAGTCCTGGCGGCTGGTCGCCGTCGTGGAGCGTGCATCGTGATCCAGCTGCAATCCATGCTCAGCGCTGCCGACAACAGCGGCGCCAAGACGCTCATGTGCATCAAAGTGATGGGTGGAACCCGTCGCCGCTATGCCGCCGTGGGTGATCTCATCAAGGTTTCCGTCAAGGACGCGATCCCGCGCGGAAAGGTCAAGAAGGGTGAGGTGTACGACGCGGTCGTCGTGCGCACCCGTCGTGGCGTGCGCCGTCCCGATGGTTCGCTCATCAAGTTCGACGGCAACGCCGCCGTTCTGCTCACCAACAAGCTCGAGCCGATCGGCACCCGCATCTTCGGACCGGTGACCCGTGAGCTGCGTACCGCGCAGTTCATGAAGATCATCTCGCTGGCGCCGGAAGTGCTCTGAGGAATATCGCCATGAGAAAGATCCGCAAGGGCGACAACGTCATCGTCATCACGGGCCGCGACAAAGGTCGCAAGGGCGCCGTGGTGAGCGTGCTCGACGACGAGACTTTGATCGTCGAGAACGTCAATCGCGTCAAGCGACACACGCGCGGCAACCCGCAGCAGAACAAGCCGGGTGGCATCCTCGAGAAGGAGGCCCCGCTGCACGTGTCGAAGGTCGCGCTGTTCAACCCGGGAACGCAGAAGGCCGATCGTGTCGGCATCAAGCGTCTCGCGGATGGCAAACGCGTCCGTTTCTTCAAGTCCAACGGAGAGATGATCGACGCTTGAGCGTCGATCCATCAGGGCAACCAACATGGCAAGGCTGAGAAACATTTACCGCGAGAAGATCGTTCCGCAGCTCCGCAAGGACCTCGGTATCGAGAACGCGATGGAAGTACCGAAGATCGTCAAGATCACGGTCAACATGGGCGTGGGCGAAGCGGTCGCCGACAAGAAAGTCATCGACGCCGCTGCAGGCGATCTCGCCAAGATCACTGGCCAGAAGCCGGTGCTCTGTCAGGCGCGCAAGTCGATCGCTTCGTTCAAGGTCCGCGAAGGCCTCGCGATCGGCTGCAAGGTCACGCTGCGCGGCGAGCGCATGTACGAGTTCCTCGATCGCCTCATCAGCGTTGCGATGCCGCGTATCCGCGACTTCCGTGGTGTATCCCCGCGTTCGTTCGACGGACGTGGCAACTACAACATGGGCGTCAAAGAACAAATCATCTTCCCCGAAATCCAGTACGACCAAATCGACCAGATTCGGGGCATGGACATCACCATCACCACCACGGCGAAGGACGACAAGGCGGGTCGAGCTCTGCTCGAAGCCTTCCAGTTCCCCTTCCGCAAGTAACAGGGCAGCGAAGCACATGGCCAAGACGAGCATGGTCGAGCGCGAGAAGCGCCGCGCCGAAATCGCCAAGAAACACGCCGCGAAGCGGGCGAAGCTGAAAGAGACGATCCGCAGTCCGCGTACGTCTCCGGAAGACCGCGCCGCTGCGCAGGTCGCGCTGCAGAAGATGCCGCGTGACGCGAGCCCGAGCCGCGGCCGTCGCCGCTGCGCCATCACGGGTCGTCCGCGTGGTGTGTACCGCAAGTTCGGACTCTCGCGGGTGAAGATCCGCGAGACCGTAAGCCGCGGCGAACTGCCCGGTGTGTCGAAGGCGAGCTGGTAGGAGCGCGCGCCATATGAGCATGACCGATCCCATTGCCGATCTGCTGACCCGCATCCGTAACGCGCAGCTCGCTCGTAAGAGCGAAGTGAGCGTCGGCTCTTCGCGACTGAAGCAGGCGGTTCTCAAGGTGCTGAAGGACGAGGGTTACGTTGCGGATTTCCGCATCGCCTCGGACGGCGGCAAGAGCACGATCACCATCGCGCTCAAATATTTCGACGGTCGCCCCGTCATCGATCGCCTAGAGCGCGTCTCGCGTCCCGGCCTGCGTATCTATCGCGGCAAGGACGAGCTGCCGAAGGTGTTGGGTGGCATGGGTACCGTGATCGTCTCGACCCCGAAAGGTGTCATGACGGACAAGCAGGCCCGCGCCATCGGTCAGGGTGGCGAAGTCCTCTGTATCGTCGCCTGAGGAATCGAACATGAGTCGTGTAGCAAAACAACCGGTCGAGCTGCCGCAGGGCGTCAGCGCGACGATCACTCCCGAAGCGGTCACGCTGAAGGGTGCGAAGGGCACGTTGTCGGTGTCGCTGAGTGGCGGCGTCACGGTCGTCCAGGCCGACAAGAGCCTCGAAGTGAAGTACGACGAGAGCAACCGCATGCAGGCGGGCGCCACGCGCGCGCATCTTGCGAACTGCGTGGTCGGCGTCTCCAAGGGTTACGAGCGCAAGCTCGAGCTCGTCGGCGTCGGTTACCGTGCGGCGGTGCAGGGCAAGGCCCTGAACCTCACCCTCGGTTTCTCGCACCCGGTCGTGGTCGACATGCCCGAGGGCATCACCGTCGAAGCGCCGAGCCAAACCGAAATCGTCATCAAGGGCACTGACAAGCAGCGCGTGGGCCAGTTGGCCTCCGAGATCCGCAACCTGCGTCCCCCCGAGCCTTACAAGGGCAAGGGTGTTCGGTATTCAGGCGAGCAGATCACCCTCAAGGAAGGCAAGAAGAAGTAAGCGCGCGGAACGAGGATCGAGCAATGCAGATCACCAAAAAAGAGCGGCGTCAGCGCCGTGCCGTGCGAACCCGCGCGAAGATTCGCGAGTTGGGTCAGCCACGTCTCACCATTCATCGCACGCCGCGTCACATCTACGCGCAGGTGTTCGATTCGAGTGGCGCGAAGGTGCTGGTCGCGGCCTCCACCGTCCAGGATGCCGTCGCGAACGGTCTCACGGGCACCGGCAACGTCGAAGCCGCGAAGGCTGTCGGACGAGCGATCGCCGAGCGAGCGAAGGCCGCGGGTATCTCGCGCGTCGCGTTCGATCGAGCGGGTTTCATGTACCACGGTCGCGTCAAGGCGCTGGCCGAGGCCGCGCGCGAAGCCGGTCTAGAGTTTTAAGGCAGGACATCTCCTATGGCACGTGTCGAAAAATCCCAGGCCACCGACGAGTACCTCGAGAAGCTCGTCGCCGTGAACCGTACCTCCAAGACGGTGAAGGGCGGACGCCAGTTCGGCTTCACTGCACTGACCGTGGTGGGCGATGGCGCCGGCCGCGTCGGTTTCGGTTTCGGCAAGGCGCGCGAAGTTCCGGTCGCCATCTCCAAGGCGATGGCGGCAGCGCGCAAGAACATGGTCAATGTTTCGCTGCGCAACGAGACGCTGCACTACGCCGTCAAGGGTAGCCACGGCGCCACGCGTGTACTGATGCAGCCGGCCTCGGACGGTACGGGCGTCATCGCGGGCGGCGGTATGCGTGCCGTGCTCGAGTGCGCGGGCGTGCGCAACGTGCTCGCCAAGAGCTACGGCTCGCGTAACGCGATCAACGTCGTGCGTGCAACGGTCAAGGCGCTCGCTGCAGTGCGTTCGCCCGAAGACATCGCTGCGAAGCGCGGCAAGTCCCTCGAAGAGATCATGGGTTAACAGTCATGGCGACGAAGCAGCTGAAAGTCACTCTAAAGAAGAGCGTTCACGGCCAGCTCGCGAACATCGCGCAGTCGGTCCGCGGACTCGGCCTGCGCAAGCGGCATCAGACGGTCACCGTGGCGGACACGCCCGAGAACCGAGGCCTGATCCGTACCGCGCGTCACCTGGTCGCGGTTGAAGGAGAGTAACGAGATGCGTATCAACACCATCAAGCCCGCGGCGGGTTCCAAGCGTAAGCGCCTGCGAGTGGGTCGTGGTGCCTCGGCGGGCCAGGGCAAGACCTGCGGTCGTGGCGTCAAGGGACAGCGCGCGCGCAAGGGCGGCTACCACAAGGTCGGCTTCGAAGGCGGTCAGATGCCGCTGCAGCGCCGGTTGCCGAAAGTGGGCTTCCGCTCGGCGATGAAGGCGACCCGTGCCGAAGTTCGACTCGACGAGTTGCTCAAAGTGAGCGCCGAGGTGATCGATCTCGCAGCCTTGAAGGCGGCGAATGTCGTACCCGCGCACACCGAAGTGGCGAAGGTCGTCCTGTCGGGCGAAATCAAGAAGGCCGTGACGCTGAAGGGCGTAGGCGCGACGAAGGGTGCCAAGGCGGCGATCGAAGCGGCGGGCGGCCGCATCGAAGCCTGATCGGCTCTCGGCGTAGTCAAGGTTCAAACAGGATCAAGATTTAAGTGGCATCAGGTGTAGGCAACCCGGCAGCAACTCTCGCGGACGCAACGCGTTTCGGCGAGGTGCGCGCGCGCGTGCTCTTCCTGCTCGGCGCCTTGATCGTCTATCGAATCGGCACCTTCATTCCGGTCCCGGGTATCAACCCGGCCGAGGTGGCTCGTTTCTTCGAAGAGAACCAGGGCACGATCCTCGGCATCGTCAACATGTTCTCCGGTGGCGCCATGGAGCGCCTGTCCATCTTCGCGATGGGTGTGATGCCGTACATTTCGGCCTCGATCATCGTGCAGATGGCTTCGATGATCTACCCGCCTTGGGAGGAGTACCGCAAGGAAGGGGAGTCGGGTCGCCGCAAGATCACGCAGATCACGCGTTACTTCACCGTCATCCTCGCCGTATTCCAGTCTCTCGGTGCTGCGGTCGCCTTGCAAAACGGCGGCATGGTGATGACGGGCGGCTGGTCGTTTCTCTTCATCGCCACCGTCACCATGACGACCGGCACGATGTTCCTGATGTGGCTCGGCGAGCAGGTCACCGAGCGTGGCATCGGCAACGGCATCTCCATGATCATCCTCGCCGGCATTATCGCGGGGCTTCCGAGTGCGGTCGGCCGAACGGTCGAGTCGGTCAACACCGGCGAAATGTCGGGGCTCTTCGCGCTCGTACTCATCGTCATGATTCTCGGCGTGACGGCGTTTTGCGTGTACGTCGAGCGTGCTCAGCGCCGCATCGCCGTGCATTACGCGAAGCGTCAGGTCGGGCGTCGAGTGCTTGCCGGGCAGACGAGCCACTTGCCGTTCAAGCTCAACATGTCGGGCGTGATCCCGCCGATCTTCGCTTCGAGCTTGCTGCTCTTCCCGGCGACGATCGCGCAGTTCTTCGGTACGGGCGAAGGCCGGGCCGCCGAGATTCTGCAAAATGTGGCCGCTGCGCTCGGTTACGGGCAACCGTTGCACCTCGTGCTCTACGCGGCCCTGATCATCTTCTTCTGCTTCTTCTATACGGCGCTCGTCTTCAACGCGCGCGAGACATCCGAAAATCTCAAGAAGTCGGGTGCCTTCATTCCGGGAATCCGCCCGGGTCAGCAGACCGGCGAGTACATCGACAAAGTGCTCACGCGACTCACTCTCTGGGGTGCGCTCTACGTGGCCGGCGTCTGTCTCATTCCGGAGCTCATGATTTCCGAGGGTGGCGTGCCGTTCGTTTTCGGCGGCACGTCGCTGCTCATCGTCGTGGTGGTGGCCATGGATTTCATGGCCCAGCTGCAGGCGCATTTGATGTCCCACCAGTATCCCGGTCTGCTCAAGCAGGCCAATCTGATGGGCTATGGACGCGGCGGCGCGCCGCAGTGAACTAAAGGGTAAGGCTCATGAAAGTTCGTCCGTCAGTAAAAAAGATTTGTAAGGATTGCAAGATCGTGCGGCGACGTGGCGTCGTCTACGTGATCTGCAAAGATCCGCGGCACAAGCAGCGGCAGGGTTGAGAACCAAGGGTATTTAAGTAGAATGCCGCGCTTTTTTGCGGCTTCGGGGCAGTAAACATGGCACGTATCGCCGGAATAAACATCCCGATGAACAAGCACGTTGTCATCGGCCTGACTCACATCTTCGGTGTGGGCAAGAGTCGTTCGCGCGCCGTCTGCGAAGCCGCAGGCGTCGATCCGACGACCAAGGTCAAGGACCTCACCGAGTCCGAGGTGAATGCGCTTCGTGCGCAGATCGCCAAGGGTCTCGTCGAGGGCGACTTGCGTCGCGAGGTCTCGATGAACATCAAGCGTCTGATGGACCTGGGAACCCACCGTGGCATGCGCCATCGAAAGGGTCTGCCGGTCCGAGGTCAGCGCACGCGAACCAACGCGCGCACGCGCAAGGGTCCGCGTAAGCAGGCCGTCAAGCTCAACGCGCCCCCGGGCAAGGGTTGATCTTTTTAGCCCACACCAGCTAGCTCAGCAGGCACACGCAAATGGCAGATCAAAAGCAACAGTCGAACGCCGGATCCGGCGGCAAGAAGCCGAAAAAAGCACGCAAGAACGTGCTCGACGGCATTGCGCACATCCACGCGTCGTTCAACAACACGATCGTCACGATCACCGACCGTCAGGGCAACACGCTGTCCTGGGCGACCTCGGGTGGCTCGGGCTTCCGTGGTTCGCGCAAGTCGACGCCGTTCGCGGCTCAGGTGGCCGCCGAGAAGGCTGGCACCGCCGCCCAAGAGCATGGACTTCGCAACGTCGAGGTTCGTGTGGCGGGTCCCGGCCCGGGTCGCGAGTCGGCCGTTCGCGCGCTCAACAATTGCGGCCTGAAGATCACCAGCATTTTCGACGTCACGCCGATTCCGCATAACGGCTGTCGTCCGCCCAAGAAGCGTCGCGTCTGACGCCGCGTCGCAAGAGGTAT
>CAZIRD010000115.1:0-8447 GCA_964541625.1 uncultured Acidibacter sp.
GATCCGGGTTGCTCGCCACGTACTTGAGCACATCCAGATCCGTCACCGAGGACGGGTTGAGCGCGGATCCCTGCACCACCACGGCAGCGGCCGTCGCCAATCCGCTCAGCGTCATCCGCGTCGGACTGCCCGAGGCGTTATGGGCGACGGAGAGCGTCGCCGTCTTGCTTCCCGCACTCGTCGGACGCAAGGTCACCCGAATTGTGCAACTCGCCCCCGCCGCGAGGCTTGTGCAGTCATGCGTGCGCGAAAACTGGCTCGCATCCGTGCCCGTCAGTTCCACCGAACTGACCGAGAGCGTCCCGCCGCCCGAGTTGGTCAGCGATACGACCTGCGGCGAACTCGACTCTCCTACCCCCACGGACGTCGCGAAAATCACCGTCCGACGGCTCACCGATGCACTCGGTGCAGTCTGGCCATAGCCAGACTCCGGCAGCGCGGAAAACAAAATCAGCAGGAAAAGCGCGACTGCGCGGTTCAGAGGCAACACGCGTGCGATACATTGATCGGCAAATGACGTTCGAGGAGCCACCGAAACCCCATGCCGCGGAACAGCACCCGCAGTAGGAAATGATCGTAATCTATTGAGAATCAAGGAGAAAGCGAGAGTTTCGGCTGTTGACCCAAGCGCACGCAAATTTTACCTGCCGGGCAAGGGGTTATCGGCAGGAAATTGACTTCCTGAACGCCACCGATGGGACGGGAGTCAGCGGAAAACTGACCCTACCCTCGGGTCAGCCTCGTCCCCGGCCCTTAGCCGGCCCCTTCGGCTTGCCCGCCAGCGCGATGGCGAGCGGCCGGCCGCGGACCTTGACCCCCTGAAGGTGCTTCAGCACCTGCTCGGGCATGGTCGCCGGCAGGCGCACCAGGGTATGGTCATCCCGGATATCGATCCCGTTGATGTCGCTGCCGCGAAGATTGCCCTCGTGAGCCAGCGCGCCGACGATGTTTCCGGGCTGGACGCCGTGGCGACGCCCCACCTCCAGACGATAGACCGCCTGCGCCCCTTCTGACTCCGCTGACCCCGCTGACCCCTCCGACCCCGCTCGCCCCGCTGATCCCTGCCCGCCGACGAACAGGGCGCGACCGGACTTTGCGAGGGAGGCCAAGGCAGCGGCGACATCGACGATGTCGGCATCGCTCTCACGTACGAACTCCTCGATGACGTTGCGATAGGCCGCAAGGTCCTGCGTGGCGATGATCTCGGCGAGTTCTTTCTTGAACTTCTCGGCACGGCGAACGTTGACTTCTTGCACCGTCGGCAGAACCATCGGCTCAATCGGCTGCCGCGTGGCGCGCTCGATGATGCGCAGCATGTTTCGCTCGCGCGCCGCGATGAAGAGGATGGCCTCGCCCGAGCGGCCCGCGCGCCCGGTCCGACCGATCCGGTGCACGTAGGATTCGCTGTCGTAGGGCACGTCGAAATTGACGACATGCGTAATGCGCTCGACATCGAGTCCGCGGGCCGCGACGTCCGTCGCCACCACGATATCCAGCTTGCCGCTCTTCAGCGCCGCGATCGTCCGCTCGCGCTGTGCCTGCAGAATGTCGCCGTTGAGCGCCGCGGCCGAGAAGCCGCGCGCTTCGAGCTTTTCGACGAGTTCGACGGTCGATTGCTTGGTGCGTGCGAATACCAGCATGGCATCGAAAGGCTCGACCTCGAGCAGCCGCGTGAGCGCATCGAGCTTGTGGACGCCGGACACCAGCCAGTACCGCTGACGGATGTTGGCCGCCGTGGCAGTTTTCGATCGGACTGTGATTTCCCGCGGATTGCGCAGGTGCTTCTGCGCGATCCGCCTGATCTGCGCCGGCAGCGTCGCGGAAAAAAGCGCGATTCGCCGACCTTCGGGAACCAGCCCCAGGATGTGGTCGATCGCGTCGACGAAACCCATCTGCAGCATTTCGTCTGCTTCATCAAGAACGACAAAATCGACGGTTCGCAGATCGAGCGTGCCCCGCTCGAGATGGTCCATGACACGCCCCGGAGTGCCGACGATCACGTGCACACCGCGTCGCAGCGCATTCAATTGGGGCGTGTAACTCTGCCCGCCGTAGATCGGCAGGACATGCAAACCCGGCAGGTGGCTCGCGTACTTCTGGCATGCTTCGGCCACCTGGATCGCAAGCTCGCGGGTCGGCACCAGCACGAGCGCCTGCGGTTCGCGGCGCGCCAGGTCGATTCGCGCGAGCAGCGGCAAGGCGAATGCGGCGGTCTTGCCCGTGCCTGTCTGGGCCTGACCGATCAGGTCGTGCCCCTCGAGCAACACCGGGATGGTCGCTTGCTGAATGGGCGACGGCGTTTCGTAGCCGACTTCCGCCAGCACCGAAACCAACGCGGGAGGCAGGCCGAGATCGGCGAACGAAACGAGCTGCTGCGGGTCTGGGGAGTTCCCGTGATCCATGGAGAGGCGCCCTGAGCGCTCGAGAAGATCGAGAGACGTTGTCGTCTCAGGGATTGGTAGCGGGGGCAGGATTTGAACCTGCGACCTTCGGGTTATGAGCCCGACGAGCTGCCAGACTGCTCCACCCCGCACCAGATTGGGCCGCGAAGCATACAGCCTCGCCGCCCACTACTCAACCGTTATCTAGACCCGCTCTTGCCTCAACCAAGCACCCGCGCGCAGAGCTCGACCAGCGACTGCGGTAGTACGCCAAGCGCAACGACGGCGACGGCATTGAGGCCGAGCGCGAGCCGCAGGCCCGCATGGCGCTCCGGTACTTGGAGATCGCCCGGCGAATCGAAGTAGACGATCTTGATCACACGCAGGTAGTAGAACAGGCCGATCACCGAGACGGCCGCCGCGAACACGAGGAGTGCAAGGTGATCCGATGCCCACAGCGCCTGGAACACCTGCAGCTTCGCCACGAAACCCACCGTCAGGGGGATTCCGGCGAGCGACAGCATCACCACCATGAGGATCAGCGCAAGCAGGGGGTCGCGCGCGTGCAGGCCGCGATAATGGTCAAGCTCGTCGGCTTCGAAGCCACGCCGACTGGCGAGCAGGATCACGCCAAAAGCGCCCATCGTGGTGAGCACATAGGCAATCGTGTAGTACAGCGCAGCCTCCTGCCCCTGCTCCGTGCCCGCAATGAAGCCGAACAGGATGAAGCCCACGTTGCCAATGGCTGAATAGGCCAGCATGCGCTTGAGATTGGTCTGCGCGATGGCGACCACATTGCCGAGCAGCGCCGAGAGCACGGCGACGATCACCAGCATCTGAATCCAGGTATCGGCGACGTTACCGAGCGCACCCGAGAGCAGCCGAAAGGCCAGCGCAAACGAGGCGATCTTCGGCGCCGTGGCGATGAGCAGCGTCACCGACGACGGTGCACCGTGATAGACGTCCGGCACCCACATGTGGAACGGCACGGCGCCAAACTTGAAGGCCACGCCGACCACGATGAACACCACGCCCATGATGAGCCCGAGGCTCGGTGCGCCCTGCAACGCCGCGGCCAGTTCGCCAAGGAGCAGCGTACCGGTCAGGCCGTAGACCATCGACATACCGTACAGCAGGCAGCCCGAGGCGATCGCGCCGAGCACGAAGTACTTCATGGCCGACTCGGCGGCGATGCCGGAGTCGCGATCGAAGGCAACCAAGGCATAGAGGGAGAGCGACAGCAGTTCGATGCCGATGTACAGCGTGAGCAGGCTCCCCGCCGACACGATGACGAAAATGCCCAGCATCGCCGTCAGGGTGAGCACGTAGTACTCGCCTTTCAGCAACCCACGAGCCTCGAGAAAATGCCGTGAATAGAGCAGCGACACGGCGACGAACAACATCGTCAGCAGCTTGAGCACCGTAGCCAGCGGATCGGCGATGTACATGCCCGAGAAGAGTTCGGTGGATACCTCGACCTGCGCATAGGCAAGGGTCAGCGCGGCACCGACGCCGATCACGAGCAGCGTCAGGGTCGGCGTCACGCGCCGAGCCGCGGTGCCGGCGAACACGTCCACCAGCAGCACGAGACAGATCGCCGCAGTGAGGTAGATCTCGGGCAGCGCGGGGGCGAGCGAGGCGAGTGTCAGGGTGGGTGTCATGTCGGGGTTCGGTGGGAAATCAGGGCAGTTTGCTCGTGACGATCTGCTCGACGAGATGCTGCACGGAGGGCTGCATCACCTCGAGCAAGGGCGCCGGCCACAGGCCGAGCAGCAACACGCCAACCGCCAGCACGGCCAGCACGAGGAACTCGCGACTGTTGAGGTCTTCGAGGGTGGCGACATGGTCGTTACCGACCGGACCAAAGATGACCCGCTTGACGAGCCAGAGCGTGTAGGCCGCGCCGAGGATGAGAGTCGTGGCGGCGAGAAAGGCGTACCAGAAATTGGCCTTGAAGCTCGCGATAATCACCAGGAACTCGCCAACGAAGCCCGAGGTGCCGGGAAGACCGGCATTGGCCATCGCGAACAACACCATGAAGGCACCGAACATCGGCATGCGGTTGATCACGCCGCCATAGGCACTGATCTCGCGGCTGTGCAGGCGGTCGTACATCACACCGACGCAGAGGAACATCGCCGCCGAGATCAGGCCGTGCGACACCATCTGCACCATGGCGCCATCGATACCCATGCCGACACCGGCCAGCGAGTTGGTGTTCGCCGCGATGTCGAAAGCGAGGAAACAGCCAAGGGTGACGAAACCCATGTGCGCGATCGACGAATAGGCGATCAGCTTCTTCATGTCGGTCTGCACGAGCGCGACGAAGCCGATGTAGACGACTGCGATCAGCGAGAGCACGATCATCACCATGTCGAGTTCGCGCGCGGCGTCGGGGGCGATCGGCAGCGCGAAGCGCAGGAAGCCGTAGCCCCCCATCTTCAACATGATCGCGGCGAGCACCACTGAACCACCCGTTGGTGCTTCGACGTGGGCGTCCGGCAACCAGGTGTGCACCGGGAACATCGGGATCTTGACGGCGAACGCCGCGAAGAACGCGAGGAAGATCCAGAACTGCTCGTCGGCGCGCAACGGCAGTTCCTGCAACGCAACGACATCGTAGGTGCCAGCCTGCAGGTACATGTAGATCAGTGCGACCAGCATGAACACCGAGCCGAGGAAGGTGTACAGGAAAAACTTGAGCGTCGCGTAAACGCGCCGCGGGCCGCCCCAGATGCCGATGATCAGGAACATCGGGATCAGCATCGCTTCCCAGAAAAAGTAGAAGAGCAGCGCATCGAGCGCCGAGAACACGCCGACCATCAACCCTTCCATGATCAGGAACGCTGCGAAGTACTGGGCAGGGCGTTCCTCGATGACCGTCCAGGCGGCAATGACCACCGGTATGGTCACGAAGGTCGTCAGCAGCACGAGCGGCAGCGCAATGCCATCGATACCGAGGTGGTAGGTGACATTGAACGCCGGGATCCACGGCACTTGCTCGACGAACTGAAACGCGGCGGTCGTGGTGTCGAAACCCGTGTAGAGCGGTATCGACAACAGGAACGTGGCGAGGGCGGTGGCGAGTGCCAGCCAGCGGCCCGCGCCGATGCGCGAGTTGCCGAGCGCGAGCACAGCCACGCCGCCGAGGATGGGCAACCAGACCAGTGTGGAGAGCAAACCTGCCTGCATCATTCTTCTCGTGGTGCTGGATCCGGCGTCACGTCAGGCGAACAACAGGAACCACGCGAGCAGCGCCGCGAGCCCGATCATCATCCAGAACGCATAGGAGTAGAGATATCCGGTCTGCACGCGGCGAACGACATTGGCGAGCGAACCGACGAGGTGGGCGGAGCCGTTGACCAGCGCGCCGTCGATCAGCGTCTGGTCGCCGGCTTTCCAGAACACCCGGCCAAGACCGCGGCTGCCGGCAGCGAGTACCTTTTCATTGAACCAGTCGAAGTAGTACTTGTTGTCGAGCACGCGACGCAGCGGTGCGAAAACTGCCCCAAGCCGCTCCGCCGTCTGCGGGCTCTTGAGGAAGAGGAACCACGACGACACGACGCCGGCGATCGCGAGCCAGAGTGGCGGGTGGCCCACGGCGGCGAGCGCGAACGAGGCCGGATCATGGAAATGCGACGCGAGCTCCGCCAGCACGTCGTTGCGCTCGAGTACCTGGATGGCGTCGCCGAACTGTCCGCCGAACAGCAGCGGTTGTACGGTGAAATAGCCGATCGCCAGCGACGGAATGGCGAGCAGCACCAGCGGCAAGGTCACGACCCATGGGCTCTCGTGCGGCGTACCGCCACCGTGCCCGTGGCCATGATCGTCGGCATGAGCATGATCGTCCGCGTGCCCGTGCGCGTCCGGCTGCGCCCAGCGCGGCGCGCCGTGGAAGGTCATGAACACCATGCGGAAGGTATAGAACGCGGTGACGAACACGCCGATCAGCACACACCAATAAGCGTAGGTCGCGCCCCAGCGATGCGACTCATGCACCGCCTCGATGATGAAATCCTTCGAGTAGAACCCGGACAGGAAAGGCGTACCGATCAGCGCGAGCGCACCGATCCAGCAGGTCGCTGCAGTGATCGGCATGACTTTGGCGAGTCCGCCCATCTTGCGCATGTCCTGCTCGTGGTGCATGCCGATGATCACCGAGCCGGCGGCCAGGAACAGCAACGCCTTGAAGAACGCGTGTGTCATGAGGTGGAAAATCGCCGCGCCGTAGGCCGACGCGCCGAGCGCCACCGTCATGTAGCCGAGCTGCGAGAGCGTCGAGTAGGCGACGACCCGCTTGATATCGTTGTTGACGATACCGAGGAAGCCCATGAAAAGCGCGGTCGTGGCACCGACCACGAGCACGAACGACAGCGCCGCCTCGGACTGCTCGAAGAGCGGCGAGAAGCGCGCCACCATGAAGATACCCGCGGTGACCATGGTCGCCGCATGGATCAGCGCGGAGATCGGCGTCGGACCTTCCATGGAGTCGGGCAGCCAGACGTGCAGCGGCACCTGCGCCGACTTGCCCATGGCGCCGATGAAGAGGCAGACGCAAATCAGGGTGATTGCCGACACCTCCAGCGAGCCGGACAGCGCGAAACCGGTCTCGGCCAGTTGCGGCGCGGCCGCGAAGGCATCGCGATAGTCGAGCGAGCCGGTGTAGTAAACGACGCCGGCGATTCCCAGCACGAAGCCGAAGTCGCCGACGCGGTTGACGAGGAACGCCTTGAGGTTCGCGAAGATGGCACTCGGCTTGGTGTACCAGAAGCCGATCAGCAGGTAGGACACGACACCGACCGCTTCCCAACCAAAGAACAGCTGCATGAAGTTGTTCGACATCACGAGCATCAGCATCGCGAAGGTGAACAGCGAGATGTAGGCGAAGAAGCGCTGGTAACCCGGATCGTCGTGCATGTAGCCGATGGTGTAGACGTGTACGCAGAAGGACACGAAGGTGACCACGCACATCATCAGCACGCTCAGCTGATCGACGAGGAAGCCGACCTCCATGCGAATGCCGTCACTCACCAGCCAGGTGTAGACCGTATCGTTGTAGACGCCGACCTCGCCGGAGAACAGCTGCCAGGCAATACGCGCGGAGAGCGCGAACGACAGACCGACTGCCGCAATGGTGATCACGTGCGCAGCCGTTCGCCCGATGACCTTGCCGGCAAGGCCGGCAATGACCGCCGCGACGAGCGGCAACAGCGGGATGGCGAGCAGCAGATTCGGGTTCATGTCAGCCCTTCAGGGTGTCGAGGTCTTCGACGTTGATGCTGCGACGCTCGCGGAACAGCACCACGAGGATGGCGAGACCGATCGCCGACTCGGCGGCTGCCACGGTCAGCACGAAGAACACGAACACCTGCCCGTCGAGATCCCCGAGGAAGCGCGAGAAGGACACGAAGCTGAAGTTGACGGCGAGCAGCATGAGCTCGATGCACATCAGCAGCAGGATCACGTTCTTGCGATTGAGGAAGATGCCGGCGATCGAAAGCGCGAACAGCAGCCCCGACAGCGTCAGCATGTGCTGCAGCGTGATCATGGCGCGCCCTCCTCCGGGCCCACGCCCTTGACGATGCGCACGCGGTCCTCGCGACGCACAGCCACCTGCTTCGCCACGTCCTGCGGCTTGAGTCCCGGACGGCGGCGCATGGTGAGGGCGATCGCGGCCACGATCGCCACCAGCAGCAGCACGGCGGCGAGTTCGAAGGGGTACACGTACTGTGTATAGAGCACTTCGCCGAGTTCACGGGTGTTGCTGTGGTCGGCGGCCTGCCGTGCCACCACCACCGTGGTGTCGATGCCGAACCGGCGGGCACCGAACACCGCGACCATCTGCCCTATGACGAGCAACGCCACCAGCCAGCCGAGCCAGGCATAGCGGGTGAAGCCGCGCTTGATCTCCTCGACGTTGATGTCGAGCATCATGACCACGAACAGGAACAGCACCATCACCGCGCCGACGTAGACCAGCACCAGGACGATGGCGAGAAATTCGGCCTCGATCAGCAGCCACAGCGCCGCGCTCGTGAAGAACGCGAGCACCAGCGACAGCGCCGA
>CAZIRD010000116.1:0-5376 GCA_964541625.1 uncultured Acidibacter sp.
ACGCGAGATCCCGCGGCTGCAACGTGAAGCGCAGCGTCTCGGATTCACCGGGCTTGAGCAGGCGGCTTTTTGCGAAGCCCCTCAACTCGATGGCCGGACGCGCGATGCCCTCAGGCTCCGCAGCGTCGGGCGGCGACACGTAAACCTGCACCACCTCGCGACCAGGCACGCGTCCGACGTTGGTCACGGTGATGGCGAGCGGCAGGCGCCCGTCGAACGTCGTGCTGCCGAGCTTCAGGTCCGAATACCGAAAGCTCGTATACGAGAGCCCGAAGCCGAACGGATAGGAGACCGGTACCCGCCGCGAACTGAAATGCCGGTAGCCCACCCAGATGTCATCCTCGTAGACAATTTCGGCGGCACGATCGGTGACCGCGAAAAGGCCACGCGCAGCGGGGTCCGGACCGAGCAAGGTGCGACCCGGGAAATTCTTCGAGGACGGCACGCTCTCGAGGTCGAGCGGGAAAGTCGTCGGCAGCTTGCCCGACGGATTCACTTTTCCCGTAAGCACATCGGCAATCGCATTCCCCGCCTCCTGGCCGGGCTGCCACGCCAGAAGAATGGCGTCGGCGAGGTCTTTCCAACTCGCCGTTTCGATCACGCCGCCAATGTTGAGCACGATCACGAACGGCTTGCCGTTGGCGCGAAAGCTCCTGGAAATCTCGCGAAGCAGCGCGAACTCGGTGTCGAGCAACGCGAAATCCCCGGGCGCTTTCGAGCGGTCGGCAAACTCCCCCGAGCGGCGCCCAATGACCAGCACCGCCGCATCATTCGCGCGCGCGCTGGCTGCGATCCGCTCCGCATCGATGGCCTGCTCGCCGACATTGGGTCGCGGCAACAGCGATTGCGGCGCGGCACGCTGCGCGCGTGCGCGCTCGACCGCGGCGGTGTATTGGCCGGCAATCGACGGATCCACGATCTGCCCGGCAGCGCTCAGGCCTTCCGCGACCGAGACGGCGTACGCCTCGTTGACATCACCGCTGCCGCTGCCGCCGATCACCGTGTCGTAGGCGGCATTGCCGAAGAGCGCCAGCCGTCGCGTCGACTTGAGCGGCAGTGCACCGCGGTTCTCGAGCAGCACCATGGCGTCGCGCGCCGCCTCCCGCGCGATCACTGCGTGTGCGGCGAGGTCCGGCGCATTGGTCGGCCGCTCCCGCCGGAAGCTCGGCGTGCGTTGCACCAGCTCGAGGATCCGGCTGACATTGCGGTCAAGGACCTCAGCGGGCAACGTCCCCGCCGTTGCGGCGGCGAGCAGCGTTGTCTGCTGAAAGATGGTGCCCGGCGTCAGCAGGTGATTGCCCGCCCGCATCTGTGCCAGCGGATCGACGCCACCGAACCAGTCGGTCATCACCATGCCCGCGAAGCCCCACTCCCGCTGCAACACCTCGCTCAGCAGTCTCTGGCTCTCCGAGGTGTAGGTACCGTTGACCTTGTTGTACGAGGACATCACCGCCCAGGGGGAAGCGCTGCGGACGGCAATCTCGAAAGGCCGCAGGTAGATTTCGCGCAGCGCGCGCTCGCTCAGCTTCACATTGATGGTGAAGCGGTTCCATTCGTGGTCGTTGGCGACAAAGTGCTTGAGGGTGGCGCCCACGCCGGCGGACTGGATGCCGTTGACCATCGCCGCGGCCATCCGACCGCTGAGTAACGGATCCTCGGAGTAGTACTCGAAATTCCTGCCGCCGAGCGGATTGCGGTGAATGTTGAGCGCCGGTGCGAGCAGCACGTCGACACCGTAGGCGCGCGCCTCGCGGCCCATCGCCGCGCCGACCCGGGCGACGAGCTCGCTGTCCCAGCTCGAGGCAAGCAGGCTGCCGACGGGAAAGGCCGTGGCGTGGAAACTGCGCGTTTCGCCCGCGCGCCGCGGGTCGATCCGCAAGCCTGCGGGGCCGTCGGCGAGAGTGATCGACGGGATACCGAGGCGAGGGATGGCGAAAGTCTCGGCGCCACTGCCCTGGACACGCAGCGGCTTGTCGCCCGTCGTCGGTCGCTGAAACTCGGCGGGCAAGGCGAGTTCGCGCAGCGTGATGCCGGTACCGACGACGAGGTTCACCTTCTCCTCGGGCGTCATCGCCGCCACCAGCTTGGCTACCTTCGCCGATGGCGCGCGCGGCGCAGGCGGAGCGGCGACCGTAGTCATAGCGAGCAATGATCCGACGCCCAAGGCTGTCAGCCATCCACCGCGTGCACGCGTCATCACGCCCAACTCCACCGCTCAGACATAGGTCGGCAGCAGCTTAGGCACCCGTCGTGCCTTCGTCGCCTGCTCATAGGCGTAGGCGATCTCGATCAGCGTCGGTTCGCTGAATGCGCGCCCCCAGAACGAAATGCCCAGCGGCAGGGCGGTGAGAAATCCGCAGGGCACTGTGATGTTCGGATAGCCGGCGATCGCCGCCGGCGACGAGGTCGCGATGTAGGAATTGCGGGAGCCGCCATCGCCGTTGACGAGATCGATGGGCCAGGCCGCGCCGTTCGAAGGCCCGACGATGGCATCGAGTCGATGCTTTTCCAGCAGACCATCGATCGCATCCTGCGACAGCGTCTTCGCCTGCAGCAGGGCGAGCTGGTACTCCCGACTCGTCAGCGGCGCCCGCTTCTGCGCGGCGATGAAGATCTCCTGCTTGAAGTAGCGCATCTCGCGCTCGGCGTTAGCAATGTTGAAGGCGATGAGCTCTTCAAGCGATTTGACCGCGGCGCCGCGGTTAGAAAGATAACGGTTGAGTCCGTCCTTGAACTCGAAGCTCAACACCTTGCCCGACGCCTCGCCAGCACCCGGCATCTCGAGACGGACATCGATGAGCTCGGCGCCTTGCGCGCGCAGGATCGTGAGCTGCTCTTCCATGACGGCATCGACGCGCAGCACGTTGCCAAAGTAATTGCGCGCCACGCCGATCCGCTTGCCCTGCAACCCGTCCGTCTTGAGGTGCGGCGTGTAGTCGCGCAGACCGCGTGAGGCCTGCGCGGTGATGCCGTCCTCCGGATCGGCGCCCACCAGCACACCGAGCATCACCGCCGCATCCGCCACGCTGCGCGTCATCGGCCCCGCCGTGTCCTGGCTCGCTGCGATCGGGATGATGCCGCTGCGCGACACGAGCCCGAGCGTCGGTTTCAGGCCGACCAGCCCGCCGTTCGCGGATGGACAGACGATCGAGCCGTTGGTCTCGGTGCCAATCGACACGGCAGTGAGGTTGGCCGCGGTGGCGACAGCCGACCCCGAGGATGAACCACAGGGCGAGCGGTCGAGCACATAGGGATTGCGTGTCTGACCACCCCGCGCGGACCAGCCGCTCGAAGAAAAATCCGAACGATAGTTTGCCCACTCGGACAGGTTCGTCTTGCCGAGAATCACGGCGCCTGCCGCACGCAGGCGGCCGACGATGAAGGCGTCACGCTGCGGCGTAGGCGCCTCGAGAAGTGCCAGCGACCCGGCCGTGGTCTTCATCCGGTCGGCGGTGTCGATGTTGTCCTTGAGCAGCACGGGGATGCCGTGCAGCGGGCCGCGGCTGACGCCCGCCTTGAAGTCGCGATCACGCTCGGCGGCGATGGCGAGCGCGTCGGGGTTGATTTCGACGACCGCATTGAGCTGCGGATTGAGCGTCTTGATGCGGGCGAGATAACCCTCGACGATGGCCTTGCAGGTCGTCGCCCCCGCGGCGAGCGCCCGTTGCAGCGATGCGATGGTCGCTTCTTCGAGGTCTACTCCGGCCGCCGACCGCGCGAACGCTCGCCCGCCATTGCCCAGCAGCGCGAGACCACCGACTGCCGCCCAACCCACGAACTCGCGCCTGCGGAGTCTAGTGCCCATGAGATCGGTGCGGCCCCCTGGAAGATGGTGCCGGGTGAGGGATTTGAACCCCCGACCAACAGTTTACAAAACTGCTGCACTACCACTGTGCTAACCCGGCTTTTATGCCGTGATTCTACCGCGTTTCTCAGTCGAGATCGCTCGCCGCATGCCGCTCGCGCACCGCGCCGTCGCCCTTCGCCCGGTTGACGCGCATGCCGCGCTGCACCGCCGGGCGCGCGGCGATCTCGTTCGCCCAGCGCCCGAGGTTCCGGTAAGTGCCGACTTCAAGGAATTCCGCGGCGCTGTAAAGGTTCTGCAGTACGAGCCCGCCGTACCAGGGGAAGATCGCCATGTCGGCAACGCTGTAGTCCTCGCCGGTCATGAACCGCCGCGCGGCAAGGTTGCGGTCCAGCACATCGAGTTGCCGCTTGGTCTCCATCGCGAAACGGTCGATCGGGTACTTCCACTTGTCCGGCGCGTAGGCATAGAAATGACCAAAGCCGCCGCCGACGTAGGGCGTGCTGCCGACCTGCCAGAAGAGCCACGACAGGCACTCGGCGCGCGCCGGGCCGGCATCCGGCAGGAAAGCGCCGAACTTCTCGGCGAGATACGTCAGGATGGCCCCGGACTCGAACACCCGCACCGGCGGCTCGAAGCTGACGTCGAGCAGCGCCGGAATCTTCGAGTTCGGATTGACGCCGACGAAGCCGCTGCCAAATTGATCACCGCTGCTGATGTCGATGAACCAGGCGTCATATTCGGCGCCCGTGTGGCCGAGCGCGAGCAGTTCCTCGAGCAGGATCGTCACCTTGACGCCGTTGGGTGTCCCCAAAGAATGCAGTTGCAGCGGATGCTTGCCGCGAGGCAATTCCTTCTCGTGCGTCGCCCCGGCGACGGGTCGATTGATATTGGCGAAGCGGCCGCCGTTGCCCTGCTCCCAAACCCAGACCTTGGGCGGTGTGTAGGTCGGTGCATTGCTCATCGGTGGAACTCCTGTCGGACGGTTTTCAAGACGGATCGCTGGAGGATAACGCGCGGCGCAGCTCGGCAAGTCCCTCGAGCACCAGCGCCGGACGGATCTCATGGCGGCTGCGCAGGCGGATGGCGATAGCGGCGGCATCCCCGCCCGTGAGCAACACCCGCGGCCGCTGGCCAAGACGGCCTGCCGCCTCCTCGACCGCGCGCTCGACGGCGCCCACCACAGCAAGCAACGCGCCGGCGTCCACCGCCTCGCGCGTGGCGCGCGCAAAGATCGCCGCGCGACGGCGCCGTGTCGCGGCGCCGACACCCGCACGACGACGGATACCTCCCGTGCCCTGCAGCAGGCTGCCGCTCATCAGGCGCAGGCCCGGCAGAATGCAGCCGCCGTGGTGGCGTCCCTCGGCATCCAGCAGATCGATCGTCACCGCCGTCCCTGCATCGACGACGAGCACATCGCGGCCGAGGGCTCGTGCGCCCGCCATCGCGACCCAGCGATCGGCGCCGAGCCGCCAGGGCTCGTGATAGCCGTTTTGCAGCCCGGTGGAGCGCGCGCTGCTGCGTACAAACCGTGGCGCTCTGCCGACGAGCTGGCGAACCGCCGCCGTGAA
>CAZIRD010000116.1:5476-8308 GCA_964541625.1 uncultured Acidibacter sp.
CCGAAGGTCTCCAGCCCCCGCACACACTCACTGATGACGGCCGCCGCCAGCGCATTGCGCGCCTCGACGTCGACGCCGAGGGTGGCGAGATCCGCAGCCGTGGTACCGAGCTCGGCAACGGCCGCGCGGCCTGCAGCACCAAGAAGAAGGTTGAGGCCGATGCCAACCACTACGTGTCCCGGACCACCGGCCTCGGCACGCAGTTCGACAAGGATGCCACCGAGTTTGGCCGGAGCCTTGGCGGAATCCGCTCCCGCGGCGGCCATGGTGACGAGGTCGTTCGGCCACTTCAGCGCGAGACCCCTCGCGCCGCAGGCAAGCAGCGCCGCACGGACGCAGACTCCCATCGCCAGCGTCAGTGCCGGCAGGTCGCGCGGCAACGGTTCGAAACTCGTGGCAATCGAGAGACAAAGGCTGCCGCCGAGCGCCGCGCGCCACGACCGCCCGCGGCGACCCCGACCGCCGGTCTGGTTTTCGGCGAGCAGCACGACGTGACGGCCCGGAGGCGGCGGCGGCGCAGCAAGCAGCGCGAGGTTGGTCGATGGCAACTCCCACTCGACCGCCACCGTAGTGGAGCCACGTATTTCTTTGGCGAGCCCGGCATGGATCACCGCTGGCGCGAGCGGTGCGCAGCACGGCACGAGTTGATAGCCGCGATTGGTCTGCGCCTCGATCGACAAACCCGCGTCACGCAACTGGCCGATGGCTTTCCAGACCGCGCTGCGGGTGACGCCCGCCTGTGCAGCGAGTGCCTCGCCGGAGTGCAGGCCGCCGTCGGCGAGCGCGAGATAGATCCGCTGCGCGAGCGTCACGATCTGCCGGTCAGCCGGCCGAGCAGCCACAGCCGGCGCGCATGCGGCTCGGTGCCGGCGCGCATCCGCAGTATGTTGGCGCGATGGGTCCAGATGACGAATGCCGCACAGGCGATACCGAATGCGCTGAGCGGCAACACTTCGGCTGCAGCCAGCAGACCACGCGCGGCGGCCCACTGCACGAGCAGCGGCAGCGACGCTGCCGCCACCATCGAGCCGAGCCCCACGTAACCAAAGAGCACCATCATCAGCAGCCAGACCGCGAGCACACCGAGCAACAGCGGCAAAGACAGTGCGAGCACGGTGCCGAGCACGGTCGCTACGCCCTTGCCGCCGCGAAAACCATGGAACAGCGGATAGACATGACCGAGCACCGCGGCGAATCCGCAGCCCACGGCGAGCCACTCGACAGGCAGTGCGGGCGGGATCACGGCGGTGGGCAGCAGCCATACGGCGAGCAAGGCCTTGCCGACGTCGATGACGATGACGCCAGCTGCAAACGCCCAGCCCTGCGTACGCAAGGCGTTCGTGCCGCCCGCATTGCCGCTGCCCTGCGTGCGGATGTCGACCCCGCGGAAACGGCCGATCAGCAGGGCGCCGTTGATGGAGCCCAGCAGGTACGCGGCCAGCAGGCGCACGATGAGGTCAAGCATCGCGAAATCTTAACGTAGGCCCCCTTGCGGGTGCAGAATGGCGCGATGTCGCCCGTCATCCCGACCCTGAGCCTGCGGGACGTCGAGGACAGCGCGTTCGTGCGCGACCTTGGCGCTGCCTATGCAAACCATGGCTTCGTGATCATCACCGATCACGGCATCCCGCAGCCGCTGATCGACCGCTTCCTCGATCTCTACAAGACGTTTTTCGACTGGTCGACCGAGGCGAAGCGGCGCTACCACACTCCCGGCGGCGGCGGCGCGCGGGGCTACACGCCGTTCGGCATCGAGACCGCGAAGGGCAGCCTGCACCACGACCTCAAGGAGTTCTGGCACGTCGGCCGCGAACTGCCGGCCAGCCACCCGTATCGGCACTACATGGCCGACAACGTCTGGATCAACGAGATCCCGGGCTTCAGGAAAACCAGCATCGAGATGTTCGAGACCTTCGACCGTACCGGTCGACGGCTGCTCGGCGCGATCGCACGCGTCCTCGATCTCGCGCCGGGCTACTTCGAAGACAAGGTGCAGCTCGGCAACAGCGTCCTGCGGGTGATCCACTATCCGCCCATGCCGCCGAACCCTACCGAAAGCATCCGCGCGGGCGCGCACGAGGACATCAACGTCATCACGCTGCTGCTGGGCGCCGAAGAGCCCGGACTGCAGGTGCTCACCCGGCAAGGCGAGTGGCTGCCGGTCAATCCGCAGCCGGGCTCGATGGTGGTCAACGTCGGCGACATGCTGCAGCGCCTGACCAACGGCGTGCTGCGCTCGACCAGCCATCGCGTGGTCAACCCGGCGAGTGCCCGGGCCCAGAACGCGCGCTACTCCATGCCGTTCTTCCTGCACTTCAACCCGGACTTCCCGATCGCCGCGCTGCCCTCCTGCACCGGGCCGGGACGACCGGAGCCGCTGCCGCCGATCCTCGCCGAGGAGTACCTGCAGGAGCGGCTGCGCGAGATCAAGCTCAAATAATTCCACCGGCGATCACGCCCGGCCACCACGCACACGGAAATCTCCCATGACGCTCTACCTGCAGGCCCTGCTCGGCATCGCCGTATTCATCGTCCTCGTGCTGCCGATGTCCAGCAACCGCCGACTCATCAACTGGAAACTGGTGGCCATCGCCGTGGGCCTGCAGTTCCTGATCTGTCTGCTGCTGCTCAAGGCGCCGGTGGTCAAGGAAGGTCTGCTCTATCTCAACCAGGCAGTCGGCGCGCTCGGTGCGGCGACCCTGAAGGGAACCTCGTTCGTGTTCGGTTACCTCGGCGGCGGCGACACGCCGTTCACCGTGACCAACCCCAACGTGGTGGTCACCTTCGCCTTCCAGGTGCTGCCGCTCGTGATCGTGATGTCGGCGCTTTCGG
>CAZIRD010000117.1:0-4941 GCA_964541625.1 uncultured Acidibacter sp.
GCGCTGGTCGGCATGACGCGGGCATTGGCACGCGAGGTTGCCTCGCGCGGCATCCGCATCAACGCGGTCGCGCCGGGTCCAACCGACACGCCGCTGATGCGCTCGATTCCGGATGAGTGGATCGCGAGCCTCGAGAAGGCCATCCCGCTCGGTCGCCTCGCCAAGCCGGCCGAGGTCGCTGCTGCGGTTCGCTTTCTCGCGAGTGACGAGGCGTCCTACGTTACCGGCAGCGTGCTGGTGGCCAACGGCGGCTCGTACTTTTTCTGATTCTTTGTCCTCAATTTCTTTGGCCCCGGTTCGCCGGAGCGTGCGTTCGAGTTCCCAAGCGGAGTAACCGACCATGAACAACCTGTCCGGATCACTGCGCGGCGCCACGGTGGCCGTCGCCGTCGCCCTCGCCCTGCAGCCCGCCCTGTACGCCCAGTCCGACGAGGCGGGCCTGCAGGAAATCGTCGTCACCGCGCAGAAGCGCGAGCAGCGGCTGATCGATGTGCCTATCGCCGTCACGGCACTGGCCGGCGATGCCCTCGAGCGACGCGGCATTACCGACGTGCAAGGTCTCGAGGGTTTCACGCCGAACCTGCAGATCAGCCCCACCCCGGGCAACAGCACTGCCGCGCAGATCGCCATCCGCGGCAGTGTCACCGCGAATCCGGCGCTCACCTTCGAGCCGGCCGTGGGCATGTACGTGGATGGCGTCTATGTCGGCAAAACGCAGGGCGCACTGTTCGATCTCATCGAGATCGACCGCGTCGAGGTGCTGCGCGGCCCGCAGGGCACGCTGTGGGGCCGCAACACCCTCGCCGGCGCGTTCAACATCGTCACCCGCAAGCCGACCGGCGAAGCGGGCGGCAGCGCCACGGTCACGGTCGGCAACTATTCGGCGCTCGGCGGCAAGGTGTCGATCGACCTGCCGAAGATCGGCGAGGCGCGCGTCAATCTCGCTGTTGCTGCGCAGCGTCGCGACGGCTGGGTGGACAACCGCGCCGGCAATCTGCCGACGCCACCGGGGCGCAGCGCCTCGACCAGCGAACTCAACAACGTCGACAGCAAGAGTGCACGGCTCGCCATCGACCTGCCAGTCAACGACAGCTTCAGCATTGCCTACCGAGGCGACTACAACGACATAGACCAGAACGCCTCGCACTCGCAGCTCTTCCGTGCGCTGCTGCCCTTCCTCGCGCCGTACGTGTCGCGCGAGCGGCAGACCCGCGCCACCGTGGACGGTCCGTCGTTCGAGCGCTCCAAAACCCAGGGCCACTCGCTCACCCTGGAGTGGCAGGTCAATGATTCGAACACGCTGCGCTCGATCAGCGCCAAGCGTTCGCTTACCTGGGAAGACGGTCTCGATCTTGACGGCTCGCCGCTCAACATCGCCCATACGCAGCGCTTGTCGGACTACGACTCGCTGTCGCAGGAACTGCAGTGGGTGGGCGGCAGCGGTGCGCTCTCCTACGTCGCCGGCCTCTATTATTTCGAGGACGATGGCTACACCGACAATCCGCAGGCCTTTTTCGTGGAGTTCGGCCCCGCGGTCGGTGTGCGCTTCAAGTCCCAGTACGGTTTCAAGACGCAGGCGACCGCGGCGTTCGGCCAGATCGACTACTCGATCAACGACCAGTTCGCGGTCACCGCCGGCCTGCGCTACACCAACGAAGACAA
Source organism: uncultured Acidibacter sp. (assembly GCA_964541625.1). Taxonomy (GTDB): domain Bacteria; phylum Pseudomonadota; class Gammaproteobacteria; order Steroidobacterales; family Steroidobacteraceae; genus UBA964. The sequence continues at coordinate 1,663 of CAZIRD010000117.1, forward strand.
GTCGATCGCCCGCTGCGCGGGTCTCGTCGGCGTCTTCGATTACGTTCCCTGCACCACTCGCGCGAAAACCAGCTTCAGCGACACCACGCCGCTCGCGGTGCTGACCTGGAAGCCGCGCGACTCGTTCTCTGCGTACATCAAATATGCCGAGGGCTTCAAGAGCGGCGGCTTCAACGGCGAAGCGGGCGATCCGTCCAACCCGATCCCGGTGAACATTGCCCAGGTGCAGACACCCTACCTGCCGGAGAGCCTGCAGTCGACCGAGATCGGCGCCAAGTGGCTGTTCGCCGACAATCGCGGTTATGCCAACGTCGCGCTGTTCAACAATGATTCACAGGACATGCAGCTGTCGATCTTCGAAGCCAAGGGCGCCGCGAACTCGTCGATCAAGAATGCCGGCGAGGCGACGGTCAAGGGACTCGAGGTGGAACTCGGCTGGCAGTTCGCGCAGGGCACGCGACTGCAGTTCGCGCTCGGCAAGATGTCGGGCGAATTCGATCGCTACGTTGATCGCGGCGCCGAGGTCGCCTTCAATCGCGCGCTGACCCACCTGCCGAAGACGACGCTGTCGGCGACCCTCGACGCCGCACTCGGCACGGTTTTCGGCGCCGAGACCCGTCTGCTGCTCGATGCAAGCTACATCGACGACTACACGCTATACCCCTACCCGCTCGCCGTGCTGCCGACGAACGATCCGGCCTCGGTGGGTTCGGCGCTCGCCAATGACACGCGCGTACCCAGCCATGCGCTGCTCAACGCCCGCCTGTCCTTCGACGGCATCGAACTGGGCGGCACCAAGCTCGACGTCGCACTCTGGTCGCGCAACCTGACCGACAAGAAGTACATCCAGAACATGATCGACTTCGGCCCCGGGTTCGGCAGCCTCACGCAGGTGTACTTCGGTACGCCGCGTACCTACGGCGTCGAAGTGACGAGCCGCTGGTAGCACGAGTGGACCTCGCACCGCGCTTCCGACTCGACGGCAAGGTAGCGCTGGTCACAGGCGCCGGTCGCGGCATCGGTCGGGCGATCGCCCTCGCCTACGCCGCTGCCGGCGCAGAGGTTGCGGTGGTCGCACGAACGCGCGGCGATCTGGATTCTTTGGCGGCGGAGGTGACGGCGGCGGGCCGGCGCGCCCTGGTGTTGCCCTGCGACGTCGCCAACACGGGCGAGCTTGACGCCGTGGTCACGCGCTGCGTCGAAGGTCTCGGCCGGCTCGACGTGCTCGTCAACAATGCCGGCGGCGCGGGGCCGAACGACCCGCTGCGGACCACTCCGGCGCAGTTCCTCAAGGCGCTGGAGTGGAATGTGCTGCCGGCGTACGCCCTCACCCGCGCCGCGGTACCGGCAATGCGGGCAGCCGGCGGCGGCAGCGTGATCAACATCACCTCGGCAGCGGCCCGTTACGCGCAGCGCAGTTTTTCCAGCTATGGGACTGCCAAGGCAGCGCTCACGCAACTCACGCGCCTGCTGGCACAGGACTTCGCGCCAGGCGTGCGTGTGAATGCGATCGCCCCGGGACCCGTGGTCACCGAGGCACTCGGCAAGTACCTCACCGGCGAAGTGCGCGCCGCGATGGAGCAACGTACGCCGCTCGCACGGCTTGGCGAAGTCGAGGATATCGCCTGCGCGGCGCTCTATCTCGCCTCACCCGCGTCGTCTTGGATGACCGGCAAGACTCTGGAACTCGACGGCGGCGCGGAAGCTACCGTGTGGCCGCTGTGAGCGACATCAAGGAGGCAAGCAGCTTGAACGAGGTCGCGAATACAGACGGGACGGATGCGCTCTTCACGCCGGTGTCACTCGGCGATATCAACTGCCGCAATCGGGTGTTCATGGCGCCGATGACACGCAGCCGCGCCGACACCAACGACTGCCCGAGCGACTTGCATGTCGAGTACTACGCGGAGCGGGCCAGCGCGGGACTGATCATCACCGAAGGCGTGCAGCCGTCGATCCACGGCAAAGGCTATCCGCGCACCCCGGGACTGCATGATGCCGCGCAGGTCGAAGCCTGGCGCAGGGTGACCGCCGCCGTGCACGCTCGCGGCGGCCGAATCGTTGCGCAACTGATGCATGTGGGACGCATCGCGAGCCACTACAACAAACGGGCCGAGGCGCGCACGGTGGCCCCGTGCGCGGTCAAAGCCAATGTATCGCTGTATACCGATGCGGCCGGGATGCAGCCCTGTGACGAGCCCGAACCGCTTTCCGCCGCCGGCATCGCCGCGGTCATCGAGGAGTATGCGAACGCGGCGCGTCTTGCCCGCGAGGCCGGGTTCGACGGCGTCGAGCTGCATTGCACCAGCGGCTATCTGCCGATGCAGTTTCTCGCCAGCAACACCAACCTGCGTACCGACGGCTACGGCGGCGATGCCGGCCGCCGTGTGCGCTTCGTGGTCGAAACCATGGAGGCGCTGGTCGCCGCCGTGGGCGCCGGCCGCGTGGGCTACCGGATCTGCCCGGGCAATCCCTTCAATGACGTGATCGACTTCGATCCTGCCGAAACCTGCCGTACCCTGCTCGCTGCGCTCCGTCCGCTGCGCTGCGCGTGGCTGCATGTCATCCGCTCGCCGCTGCGCGAACTCGACGCCTTTGCCATGGCACGCGAGCTGCACGACGGTGCACTGATCATCAACGATGGCTTCGAGCCGGCGACCGCCCGCGAGGCCATCACCCTGCACCGCGCCGAAGCCGTCTCCTTCGGTCGGCATTATGTCGGCAATCCCGATCTCGTCGAGCGTATTGCGGGCAACGGACCGATTGCCGCCTTCGACCGCAAGACGCTGTACACGCCGGGCGCCCGCGGCTACACCGATTATCCGCGCTGGAACGCTCAGCAATGAATTCGGCGGGTCGCTGGCGGCGCGACAGCGCCGCGGTGCTGCTGACGATGCTGCTGACGGTGCTGCTGACGGTGCTGCCCACCGCCCTGCCCGCGCCGGCGGCGGACACGGACGCGCAGCAGGCACTGCGCGCGGCGGCGCGGGCTGCCATCTATCGGGAAAATCCGTTCCTGATTGCTGCGGTCAGCCGTGTCGGCGGCTTCGGCAACGTCGCTTCCAACGCCATCGCCAATCGCATGTACAGCCGCGACTTCGCGCCCGCACTCGCCGACGCTGCGGCCAAGCTGGTCGTCGAGCCGCAGGGACCCGGCAGCTGGTTGCTGCGCTTCCCGTGGGTGAACGTCGCGGTGTTCGAAACCAGCGCGGGGCTCGTACTGGTCGATGCCGGCTACGCGCCGGCGGGGCCGGCATTGCGCGATGCGCTGCGCAAGCT
>CAZIRD010000117.1:5041-8280 GCA_964541625.1 uncultured Acidibacter sp.
TTCCGCGGCAGCCTCGAGCTGGCGATTGGCAATGACCGCTTCGTGCTCACCCACGCCCCCGGCGAAACCGCCGACCAGCTCTGGGTGTCGGTACCCACCCGCGGCATCGTCGTGAGCGCCGATTACTTCCAGCCCTTCCTGCCGAATGCCGGCAACGGCAAGCGCCGGCAGCGCTACGTCACGAGCTGGGCGCAGGCGCTGCGCGACATGGCGGCGCTGCGGCCGCAGCGTGCTCTGCCGATGCATGGACCGGCCCTGGTCGGCCCCGAGGAGGTCGAGCGCCGTTTCACCAGTCAGGCGCGGATGCTCGAGTCGATCGCGGCGCAGACGCTCGCTGCCCTCAACTCAGGCACGCGCAAATACGATGCCGCCAACGGCGTATCCCTGCCGGCCGAGCTGGCGTCGAGTCCCGATGCTGCCGAGCTCTACGTCACGCCGCGCGACATCGCACGGACCGTGGCGCAGGAATACACGGGCTGGTGGAATGAATTGCCGTCGGACTGGTCGCCTGCGTCGAGGGCGCGACAGGCCCGCGAGATCGTTGCGCTCGCTGGCGGCGTGGAGTCGCTGCTCGCGCGCATGGAAGCCTTGCGTGCGAGCGATCCGCCGCTCGCCTGCCATCTCGCCGACTGGGCCTGGCTGGCCGCGCCCGAGGATCCGCGGGTCCTGCGCGGCGCCACTGCAGCCTGGCTCGAGCGCCTGCGCCGCCTGCCCGTGCCCACCCAGGAAGCGGTCGAGTACGTCGAGCATCTGGTAACGCTGCGCGTGCAGTGGAACGCCCTCGAAGCCGCCCGCGCCGCAGCCCCGCTCAAACCCCAATAAAGCGCGGTCGACGCTCGCGCCAGGGCATGGCCTGCTCGAGCGTGCTCGCGAGTGCCAGCAGCGTCGCCTCCTCGGCATGGCGGGCGAGGAACATCACACCGATCGGCAAGCCGTCCGCGGACTCACCAAGCGGCACAGACATCGCCGGCTGGCCGGTGATGTTGGCAAGCGAGGCATAGGGGGAAAATCCCGATACCTCGGCCGCGTACTGCGAGAAGTCCTTGGGCGAGAGGCTGAGCACACCCAGCGGCAGCGGCGGCTTGGCGACCGTGGGCGAGAGCAGCAGATCCCAGTCGGCAAAGAAATCCGCCGCGCTGCGGGCCGTTTCATCGAAGGTCTCACGGGCGCGGACGTACCCAAGACCATCGACGCGGCGACCCGCTTCGACAATCAACCAGGTCACCGGTTCGAGATCCTCCGGTGTACAGAGCCGCCCAAGCTGCCGCTCGCGATCGCTGATCGCCGCCAGCGTCTGCACGGACACCACGGTGCCGAAAGCGGCGTTGTAGGCCTTGTAATCCAGCGCCGGCGTGGCATCGGCGACGACATGGCCGAGTCCGCGGCAGAGCTCCGCCGCAAGATCGACGGCGCGCTCACACTCGACATCCGCCGCCACACCCGACAGCGGCATCCGCAGTCGGGCAATGCGCAGTGACCTCGGCGGCTGCCGGGTGGCGGCAAAGAATTCTCCGGGCATCGGCGCCCGCAGCACACTCGAGCCCGGCTCCGGTCCGGCCACGGCATCGAGCAGTCGCGCGGCATCGCGGACACTGCGGGTCACGGCAAAGTGCGTACCCAGACCTGCCCAGCCCTCATAGCGACGCAGCGGGAACGGCACGCGACCGCGGGTCGGCTTGAGTCCGAACAGTCCGCAGCAGGCCGCCGGGATACGGATCGATCCACCGCCGTCACTCGCATGCGCGATCGGCACGAGCCCTGCCGCCACCGCCGCCGCCGAACCGCCGGAGGATCCGCCCGCAGTCCGCCCAAGATGCCAGGGGTTGCGTGTCAGTCCGTTGGCGAGCGACTCGGTAGTCGTCGTCAACCCGAGCTCGGGACTCGCCGCCTTGCCGAGGATGACGAGCCCGGCGCGACGAAACCGGCTCACCAACTCGCCGTCACGCTCGAACTCGAGGCCGCGGAAGAAGCGGCTGCCGTTGGTGACTGCCGTACCCGCCATGGCGACCGCCAGATCCTTCAGCAGAAACGGTACGCCGGCAAACGGCGCATCGGCGCGCACTTGCGCGAGTGCGGCCCGCGCGGCCGCGTCGTGACGCAGGGTTACGGCATTGATCAGCGGGTCAATGCGCTCGATGCGGGCCAGGCTACGCTCGAGAAGCTCGGCCGCGCTGAGTTCGCCCAGCCGCACCCGTTCGGCGAGCCCGCTCGCATCCTCGCGATCGAGCTCGTCCCAGTACGGCGCCTGCGCCATGCTCAACGGACCTTGATCTTTGGCGCACCCGCCTCGCGCCGCATGCGCCGGATGAATTCGTCGAAGGGGGCAGGCGCCACTACATCGGCCTCCGGCGGACCGCCACGATCCCAGAACTCCTGCCAGCTCGGGAACAGCGAGTGGTAGCCCCCCTCGTAAGGCTCGACGCCCGGCCAACGCATCTTGTTGGCGCCGAGCGGCGGCTTGTTGAGATCGGTCGCGTACCAGTAGAGCGGCAGCCGACGCCGGAAATACCAGCGGCCGGACCGCCGCTCATAGTCGTCGACATACATCATCTGCATGATCACCCACTCGGTGGGCGTCTCATGTTCATTCTTCGAGTAGACGACGCCACGGGCATGCTCGGCATCGGCAAACTCGATGACGTGGTTGCCGACATGATGCGAGGTGCCGGTGAACTGAACGCGCATGGTCTCATCCAGCCAATCGCGCAAGGCGCGCCGACCGCTGCGATCGCGACCGACGCGCACGTCCTCGACGAAGAGCCCGGCGAGCGCATCCATGTCGCGCATGTCGAGCGCGAGGCCATAGCGGGCGGGCAACTGCCGAATCTGCTCGAGCGACTCCAGACGATCGAGCCGGGCTTCGATCGAGGCAAGGTCAGTCATCGGCCGAACCCCCGTGCGGACTGTTGATTTCGTAAATATAGTCCACCATTTCTACGAATTGGTAATAAAATACGCGAAAAACCTGTCGACTTTCGCAACGGGGATGGGCACGGCGACATGAGCAGCAGGATCAACGCGGCGCTGATCGGCTCCGGCAACATCGGCACCGACCTCATGATGAAGGCACTGCGCAGCGCGGCCATCAACCCGCTGTGGATGGTCGGCATCGATCCGGCCTCCGACGGGCTGGCAAGGGCACGGGCGCATGGCCTGAAGACGACGACCGGCGGTGTCGACGGCCTGCTGCCGCATCTCGCGGCGGACGACATCCGCATCGCCTTCGACGCCACCTCGGC
>CAZIRD010000118.1:0-8198 GCA_964541625.1 uncultured Acidibacter sp.
AGAGGGACGCGGGATTGCGCGGATCGAAAAACGGGGCGCCGGCGAGTTCGAAGGCGCCGTCGAGTTCGCCCACGCGAACAAGGGTATTGAGGGCAGTCATCGGCGTCATCGCCCTCTTCGTCATGCAATCCTTGACGAGCGCAATAGCCTGCAAGCGTTGCTGCGGGACATCTTTGTTACGCAACACCGCACCGAGGTCCTGCCAGCATTTACGGGTCGTTGCGGGCAGGAAGGCAGGCGGCCTCTCGAGTATCGGCTTGACCGTCGATATGTCGCCGTACACATCCTCCGCTCGCAGAATCAGCGCGGAAAATCCCGTGGAAATCGCCAGTGCCGTCGGCCAACGCGCCCGAAAATCCCGATAAGCCTCCTGCCACTCCCCGCCGGTATCGAGCAATGCGACGACATAACCAAAGTGCCGGCTCGGATTGAAAGGATCGGTTTCATGGGCGTTTCTGACCAAGCGCAGCGCGTCTGCTGCGCGACCGACATTCTGGAGCGCCGTAGCCAGCCATCCCCGGACAGCCTGATCGCCAAAGAAATCGCGGTTCGTGGACGCATCGCGATCGAGCCCCGCTCGCAGCACGGCCTCCGCGTCCGCCAACGCTGCACCCTTGAGTTGCATAAAGCGATAGCGCAGATAGGCGACGAGAGGTGCTTGCGAGTCGATCTCCTCGGCCCGGCGGAAGGCACGCTCTGCCTCCTGCAGCAAAGCGCTGTCGATACCTGACCCGGCGAGCAGATCCACAGCCTGCACGAGGAGCACCGCCGCGTATCGGCCATGGGTTGCGGCATCCCCGGGCGCGAGTTCCGTCAAGCGCTTCGCCGCACGCAATTTCTCTGCCCTGAGAGGGAGATCGCGCCACCCGGCACAGTAGGTCGCCAGCGGCGCCAGCAGTTCCGCGTCTGCGACGATCGTCGAGAGTTCGGCATAGCGAGCGAGGAAACAGAGTACCGTGTCACCGCCGCGGGTCGCGGCACGTACGGCGACCGGCCCGGGCTCGGCCTCATCAGCGGCGAACGAGTCCTCCCACAGCGTCGAGCGGGTGCCCGCGTCTTCGATGCGTACCTCGATCCGGACCTCGCCGGGCTTACCGGGTTCGGGCTTGATGTCGCCGCTCAATGTGAAGCGTGCGCCGAGCGCCCGCGCGCGAGCGAACTGCTGATCCGGTGGTGTTCCGACGGTCTCGCTGCGCGCGGCCATATTCACCTGCTGGATGCTCAGCGCCTCGAAGATCTCCGTGGTCGCGGTATCGGCGATCTGCGCGCTCCGCGCATCGCCACCCCTCGCGGCGAATCCGAAGAACGCGAGCCGCGACGGCTCCAGCGTCGTTGTGGGTCGCAGCGCGAGAAATACGCTGACGGCGGCGATGCCGAGCGCGGCAGCGATCGAGCCGCCGATCAGCAGACGGCGGCGTGAGGACGGGCGGCCGGCAGGCTTGAAGAGCGGCGCAGACTGGGCGGAGGTCGCCGACTTCGCCGTCTCGGCGCCGACCAGTCGCGAGAGGGCCGTTCGCAGCTCATCAAAGACGCGCGAGTCGCCGGCCTGCCAGCGCGAAAAGTCGAGCACCTGGAACTGGCGAAAACCCAGCGGCGGCATCGCACCATCCAGAGTGATCGGCACCAATCGACCGCTGTCGCGGCCGGCGCTGGCCTCATCCGCCACCCAGTGCGAACCCACCGAGCGCTTCGTCCAGACGACCAGCACCGCCTTGGCAGTATCGAGTTCAGCCTGGGTTTCGGCGAGAAAGCGCTGGCCGCCCGTGAGGTTGCGGTCCCACCAGACGGAATATCCCGCCCGGGCGAGCGCCTCGGCGAGCGGCTCGACCGCATCCCGATCGTCGCGGGAATAGGACAAAAAGATATCCGACATCGCGCGCCCTCACCGCGGAGAGGTTTCAGACTAACGGAAATCGGATGACTGTGCCCACCGCGTCGGGACGCGTCTCTGGACCGACGATACACGGCCGACGCGCTTCTTCAATGTCGCCACGAACCCCCTTGTTGGTCAGCAGCTGATCGCGCTGAACGCTCCGCGGACGTTTGGCATCCGTGGGCGCTTCCAGTTCTAAGCGCAGGAAGACCGGATACAGTCTGTCGGTTGACCAAAATGCCCCCTGCTTGGCGGGGGGCATTACCTTGCTCATCCGGATCCATCCTCAACGGTTGCCTCGAATAGCCGCTTTGGACGGCGCGATCCAATCGTCGGTCTGGAACTGCATAGACTCAGCATGCCGCCGCAGCGTCACCTCGCGCGGCGATACCGCCAGATACCAAGTCTGGCGTTCATCCCGAGGCTTGCGGTCGGCAAAACCCGCGGGCGTCAGCAAGGCGAGGCACCAGGCCGGCTCCAGATCACGAACCGAGCGGTAGAGAATGCCGCCGACCCCTGCTTCTCGGGCGATGCGCGCGAAGCGCTGGGTTGGCGCGTAGTCGGTCGGGTGGCGCCATACGGCGCGGTCGACGTCAAATGGCGGTCTTTGCAGATCGACGACAGTTGTTGCCACAGCAACCCGGAAGGCAGTGTGCGCTACGGGCCCGATACGCTCGAGGCCGTCGCAATCCATCAAGAATCGCCAGCGCCAATAGCCAAGTTCCGCACAGGCAGTACGTAACGTCTCGGCGCCGTAGAACACGCCGGGATCGGTATCTCCCCGAAACCGTGAGCCGCCGCGATACGGGTCATAGCGGAACGGTGTCGCGAGCAGATAGTCGAGGGACTCGGCTTCCGGAACGATCGCCGGTTTGCTGCTTTTGAGGAGCGACTCAAGCAGATCCTGCTCGACCTGGTCGTCGACCAGCTTCATGGTGGCCGCTATGTGCTGCGACTCCACTAAGCGCCACGCGGACGCCCGCCACGCGAAGGCCTCAGACGAGACCGCGGGAGGCGTCCAGATATTGGACAACACGGACGAGACCGTCAGTACGACGGATGAGATCGATCGGTTTACCGTTGAGCGCGCGATTTTCATTGTTCAGCCAGCGGCGCGCGGCTTGCTGGTCGCCGACGATCGAGTCAAGCGAGCGAAACACGCGTACGAGCAGCAGCGCAAACTCCCACTCCTTTCTTCGCTGATCGAGCCGGTAGGCACCGCTGTAGAGCCGGGTGACAGTGGGTGGGCTGACCCCAAGAATCACGGCGAGCAGCGCTTTTGTAATTCCGAGTTGCTCGGCGGCGCGCGCAACAGCCTTGGTAAGAACCGCAGACGGGTCGGGCTTGGCGATGGATTTGGCAACTGGCATTGGGGATCCGATGCTTTCCTCTGAAATAATATTATGCATTTATACCTGTAGGAATATACGAAATTTCGCGCGGAATGAGCGGATTTGCGTGGACGTAGGCCGTCCCCGGCGCGCGGAGCGATCTCGGTAGCGTGCACAGCCTGCGCCCGCAACCGATTGTCCTTCTGGACACCGTCAGTCTTTGTTGTTCTCGTCGAGGAACACCCGGATGGTGCCGGCGATGAGCTCCGGGACGACTTCGAAGAGCCCGAAGCCGAAATCAGGCAGGTCGATCCGTTGGGCGTCTCCGAGCGCGGGCAGCGCACGCAAACTAGTCTCCCAGAGATCGTCGCGCGGGCGGATGAAGAGGACCGGCCCGCGCAGGGCTCTCAGACCACTCAGCGTGTCGTAGTGGATCGCGGCGTGGGCGCCCCACCATGCCGTCTGCCCTGCGCCGAGTTTCTCGTTGAACGTTCGCACGACCGAGTCCTCGGTCTGCCCAGGGCCACGCCACTGCATCGAGCGACTCCATTCCGTCGCGAGATGGGAGCCGTCCTCGGTGCGCGGCGTGGGCCACGGTATCGCCCTGAAGGCGGCCTGCTCGGTCTCGTTGAACACCGGGATACCGACAAGCACCAACGCCCTGACGAGATCGGGATGCGTACGGGCGAGTTCGATCGCGATCGCGGCGCCGGTGTGGTAACCGACAAGCTGAACCTTCGTGAAGCCGAGCGCTGCGACGAGTTCCGCCATCACTTGGGCATAGAACGCGATATCCGGCTGCTCCGCCGGCAAGTCCGAGTCGCCGAAGCCAGGTGTATCCGGGGCTATCACCAGGCGATCGGCACCGAGCTCTGCCATGAACTCGACGAATACCTGCGAGGAATTGGGGCTTTGGTGAAAAAGAATCACCGGCGGCTTTGACAGCTCTGCGGCGGCACGGGGCTCGGCCCGCCGAAAATGCAGCTGACCATAGTTGAGCCGCACGAACTGACGCTCGACGCTGGCCGGGCGCCCCATGAAGCGCCGCCGATCTGTAGGGTTTGCCATGCGCTGTCCGTTACCCCCGGTTCAAAGATAAGACGTCGTCATGAGAGGCCAACGGACACGGAATCATCCGCGATCTGAACAACCTGCTTGCCCGTATTCGCACTGGCAAAAAGACGCTGCAATGCCGACGGCATGCTTTCGAGTCCGTGGATGCGGTCCTCCCGCGGCGCAAGACGGCCATCCCTGACCCAGCGCGCGAGCCTTGTCTCCGCCTCGGCGAAGCGGTTGGCATAGGAGTAGATGTGGAAACCCTGCATCTTCACGTTCCGGTAGACGATATTGAAGTAATTCGCCGGCCCCTTCTTGGACCCGCTCGCCAGGTACTGACTGATGCTGCCACAGACGGCGATCCGACCTTCGTTGGCCATGTTGTCGATGGCCGCCTCGAGGATGTCACCGCCCACATTGTCGAAGTACACGTCGATTCCACCCGGCGCGAGCGCGGCGATCCGGCTGCGCACGTCCTCGCTGTGGTAGTTGATCGCCGCTCGGTAACCAAGGCTCCCGGTCGCCACGTCGCATTTGGTGTCCGAGCCGGCAATCCCCACAGGGTCCGCACCGGCAATACGAGCGATCTGCCCCACCACCGAGCCCACGCCACCGACCGCGCCCGACACGAGTACGGCATCTCCTGCCCTCACGCGCGCCACATCGAACAAGCCGAAGTAGGCGGTGAACCCGGTCAACCCCAGCGCGCCGAGTCCGTTCGAGATCGCACCCGCCCAGTCGCGCATCTTGAAGACGAGCCCCTTGCCGTCGGATATCGCGAACGTCTGCCAGCCGAAGGGTCCGTGCACGATGTCGCCGACGGCGAAACCCGCGTGCCGCGAGGACACCACCACACCGACGCCACGGCCGCGCATCGTCTCGCCGATCGCCACCGGTTTCTCGATGACGCCGCCATCGAGCACGTACTGCGCCATCACCGGTGCCAGCGACAGGTAGATGACCTGTACCAGGAATTGACCATCGCTCAGGCTCGGCACGGGCACCTCTTCCAGACGGAAGTCGCTCTCCGCGACGAGCCCAACAGGCCTTCTCGCCAAAACCCATCTTGCGTTCATGGCGAAGAAGTCTGCGTGAGGCCGCCCATGAGTTTTACACATATCTGGTAGTACGGGCCCGACCAAGCCGAAGCCCGTGCTGACGCATATCTTGGATGAAGCATGCGGCCGTTCCGCCGCCGAGGAGTCCAAAGATGAGGAAGTCACCATCCGTTCTGGCGCTGGCAGTCATAGCCCTCGCAGCCCCCTCACTCGCCCAGCAGCAGGGCCAAAGCGAAGCGCCGGAGGCGAAACTCGAGGAGATCGTGGTCACCGCACGCCTGCGCGCCGAGCGACTCCAGGATGTTCCTGCTTCGATCGCTGCGTTCGACGAGACCGCGATAGACCGGGCACAACTGAATACGCTCGACAAACTCTCTTTCCAGGTTCCCTCGCTCGCGGCAAGCGACCCGTTCGGGCGCAACAACCTCTCGATCGCGATGCGCGGCGTCGGTCTGGCGGGTATCGGCGATGAGTTGCCGGTCGGCCTGTTCGTGGACGGCGTCTACATCGCAGGACGCTCAAGCGGCAACCTGCTGATCACGGATGTCGAACGCATCGAGGTCGCTCGCGGCCCGCAGAGTGCGCTCTATGGTCGCAACACGTTCGCCGGTGCGGTGAATTTCGTCACCCGCAAGCCCGCGAACGAACTTCGTGGATTCCTCGAGGGTTCCGCCGGCACCAAGGATCGTTATGAAGTGCGTGGCGATGTGTCGGGACCGTTGATTGCGGATCGGCTGTACGGACAGATCGGTGGCGTCTGGCGGGACTGGGGCGGCTACTTTGACAACGTCGCGCTGGGCGGCAACTTGAACCGCCAGCGTACCCGCGCCGTCAGCAGCAAACTGCGCTTCACGCCCACCGACAACCTCGAGGCCCTGCTTACGGTCGCCTACTCCGAGGACGACGACTCGCAGCCGGCGGCATTCCTCGCGCCGGCCAATATCGGGCTCAATGTGTCGAACGGCGGTTCGCTCGGCTTCTTCAAGGGCACAGCGCCCGAAAAGCCCGTCGGCGGCGCTGCCTGCTGCGTCGCCTCGAATGATGTCGGCGGCTTTCAGCGCGACGGCACGAGGGCAGCTCTCACCATAGACTACCGACTGAACGACACGCTGGCGCTGAAGTCGATTTCGGCATGGTCGACGCAGGATCAGGCGTATGACCAGGACGTCGACTACTACACCGACAAGTTGTTCGTCTTCGGTAACGTCATCGAACGCGATGATCTCAGTCAGGAACTTCGCATTCAGTACGACGGCGACAGCCTGCGCGCCCTGGCAGGTGCCTTCTACTACGAGTTCGACAACACCTTCACCGACCGCGGCGCGGGGCAGTTCTTCCTGCCGCCCGCGGCCCGTCAGCCGGTTCTGGCGCGAAATCAGAACTCGTTCCGCTCCCGAACCAAGACCGAGGCTTATGCGCTCTTCGGCTCGATCGGCATGGATCTCGCGCAGAACGTCGAGCTGACCGCCGACGTACGCTGGGGCAGCGAGAAGAAGACCTTCGACTACATTCGACAGATCCAGACCGGCAAGCCCGATGTCCGCCGCTCCAAGACCTGGGACTCCTGGACACCGCGGCTGACCCTGGACTGGAAGCCCGAGGCGGATTCGCTGTACTACATTTCCGCGGCAAGGGGCTTCAAGACCGGTGGCTTCAATGATCAGATCAATGTCTTCGAAGCCGAGCGAACCTACGATCCGGAGTCGAACTGGACATACGAACTCGGTACCAAGCACACCTTTCTCGACGACCGGCTGCAGGCCAATTTGACGCTCTTCTACATTGACTGGACCGACCAGCAAGTCGTGACGGCATCGGCCGCCGGCGCCGCCAACAACACCTACGTCGCCAACGCGGCAGAGTCGACATCGAAGGGCTTTGAGCTCGACGTGACCGCCACGCCGGTGGACGGACTTCGGCTCAACGCGGCGATCTCCCTGGCCGACGCCAAGTTCGACGATTTCATCGACCCGGCATTGGCAGGACCGGACTTCAACTTGCCGGCCGCCAATCGACCGATCGTCGCCCTGCCAGGGCTGCAGCTCGCGCGACTGCCGAACGGTATCTTTGGCGCGGATGTCTCGGGCAACCGCATCCCGCGCACCTCCAAGTGGCAGTGGGCACTGTCCAGCGAGTACAGCCGGCCGCTCAGCTGGTTGGCGAATGCCGAGGGCTTTGTCCGCGCGGACTACACCTACCGCTCGACGCAGTACGCGGAGACCTCCAACCTTGCTGGGACCGGAAACCAGCAGAAAGTGAACTTGCGGCTCGGCGTGGAGACCCCGAGCTATTCGGTCAGTCTGTGGGTCGATAACCTGCTCGACGATCGCACCTCACCCGTGATCATCCGCTTGAGCGATTTCGGCAGCTTCTTCACACCGCCCGTCGGAGTACTCAAGCGCGGTTTCCAGGTCACGCCCGCCGATGGCCGGACCTTCGGCGTCACGCTGCGCGTGAAGTTCGGGGCGGATCGTTGAGGGTATTTTTAGCAGCGCTGGTGTTGTCGCTGGTCGCCGCCCCGTACTCCGCGGCGGCGACCGGCTGGCAGGAGGTCGTGCTCTCCGTCAGCGATCTGAATCGTACTGATGCATTTCTCAGGCGTGTCGGCGGCTGGGTTCGGGTCGAGGCGGGCCGCGTCGAGCCGGCCGAACTCGTACTCTGGGGGATCCCCGAAGGCGTGACCGCTCGATACGTCCTGCTGCGCGCCGCCGGCGAATCCGCCGGCCTCGTGCGGGTGATCGAGTACAGCGATGCGCGACGCTTGCGGCCCCTGCGGGATGCCGCCCGAGTCTGGGAGTCGGGCGGCATCAGTGGTATCAACGTACGCATCCACTCCATCGAAGCCGCCTTGCCGGAGTTCCGGCGCGCGGGGTGGCAAGG
>CAZIRD010000119.1:0-8177 GCA_964541625.1 uncultured Acidibacter sp.
AGGCGATCCTGCCGCTCAAGGGCAAGATCCTCAACGTCGAGAAGGCGCGCTTCGACAAGATGCTCTCGTCAGCGGAGGTCGGCACGCTGATCACCGCGCTCGGCTGCGGCATCGGCCGTGAAGAGTTCGACATCGACAAGCTGCGCTATCACCGCATCGTGATCATGACCGACGCCGACGTCGACGGCAGTCACATCCGCACGCTGCTGCTGACGTTCTTCTACCGGCAGTTGCCGCTGCTGATCGAACGCGGCCACATCTACATCGCGCAGCCGCCGCTCTACAAGGTCAAGCGCGGCAAGCAGGAGATGTACGTCAAGGACGACACCGAACTGAACGCCATGCTGCTGAACGCCGCGCTGGAGGATGCCGAGTTGCACCTCAACTCGTCGGCGCCGCCGCTGCGTGGCGCCGGTCTCGAAACCCTCGCACGCCAATACGTCGAGGTGCAGGGCATCATCAGCCGTCTGGCGCGCCGTTACGACGCGCGGCTGCTCGAGCAACTGCTTTACGTCCCGGTGGTCACGCGCAACGATTTCGACCGGCCGGAGTGGCTGCAGGCCTGGGCCGAGGAGCTCGCCACGCGGCTCGACGTCGCTGCCGACGGCAACGCCACCTACACGCTCGCATTGCAGGCAGCGGTCAATGCTCCGGGTATCGGTCGCATCCATATCAGCAAGGCCGAGCACGGCAGCCGCTTCGACAAGTACCTGACGCGCGATTTCTTTGATTCCGCCGAGTACCAGCGCATCGCCGCGCTGTCGCGCACGTTGGCGGGGTTGATCGGCGAGGGCGCCAGCGTGCGCCGCGGTGAAGCGCGCCGCGAGGTCGTGTCGTTCAAGCAGGCCATCGACTGGCTGTTCGACCACGCCAAGCGCGGCCAGTCGATCCAGCGTTACAAGGGTCTCGGCGAAATGAACCCGGAGCAGCTCTGGGACACGACCATCAATCCGGAGACCCGCCGACTCATGCAGGTACGCATCGAGGACGCGGTCACGGCAGACGAAGTGTTCACCACGCTGATGGGCGATGAGGTGGAACCGCGCCGCGAGTTCATCGAGAAGAACGCGCTGGCGGTATCGAACCTCGACGTTTGATCTTCGCGCTGCGGCAAGCCGCTGCGGTCAGCTGTCGTAACCCGGCGAGTCGCGCGCGAGTTTGCGCAACAGGCCGGGCCAGGCGAGTCGGCTCGCCATGGGTCCCATCACCTGCATCTGTGCGCGTACTTCTTCACGCGCTGCAGCGGGCGCTTCGCGCAGGCCGGCGGATCCGCCGGCGAGCGCCATCACCTGCTGCTGGCAGGCGCGCTCGAGCATGAACAGGCCGAGGAATGCGTCGCTGGCGCTGCGCCCCAGTGCCAGCGTGCCGTGGTTGCGCAGCAGCATCAAAGATTTTGCACCGAGATCGGCGACGATGCGCTGCCGCTCGTCGTGATTGAGGGCGATGCCTTCGTAGTCGTGGTAGGCGAGCTCCGGCAGCACGGTCAGCGCATGTTGCGTGATCGGCAGCAGTCCCGCGGCCTGCGCCGAGACCGCCACACCCGCATCGGTGTGCACGTGGATGACGAACTGCGCATCGTCGCGGGCGGCGTGGATGGCCGAGTGGATGGTGAAGCCGGCAGGGTTCACCGGTTGCGGGTCGTCATCGACCTTGCGCCCCTCGAGATCAATCTTCACCAGTGATGAGGCGGTGATCTCCTCGAAATACCAGCCATAGGGGTTGATGAGGAAATGGTGCTGCGGCCCCGGCACGCGCGCGGAGATGTGCGTGAAGATCATGTCGTCCCAGCCGTGCAGGGCGACCAGCCGATACAGGGCTGCCAGATCGACGCGGGCCTGCCATTCACCGGGATCACAGGATGCGCGCTTGCCGGATGCACTCATGCTCGAACCTCCATGCGGGGTGGCGATCGTCCGCAGAATACGCCGACTTGCCGCGATATGATCGGTCAATGATCCACCGTCTCAGCACTTCGCCCGCCACCGCTCCCGAGATCTCCAGCCCGCCCGCCGAGCGGCTCGTCGCCGGCCAGCCGACGCAACGGCTCTGGTCGCAGTACGTCGATGCACGCAACGAGTTTTTCGTCGGCGTGTGGGAGAGCGAGCCCGGCAGCTGGCGCGTGCGTTACACGGAGGAAGAGTATTGCCGCATCCTCGAAGGGCGCAGCCGGCTGATCGCCGCCGACGGCACGGTGGACGACGTTTGCGCCGGTGACGAGTTCGTCATCCCGCGCGGTTTCGAGGGCGTGTGGGAAGTGCTCGAGCGCACCCGCAAGGTCTATGTGATCCACGAGCGCGCCGAGCCGGTCGCTGCCGACAGCGGAGCCGTGCGGTGAGCGCGGCGATCCTTCGCGAGCTGCCGATCGGCGAGCGTGTCGGCATCGCTTTCTCCGGCGGGCTCGATACCAGCGCCGCGGTGCACTGGATGCGGGCGCGCGGCGCCTTGCCCTGCGCCTACACCGCGAACCTCGGGCAACCTGACGAGAGTGATTACGAATCCATCCCGCAGCGTGCGCTTGCGCTCGGCGCGGTGCACGCGCGGCTGGTCGACTGCCGTGCGCAACTGGTCGCTGAGGGCCTGGCCGCAATCCAGAGCGGCGCCTTCCATATCTCGACCGCCGGCGCCACCTACTTCAACACCACACCGCTCGGGCGGGCGGTCACCGGCACGGCGCTGGTGATCGCGATGCGCGAAGATGGCGTCGATATCTGGGGAGATGGCAGCACGCACAAGGGAAATGACATCGAGCGCTTCCATCGTTACGGGCTGCTCGCGAACCCTGCGCTGCGCATCTACAAGCCCTGGCTGGACACCCGCTTCATTGCCGAACTGGGCGGTCGCAGCGAGATGTCCGCCTATCTGGCCGCGGCCGGCATCGGCTACCGCATGAGCGCCGAGAAGGCCTATTCCACCGACTCGAACCTGCTCGGTGCCACCCATGAGGCCAAGGACCTCGAGCTGCTCGATCGCGGTCTGGATATCGTGCAGCCGATCATGGGCGTGGCCTTCTGGCGCGATGATCTCAGCGTGCCGCGCGAGACCGTGACGATCGGCTTCGAGTCGGGCCGGCCGGTGAGCCTCAACGGTCAGGTGTTCGGCGACGATCTCGCGCTGTTCGCCGAGGCCAACCGCATCGGCGGCCGCCACGGCCTCGGCATGAGCGACCAGATCGAGAACCGCATCATCGAGGCCAAGAGCCGCGGTATCTATGAAGCGCCGGGGATGGCGCTGCTCTTCATTGCGTATGAACGGCTGGTGACCGCGATCCACAACGAGGACACGATCGAGCAGTATCGGCAGAACGGCCGGCGCATCGGTCGACTGCTTTATCAGGGCCGCTGGTTCGATCCGCAGTGCCTGATGCTGCGCGAGAGCGCGCAGCGCTGGATTGCGCGCGCCATCACCGGTGAGGTCACGCTCGAGCTGCGGCGGGGCAACGACTGGTCGATCGTCGACACCCGCGGTCCGCATCTCAGCTATCACCCTGAGCGGCTCACCATGGAGAAGGGCGCCGGCATGTTCACGCCCGACGATCGCATCGGGCAGCTCACGCTGCGCAGCATGGATATCGCCGACACCCGCGAGAAGTTGCAGGTCTACGGCGAGGCGGGGCTGCTCGGCGACGGCTCGCCGTTACGGCTCGATCCGCCGCCGCGCGGCGACACCCCGCCGCGCGGCGACTGACGCGCGCGTCAGCGCATGGGTCGCATGGCCGCCGTCAGCCGGCGTCGCAGCTCGAGCTTGGAGAGTCCGACGAGATCGCGCGGTATTTCGCGTACGACCTGTTTTTGTGCGGTCTTGGTCAAGCCGGCGCGCACCGCGGCGAGGAAGCGCGGTGCAGCCACCAGCACCACGCCGTGGCTGGTCTTGTCGCGTGCGGCGACGCCGATGTGCTTGGCGAGTTGGCGCGCGAACTGTTCGGTGGCGTGCTGTTTGTGCGTTGCGCGCGGCTGCAGCGCGGTGCGCTGTGCGCCCTTGCCGCCGGTCTGGCCGGTGCGCTGCATCACCCGGCCCGGTGCGTCGGTGCCGAGGTCGCGATCGTGCTTGCCGGTGAAGGCGTTCTCCACGGTCTCGACCAGCTTGGGCGGCGCGCCCACTTCCGGCAGGTCGAATATTTTGGCGACTTGGGTATCGAGCACGAAAACCTTGTATCCGCTCATCGGCGTGACTCCCGGGTTGGTTTGGGCGCAGACTTCGCTTCCGGTGGCAGGCAGAGCATGACCGAGAAGCTGTTCATTTCCGCGGAATCCCTGTTGGCGGATTCCTTCGAACTCGGCGCGCGCATCCTGGCAAGCGGTTATCGGCCATCTTTCCTGGTTGCGCTCTGGCGAGGCGGTGCGCCCATAGGCATTGCGGTGCAGGAACTGCTGGAACACCGCGGCGTTAGCACCGATCACGTCGCGGTTCGCACTTCAAGTTACACCGGTATCGACCAGCAGGACAAGACGGTGCGCGTGCACGCCATGGATTATCTGGTGTCGCGGGTCACGCCCGATGATCGTCTGCTGATCGTCGACGATGTGTTCGACTCGGGGCGTAGTCTCGAAGCGGTGCTCGCCGAACTGCATCGCCGCTGCGGCGAGCGCGCACCGCGCGAAGTGCGCATCGCCACGGTCTACTACAAGCCAACCCGCAACCGCAGCCGGCTGCTGCCCGACTGGTACGTACATTCCACAGAGCAGTGGCTGGTGTTCCCGCACGAACTTTCCGGGCTCACCGAGGCCGAGATCGCTGCACACAAGCCTGCCGCCGCGCACAAGCCTGCCGCTGCGAATCGCCGCGGCGACTGAGCAGTCGCCAACGCTCAAAGATTCAGGCTTCCGGCTGCGGCGTTTCTTTGTCGGCGCGGATGCGCCGGATGGTCGCTTCGATCCAGGCCTGTGCTTCGTCGTTGATTTCGCGCGGGTCGCGGCCCGCAGCCTCGATCGGCGGACCGACGACCACGCGGATCATGCCCGGTCGCTTGAGGAGGCCGCGGCGCGGCCAGTAGTAGCCGGCGTCATGCGCGATCGGCACGATCTTGCAGCCGACGCGGCTCGCGAGCAGCGCGCCGCTGACGCCGTAGCGGCGCGTCTCGCCGGCGGCGACGCGCGTGCCTTCGGGGAAGATCAGGATCGACAGCCCGTCGGCCAACCGGCTGCGGCCCTGTTGCACCACCTGGTTGACGGCCGAGGCACCGGCGCCGCGGTCGACGGCGATCGAGTGCAGCAGGCGCAGGCCCCAGCCGAAGAACGGAATGAACATCAGCTCATGCTTGAGCACGATCACCTTGGGCGGACCGACCAGAAACTGCGCGAAGGTCTCCCAGGCCGAGGCGTGCTTCCAGTAGGCGACGTGCGGCTCGCTCGGGATGTTCTCGAGGCCCTCGACGCGGTACTCGAGCCGGCAGGTGAGCCGCAGCACGTCGAAGATCCGCTGCGCGTACCAGTCGATCAGCGCGAAGCGACGCCGATGTCCGAACCACGGCCCGACCAGCACGAAGAACACCGCGTAGGCGAGTGTCCAAAGAAAAAGGAAGCTGGTGAAGACGAGCGAGCGCAACGCCTGCACGGCTGATCCCTGGTCAGCCGGGCAGCCGGGAGAAGTCGGCGACACCGGCAAACAGACCGCGCACCCGGGCCACCAGCGCGAGGCGATTGGCGCGCAGCGCGGGATCCGGATCGTTGACCATCACGTCGGTGAAGAAGGCGTCGATCGCCGGACGCAGACCGGCGAGTGTGGCGAGTGCGGCGTCGTAGCGACGGGCACGGAGGTCGGCCTCGACCGCGGTGGCCACACCCTCGACCGCCGCGTGCAGCGCACGCTCCGCGGCGAGACCGAGCCGGGCGGGATCGACCGCTCCGGGGACTTCGCCGGCCGCTGACTTCCTGAGAATGTTCGCGATGCGCTTGTTTGCTGCGGCGAGGCTCTCGGCTTCCGGACGGCTGCGGAACCCGCCGAGCGCCTGCATGCGCGCGTCGAAATCGAGCGGCCGCGTGGTGCCGGTGGCGAGCACCGCCTCGAAGGACTCGGCTGGATGACCGGCCTCGAGGTAATGCGCGCGCATTCGTTCCTGCAGGTAGGCGAGCACTTCAGCGGCGGTGTCGGCCGACTTCACCGGCTGCGCGGCGACGGCTTTCGCGACCAGTTCCGCGAGGTCGAGTTCGAGCCGGCTTTCGAGCACGATGCGCAGCACGCCGATCGCGGCGCGGCGCAGCGCGAACGGATCCTTGGTGCCGCTCGGCTTCTGGCCGATGCCGAAGATGCCGGCGAGCGTGTCGAGCTTGTCGGCCAGCGCCACCGATGCGCTGACCGTGTCGGTCGGCAGCGCATCACCCGCACCGCGCGGCTGGTAGTGCTCGCGGATGGCCACCGCCACGCGCGGGTCCTCGCCATCGGCGCTCGCGTAGTACGTGCCCATGATTCCCTGCAGTTCCGGGAACTCGCCGACCATCGCCGACAGCAGATCGCATTTGCAGAGTTCGGCGGCGCGCACGGCGAGTGCTGCGTCGGCACCGATCGCCGGCGCGATCTGTCCGGCGAGCGCCGCGATGCGGCGCACCTTGTCGCCGATCGAACCGAGCTTCGCCTGGAAGGTGACTTTGTCGAGACCCTCGCGCCACGCCGCAAGCGTCTGGCGGCGATCCTGCTGCTGGAAGAAGGCGGCGTCGGCGAGTCGCGGCCGTACGACGCGTTCGTTGCCTTCGCGCACCCGCGCGACGTCGTGGCTGTCGATGTTGCTCACCGTGATGAAGCGATGCAGCAGCGCGCCGCCGGCATCCTCCACCGCGAAGTAGCGCTGGTGGTCCTGCAGCGTCGAGATGAGCACTTCGCGCGGCAGCGCGAGGAAGCGCTCATCGAAGCAACCGTCGACCGCCACCGGCCATTCGACCAGTGCGGTCACTTCGTCGAGCAGTTCGTCATCGAGCACGGCGCGGCCGCCGAGCGCCGCAGCGCGTGCCAGCACCTGTTCGCGGATCTGTGCGCGCCGCTCGGCGAAGCTGGCGATGACATGGCCGCGGCTGCGCAGCACGTCGGCGTAGTCCGCGGGTGCCGGGATGTCGAGCGCTTGCGGCGCATGGAAACGGTGGCCGCGCGTGGTCGCACCGGCGTCGGTATCGAGCAAGCGCGCGGGCAGCGTCTCGGCGCCGAAGCGCATGACGATCCAGTGCACCGGTCGGACGAATTCCGCCTCGCCCGCTCCCCAGCGCATGCGTTTCGGAATCGGCAGCGCATCGAGCGCCGCCTGCACGATACCCGGCAGCAGCGTTGCGGTTGCCGCACCTGGCTTGCTGCCTTCGAAGAACAGGAACTCGCCCTTGCCTTCGGTGATGCGACCGAGCGCCTCGAGGGCTACGCCGCAGCTTTCGGCGAAGGCGGTCGCGGCACGCGTCGGTGCACCCTGCTTGTCGAAGGCGGCATTGAGCGGTGGTCCGCGGCGCTTGAGCACCTGCTCGGGCTGCGTCGTCGGCAGTTCGCGCACCAGCACGGCGAGGCGACGCGGTGCGGCGTAGGACACGAGCTCGCCATGCGTGAGTCCGGCGGTCGCGAGACCGCTGCGGATACCCTCGGCGAGCGCGCGTTCGAGTTCGGGCAGCGCCAGCGGCGGCAATTCTTCGGTGCCGAGTTCGAACAGGAAATCGCGCGCACTCATGGCGTCGGCCCCTGCGCCGCGGCGGCGGGCGCGGCGTCGCGGGCTGCAGCCGTCTGCAGCATCGGGAAGCCGAGCGCCTCGCGGGCATCGTGGTAGGCCTGGGCAACGCCGCGCGCCAGCGTCCGCACGCGCAGGATGAATCTTTGACGTTCGGTCACCGAGATGGCGCGCCGTGCGTCGAGCAGATTGAAGGTATGCGAGGCCTTGAGCATCTGTTCGTAGGCGGGCAGGCCGAGCTTCGCTTCGAGCAGCCGCTGGCAAATGGCCTCGTGCTCGTCGAAATTGCGGAACAGCACCGCGGTGTCGGCATGCTCGAAGTTGTACTTCGACTGCTCGACCTCGTTCTGGTGGTAGACGTCGCGGTAGGTGATCTTGCCGCGCGGACCGTCGGTCCAGACGATGTCGTAGACGCTGTCGACGCCCTGCAGGTACATGGCGAGGCGTTCAAGCCCGTAGGTGATCTCGCCGGTCACCGGCTTGCAGTCGAGACCGCCCACCTGCTGGAAGTAGGTGAACTGCGTGACTTCCATGCCGTTGAGCCAGA
>CAZIRD010000120.1:0-7988 GCA_964541625.1 uncultured Acidibacter sp.
ACCAACGAGCCGTTCATCGTCTTCACCTCGAACATCTTCGCCATCATCGGCCTGCGCTCGTTGTTCTTCGTGCTGCAGAGCATGGTCAAGGCCTTCCTGTTCCTGAAATACGGCCTCGGCGTCATCCTGGTGTTCGTCGGCCTGAAGATGGTCTGGCTGAACGACGCTTTCGGCGGCAAGTTCCCGATCAGCTGGTCGCTCGGCATCATCGGCGCCATCCTCGCCGTCTCGATCCTGGTGTCGATCGCCTGGAACCGCGCCCGGCCCGCCAGCGACAACGGCGGTTAGAGCGGCGTCAGGAAGCGGTCGATCGCCGCACGACTCTGCGGCTCGTCGAGGGTCGGAGCATGGCCGCAACGCGGGATGCTCGCGAACTGCATCTGCGGGTGAATTCCGCGCATGCGGGCAACGGTGTTTTCGCCGAGCAGATCGGACAGCTCGCCGCGCAGGCACAGCAGCGGCAGCCCGCTCAGCGACGCGAAGGTCGCCCAGAAGTCGGGCACCGGGCCGGTCGGTTCGCGCACCGCGCGACCCACGTTCGGATCGAAATCGCGCACGATGCGATCCGGCGCCTCCTCGCGGAAGATGCGCCGCGCGAATCGCATCCAGTCGGTAGCCGTGAAGTCCGGGTAGACCTGCAGGTTGTTGGCGCGGGTTTCGGCGGCGGCGGCTTCCCAATCCGTCGAAGGGCCTGCGGTGCCCACCGTGCTGGCGATCCGCAGCATGCCGGCGACTTCGAGTTCGGGGCCGATGTCATTGAGCACGAGACCCGCAACACGCTGCCGCTCCGCGCTCGCGAAGAACATGCCGACAAAGCCGCCTAGCGAAGTGCCGATGATGGCCACCCGCGCCGCAGCGGCGGCATCGAGCACGCTGCCGAGATCACGCACATAGACATCGAGCCGGTAGTTGCGCCACTCGGGATCACGGTCGGAGCCGCCCCGCCCGCGCAGATCGGGGGCGATCACGCGGCGGCCGGTGGTGGCGACGAGATGGGGGGCGATCGCGTCGAAGTCGCGGCAATTACGCGTCAGGCCAGGCAGACAAACCACCGGCGTGCGGTCCGCGCGACCCGGATAGTCGCGATAGTGCAGTCGCAGTCCGTCCGCGGCTATGGCGTAGCAGTCAAGGAATTCGGCGCTCACCCCGGCAGCCCGTGCGTCACTTGGCGAACAGCCGTGAGGGGTCGCGGAACGACTTGAACTCGAGCGCGTTGCCCGAGCGGTCGTAGAGGAAGAACGTCGCCTGCTCACCCACTTCGCCGGCGAAGCGGATGCCGGGGTCGATCACGAAGTTGACGCCCGCCGCCTGCAGGCGCGCGGCAAGCTCGTGCCACTGCTGCCACTCGAGCACCACGCCGAAGTGCGGCACCGGCACGTCCTTGCCATCGACGCGGTTGGTATGCGGCGGTGCAACGAACGCGCTGCGCGACGGATCGACATGGGCCACGAGCTGGTGGCCAAAGAAATCAAAATCCACCCATTCGCGGTCGGCACGACCTTCGGGACAACCAAACAGCCCGCCGTAAAACTCGCGCGCGGACGGCAAGTCGTGCACGGGGATGGCGAGATGGAAAGGAGCGGGCATGGGTCGGTCACCTCTGCTGGCGGCGCTGCAGCAGACGCGGCAGCAGCTTCTGGAAGAGTTGCGGCATCAGCCGCTTGAGCCGCCAGTAGGTTCGGTAACTCGGCGGATAAACGAAGTGCGTGCGCCCGCGGCCTGCGGCAAAGAGCATCTGCTCGGCGACGTCCTCGGCAGCGATGCCCGAGTTCTCGATCAGCTTGGCCGCGGCCTGCAGCGTCCGGTCATGGCCGCGCGCGGACTCGATCAGCCGGGTACGGAAGAAGCCGGGCATGGCCACCGTCACCTGCACGCCGTGGCGCAGGTACTCCTGCATCAGCGACTCGCTGAGCGCGATCACCGCCGCTTTCGAGGCGTTGTAGGCGGCCATGTTGGCGCCGGTAGTGATGCCGGCGATGCTGGCGATGTTGATGATCACGCCGCCATTGCCGCGGGCCATGTGGCGAATGACTGCACGGCAGGCATTGGCGACGCCATGCACGTTGATGTCGAACACCCACTGCCACTCCTCCGCAGTGCTCGCATGGAACGGACCGGCGAGCGCGACCCCGGCGCAGTGGATCGCGAGATCGATGCCACCCAACGTCGCCACCGCGGAATCGACCAGCGCGTCGATGGCGGCGGCATCGCGGACATCGCCGGCCACGGCGGCCACTCGCGCGCCGTCGCGAATGAAACTGGAGGCCACCAGATCGAGGCGGGTGGCATCGACGTCGGTCAGCACCAGCTGCCATCCCTCGCGGGCGAGGATTTCCGCGCAGGCGAGCCCAAGGCCGCTGGCTGCACCGGTGATGAACGCGCGCCGTCCCGGCAGGCGCTGGGAGAGATTGCTGGTGGAGGTGGTCACGGCTGCAAAGGGTACTACGGCGCAGACGGTTTCGGGTTCAGGCCTTGGCGGCCGCGGGCGTCGCCGGGCT
Source organism: uncultured Acidibacter sp. (assembly GCA_964541625.1). Classification (GTDB taxonomy): domain Bacteria; phylum Pseudomonadota; class Gammaproteobacteria; order Steroidobacterales; family Steroidobacteraceae; genus UBA964. The sequence continues at coordinate 2,499 of CAZIRD010000120.1, forward strand.
CAGGCCTTGCGCCAGGACTGGCGCAGTCGTGACGCCTGTCCGCGGATGGCGGCACGCTGCGCATCATCCAGCCGCGTGAGGTTGCGGACCTGCAGGCCCATGCGCGGATTCGCCCGCAGGCTGCGCTCGTGGCGCTGCAGGAAGTCCCAATAGAGTGTGGTGAACGGACAGGCGTCCTCGCCCACCGACTTGGCGGGGTCGTAACGGCAACCCGCGCAGTAGTTGCTCATCCGCTCGATGTAGCGGCCGGTGGCTACGTAGGGCTTCGAGGCCATGACGCCGCCATCGGCGTACTGCGACATGCCGAGCGTGTTGGGCAATTCCACCCATTCGACGGCATCGACGTAGACCGCAAGGTACCAGCGGTGTACCTCGCGCGGATCGACGCCGAGCAGCAGACAGAAAAGGCCGGTGACCATCAGCCGCTGGATGTGGTGCGCATAACCGAAACGCAGCGTCTGGCCGATGCTCTCGGCGAGACAGCGCATCGGCGTCTCGCCGTTCCAGAAGAACTCCGGCAGCGGCTCCACCGCCTGCAGTGCGTTGCGCTCGAGGTACTGCGGCATGAACAGCCAGTAGACACCGCGCACGTACTCGCGCCAGCCGAGGATCTGGCGGATAAAGCCTTCCACCGCGGCCAGCGGCGCGCGGCCAGCGCGATATTCGCGCTCGGCAGCGGCGATGACCTCGCGCGGGTTCAGCAACTTCAGATTGAGCGCCGCGGCGATGCGCGAGTGGAACAGCCAGGGCTCACCGGCCCACATGGCATCCTGGTGATCACCAAAACCGACCAGCCGCTGCGTGACGAAATCCTCGAGGGCGTGCAGGGCCTGCGGTCGGGTCACGGGCCAGTCGAAGTCGGCCAGCAAGCCGACGTGGTCTGCGAACCGGCTCTCGACGAGGGCGATCACTTCACGGGTCAGGGCATCGGGCGGGAATGCGGCGGGCGGCGGCATGGTGAGTGCCTGCGGACCCTCGCGGCCAAAACTCTTGCGGTTCTCGGCGTCGTAGTTCCACTCGCCGCCCTCCGGACCGCCGGCCGCATCGAGTAGCACGGCATGACGGCGGCGCATCTCGCGATAGAAGAACTCCATGCGCAACTGGCGTCGCCCGCGGGCATGCGCGGCAAAGTCGGCAGTCGAACAAAGAAAATGCTCATCAGGCCGTTCTTCGAGCTGGCTGCCGAGCGTGCTGCGCAGCGCCTCGCGCAGCCGCCACTCGCCGGCCTCGACGACCACCACCCTCTGCGGCTTGATGCGGGCGACGTCCGTCGCAAGCGTATCGACCAGTGAGACGCAGCCGGCCTCAAGCCCGTGGTAGACGAGCTGCACGCCATCGGCAGCGAGCGTGTCACGGAAATGCCGCATGGCGGCCAGGAACATCACGATCCGCGGGCGACTCACCGGCACCACGGTGGACTCGTCGGCGGCCTCGCACATCCAGACGACGTCCTGCGCGGGATCAAAACCATCGAAAGCAGCGGAAGCGCGATCGAGCTGGTCGCCGAGCACCACGATCAGGTTGCGTACGGAGGTATTGCTTGCGCGCTTGGCCATGGCCGCGGCGATCATAGACCGGTCGCCGCAGCAGCGTGATGCTTTACTCGCCCGTGGCTGCATGTCAGGTTGCGGCAGACCGTCCATCATGGGGAGACAGGCATGTCGCCGTTCACGCGTCGAGATTTCCTCTCCAGTGGCGCCGGCCTCACGGCCGCCGCGCTGGCCAGCGCCGACCTGAAGATCGCGGCCGCCGAGGCCGAGGCGCAGGCTGCCGCGCCCGCCGACACCGGCGCCGGTACGCCGGCCTGGCAGTTCGGGCCGTTCGAAGACCTGCGGCAATGGATGGCCGAACTTGAGCGACGCAATCTCGTGTTGCGCGTCCGCGATCTCGACCAGGACGCGTACGAGGCCACCGCACTCATGTATCGCCTCGTCGACCGCTTCGGCATGTACTTTGCGCCGGCGCTGGTGATGGAGAACGTCAGGATCGATGGCCGCTGGCACAAGGGGCCGATCATCGCCAACCACTTTGGCCACTGGGACACAGAGTGCCTGTCTTTCGGCCTCGAACCGGTGCCGGGCAATCATGTCGCCACCTATTACCGCGCACTGGCGCGCGTCGAAGAGTTCCTGAAGCTCGGTCAGGGCGGCGCCTTTCCGACCGCGCCCTTCACGGAAGTGGCGCGCAGCGACGCCGCCTGCAAGCAGGTGGTGCTGAGCGGTGATGCCATCGACCTGCGCGAGTTTGCCTTCATCCGCTCGAACCCCGCCGACTCGGCGCGCTACGTGAATACAGGCTCGGTGTTCACCCACGACGCGGAACTCGGCAAGAACTTCGGTACTTATCGCTGCGAGATCAAAGGTCCGCGATTGCTGGGCGTGAATCCGGAAGAGGGTCAGGGCGCCTGGCAGGCGTTCATGAAGGCGAAGGAACGCGGTGAGAAATCGGTGAAGGTGTCGATCGCGCTCGGCCAGGATCCGGTCACCTGGGTGGTGTCGAGTTCCAAACTCAACCGCGCCAAGGCCGACGAGCTCGAGGTGGTCTCGGCGATCCGCGGCAAGCCTCTGCGGGTGGTGCGTTCGGAAACCAACGAGCATCTCGTACCGGCCAGCGCCGAGATGGTCATCGAGGGCGAGGTGCCGCTCGACCAGCCGATGCTGCCCGAGGGGCCATTCGGCGAGATGTACGGCTACATGGGGGCGCGCAAAGCGGCCAACTTCTGGATGAACGTGAGCACGGTCACCCACCGGCGCAACCCCTGGGTCGTCAACCAGTTCACCGGCGTCACGCGTGGTTTCACCACTGCGCCGCTCGAGCAGATCGCGCTGCGCTCGCTGCAGCGCTTCATGCCCAACGTGAAGATGCTGCATACGCCGGTCGAAGCCACCGGACTCTGCTTCGTCAGCATGAAGAAGCGCAAGCCCGGCGAGGCGCTGGAGGTCGGCAAACGCATCGCGCAGATCGTCGGCATCGCCAAGGTCATCGTGATGGTGGACGACGACATCGAAGTTCTCGATCGCACGCAGATGATGCACGTGCTCGGTTCGCGCTGGCAGCCGCAGCCGGCGACAGCAATCATTCCCGAGTCGCGTGGCATGCCGCTCGATCCGTCGCTGACCCGGCGGCCGATGACCTCGAAGGTCGTCATCGACGCCACGCGGCAGTTGCCGGAGGAAGGCGGGCCAGCGGTATATCAGGCACTCAACCGCGCCGAACTCGAACGGCTCGCGCCGGAGGCTTTCGGGCGGGTCGAGGCGCGCTGGGCGAAGTGGGTGGGCAAGTATCGGCCGCCGGGCGCCTGAGCATGCTGCAACTGGAAACACCGCGGCTGCGGCTGCGGGAGTTCACCGAGGATGACGCCGACTTCGTCCTGAGACTGCTCAATGAACCGTCGTTCATCGAGTTCATCGGTGATCGCGGCGTGCGCACCGCGGACGATGCGCGTCGCTACTTGCGCGAGGGGCCGATGGCGAGCTACCGGACCCATGGCCACGGGCTGTTGCACACGGCACTGCGCGCGGACGGTACGCCCATCGGCATGTGCGGGCTCGTACGCCGCGACACCCTGCCTGCTCCGGACATCGGCTTCGCGCTGCTGCCCGAGTACTGGAACCGCGGCTATGTCACCGAAGCCGCCCTGGCGGCGATGGACCACGGCCGGCAGGCACTCGGACTGCAGACCGTTCTCGGTATCACCGCGCCGCATAATGCGCGCTCGATCGCCGTGCTCGGCAAGCTCGGTCTGTCGTTCATCGAGGAAAAACCCCTCGGCGACAAACCCCAACCGCTCAGAATATTCGGACTCGCGTTAAAATGACGGCCATGGCACGAACCGATCGCTACCACTCCGCCTCGATCTTCCTCCACTGGCTGATGCTCGTGCTGCTCGCCGGCGTCTACGCCATGATCGAACTGCACGACGTCTTCCCGGACGGCAGTCCGACCTACGAACTGTTCGAGAACTGGCACTTCACGCTCGGACTCACCGTGTTCGTGCTGGTTGCGGTCCGCCTCGTGCTGCGGCTGCGCCTCGGTACGCCGCCGATCACGCCGCCGCCGCCCGCCTGGCAGCACCGGCTGTCGCGGCTGGTCCATGGGCTGCTCTACGCGCTGATGATCGGCATGCCGATCGGCGGCTGGCTGATGCTCAGCGCCGGCGGCGAGAACATCCCCTTCTATGGACTGAGTTTGCCGCCGCTCATTGGTCCGAACGAGGAGCTCGCCGAGCTCATCGAAGAAATCCATGAAACTGCGGGTACCGCGGGCTACTGGCTGATCGGCCTGCACGCCCTCGCCGCGCTCGCCCATCACTACATCGTGCGTGACAACACGCTGCAGCGGATGTTGCCCTGGGCAGGGAAGCGCTGATGATCGAAAAAGCGATCGAACGGCTGCTCTTCGCCTGTCGCTGGCTGCTGGCGCCGCTTTACCTGGGGCTCGCGCTCGCGCTGCTCGCGCTGGGCGTGAAGTTCTTCCAGGAAGCCTTCCACGTCTTGGTCACCATCGGCACCCTCGGCGAGGATCAACTGGTGCTGATCGTGCTCACCCTGATCGACATCGTGCTGGTGGGCAGCCTGATCGTCATGGTGATGTTTTCGGGCTATGAGAACTTCGTTTCGCGGATCGACGTCGCGGCCGAATCCGAAAAGCTCGGCTGGCTGGGCAAGCTCGACGCGGGTACGCTCAAGCTCAAGGTGGCCGCGTCGATCGTGGCGATTTCCTCGATCCACTTGCTCAAGGTCTTCATGGACGTGAAGACCATCCCGAACGACAAGATCCTGTGGTACGTGGTGCTGCACCTGACCTTCGTGGTCTCGGCGCTGCTGCTCGGGGTGCTCGATCGCATGTCCTTTGCCGAGAAGCGGCAATAGGCGAGGTGTCGAGCAGACCCGGGGTGACCCCCGGGTCGATGCGGAAACTTACTTCCGGGTGCTCTTTTTGGCCGCGCGCTTCTTGGCGCGGGCGGGGTCTTTCGGACGCGTCTTGCCGAACGAACCCTGGTAGATCTTGCCGCGACGGCTTCTGCTGTCTCCCTTGCCCATCTCATCGACTCCGCTGTGACCGGCGATCCGTTCGCCGAGGGGCGCAAGTGTAGGCCAGTCAGCGATACCTCGCCAGCAACTTGGCCAGCAGCTTCGAGCCGGGGTTCAGCCGCTCGAAGGGCATCTGGTTCAACGGCAGCTCGGGCGTACGGTTGAGCGCATGGAACTCCGTATCCTGTGTCGGCCGGCAATGCAGCAGGCCAGTCAGGTATTCGCCCTTGGCAATGTGCTGCTGCACGTAGTCGTGTGCATGCAGACTGTCGGTGGGATCGTAATCCGTCGCCAGCTTGCGCAGCAGCACGCGACTGCCGTCGTGCAGCATGACCGGAAGGGCATCGCCCGCCGCGTAATCGCCGGTGATCTCCTTGCGGAAGGGCACGAAGTCCGCCTCGACCACCGGCTCGTAGTGCTCACGGGTGTAGGCGTAGCTCTTGGTGGAGCCCTCGTG
>CAZIRD010000121.1:0-3479 GCA_964541625.1 uncultured Acidibacter sp.
AGCAGCATGGCCTCGAGATCCTCGTTGACCGCAAACACGATGGTGCCGCGTACGTCCACGGAGTCGCGTTCCATCTCCTTGCGCTTGCGGACGACGTTGTAGACGTAGCCGTCCTTCTCTTCGCGGCGGAACGCCAGCCTTGCGCGTACGCGATCTGAAAACGGACCCGAGACCGCGCCCTCGACCGTATAGCCTTTGTCGCCCTCGAACTGCCAGCCTGAAGAAAGAAAGCCCTCGAACGTTTCAGTCGGTCGCGCAGTACGGATGTTGACCGCGCCTGCCGTCGTGTTCTTGCCGATGAGCGCGCCCTGCGGACCCTTGAGTATCTCGACCTGCGCGACGTCCATGAACAGCGCGCGGCCGAAGCGACTGCGACCGATGAAGAGTCCGTCGATCACTTGACCGACCGAGTTCTCGAACCCCGAGTTCACCCCGGAGCCGACGCCGCGCATGAAGATCTGGTCGTTACCCGAGACGGCTTCGGCGAAATGGAAATTGGGAATGGTCGGCGCGAGGGCTTCGAGCCGCTCCACCGCGCCATTGCGCAGCGACTCGCCGGTCACGACCGCGATCGACACCGGGACGTCGAGCAGCGACTCTTCCCGCTTGCGCGCCGTCACCGTGATTTCCTCCAGCGCGTCCGCACCCCGCTCCTGAGCCTGGGCGGAAGGCAGCGCGGCGAGAGCGAGGGCGATCGCGCCGGTTACGGTAGTCGTCAGGAGCCTGGTCTTCATGAATATCCCCCTCGCGTGCCGCCAAATGAAAAATGTATGCAATAGCATATGCACACGTTTTCAAGATGGTCAACAACAGGCTTCGCTTGCGGCCGGAGAGCATCGCGAGGGCTGCGGCCGACAAAATACATGCGGTTGCAAGTGTTGATCGTGCTTGGATAGCATGGCCCGGGTGCGGAACCGCAGCGGAATCGGAGCGTGGCGTCCATGAGACAGTCGACGATATGGGGCTTGCTGGTCGCGCTGCTATCGACGGGAGCGCTCGCCGCCGCAACCTGTCAGGAACCGCGCGCAGAGGCTTCGCGGTGGATCACCCCGCCCGTTACCGGCGTCGGCCTGACCCAGCGGATTTTCCATAGCAAATCGGCGGGTACCGAGGTCAGTTACCACGTTTACGTTCCACCCACCTACGAGGCTGAGCCTGGGCGGCGATTCCCCGTGCTCTACTGGCTGCACGGCACCGGCGGAGGCATCGCCCGCGTGCCGATGATCGCTGCGCGGTTCGACGCCGCCATGAAGAGCGGCGAGATGCCGCCGATGATCGTGGTCTTTCCGCATGGCCTGCCTGCCGGCATGTGGCTGGACTCCAAGGACGGATCCACGCCGATCGAGTCAATCCTGATCAAAGACCTGATTCCGCACATCGATGCCTGCCTGCGAAGCGTGGCGACCCGCGAGGGTCGACTGCTCGAAGGCTTCAGCATGGGGGGTTATGGCGTTGCCCGCCTCGGCTTCCGTTACCCGCAGATGTTCGCTGCGGTGTTGATGCTGGCGGCCGGTCCGCTGCAACCGGAGCTATGGAGCACGCCACGCGCTTCCGACGAGGAGCGCGGCAGGCTGATGAAAACCGTGTACGGCGACGACATGGGGTTTTTCCGTGAGCAGAGCCCGTGGAGCCAGGCGGAGCAGGCGGTCAAAGCCGGCAGGAAACTGCCGAGATTTCGCCAGGTCGTCGGTACAGCTGACGAGACCTATCCCGCCAACCTCGAGTTTCATCGGCATCTCACGTCGCTGGGCGTCGAGCATGAGTACGTCGAGTTGCCCGGGGTCCGCCATGCGCTGCCGGGCATCTGGAGTGCGATGGGCAACGACATCTGGAGCTTCTACACGAAGAGCACCCAGCCGTAGCGCTGCAGGTGCCGCCGGCAGGTCAGGTCACTGCGGGCGGCTCACGTGCTGACGGCTCACGTGCTGACGGCTAGTAGGCGAGTCCCGCCTCGCGCTTCGGCGGCGGCAAGCCCGCGAGCAGCTTGCGCGCGATGCGCACGAAACTGTCGCGCTCGGACTCAGTGAGTACGCCAAGCTCGCGATCGCAGGCTTCGCGGACGACGCGCGAGGCGCGTTCGCAGAGCGCTCGGCCGGCTGGCGTGATCTCGATGCTCATCAGCCGCGCATCATGGGTTCGCCGCGATCGGTTCACCAGACCCTTCTTCTCGATGCGGACGATCGCCCGACTGAGCGACGACTGGTTGAGGCCGGTGAAGTCGGTCACTTCGGTGAGCGTGTAGCTGCGTCCATCGACGACGCAGAGAATGACCCGCCATTCGGCGATGGAAATCTTCAGCGGCGCGAGCGCCTCGGTCATGACGCCGTGCAGATAGCGCGTCATCGAGGTCGCCAGCCAGGGAATGAAACGATCCAGTTCAATGCCGAGACCCGGCTTGCCGGCGTCCATGGCTGCGGTTGGGGCTGGTGTGGATTGCGCAAGGGTTCCGCCGCGCTTGCCGGATGCTGCGGAGCGTACAGTCTGCCTGCGACGGATTACCGGTTTGGTCGCCATGGCGGCCTCCCACACTTGTCATGGCACAAGGGAGCGGATGCTAGCCGCGCTGGTCATCGGCGTGCAATCACCGAGCGCTCGCCGTGATCGGCGCCGCGGCGAGCGCGATCGCCGTCGATCAACGCTGCGGAGGTCGTGTGCTACTCTCATCCGCCCGTGCGTGCCTCGAAGCCTCTACTCGACGAGTTCGACGGTTACCCGCGACGGTTGTGGCTCGTCTGCCTGTTCGCGTACATCACGGTGCAGGTCGAGTTTGCGCTCTGGTCGATCGCGCTGCCCTCGATCCGCGCGGAATTCGCGCTCTCCAGCGCCGAGGTTGGCGCCCTGACCGGTCTGACGTTCGCCCTTGGCGGCATCATGGTCGTCGCGCTCAGCACACTGGCGGATCGTTTCGGCCGGCGACTCATGCTCCTCGCGGGCACCGTGGGTGCCGCCATCTTTTCGGGCCTGCATGTCATCGTCGGCGGTGTCGTCGCCCTGGCGCTGGTCCGCACGTTGACGATCGGCTGCAGCGGCCTGGTGTTTCCATCAACCGGCGCGCTGGTGGCCGAAGAGGCGCCGCCGCGAATCCGTGGTCTGATGGTTGGGCTGCTGCAGATCGCCGTACCCATTGGCTGGCTGATCGCGGCGCTGATCGGTGCCAGCGTCCTCGAGGACTGGGGCTGGCGGGCGTTGTTTGCGGCAGCGCTACTGGGTCTGCCGGCCGTGCTGCTGGTCCGGCGTGTCGTGCGCGAGTCGCCGCTCATGCACACCGCAGGCAGCAGCTCGGGACGGATCGCCAGCCTGTTCGCAGTCGGCATGTGGCGTCGAACGGTTCCGCTTTTTCTGGCACAGGCCTGTTTCGCGCTCGCCTTCGGCGGCGGATTCGTGCTCATGCCGCTCTACCTGCACGACCAACTTGGTTTTGATGCGGCGGCGACCGGGGTGCTGGTGGCGCTTGCCAATGCGATGGGACTTTTGGGCTA
>CAZIRD010000121.1:3579-7902 GCA_964541625.1 uncultured Acidibacter sp.
AGCTTCGGCAGCGAGTTTCCCCAGGGCGTGTAGAGATCGGGCGGGTTGGTGCTGGCGAGACCGACGATGCCCATGAGTTCCTCGATGGTGATCGTCTCGTCGCCTTGCCGGCCATACAGCACGGCCTCGTCGCCGATGCGAACCTGTTCGGGTATGTCGGTGACGTCGGCGACCAGCACGTTCATGGTCACGAGCCCGACAATCGGTGCGCGCCGGCCGTGGATCAGCACATACGGTCGCGGCGCGCCGTCGGCACGCTTGTCGGTACCGGAGAACGCCCGGCGATAGCCGTCTGAATAGCCCACTGGAATATTCGCCAGACGCGAATCACGCTTCAGGGTATACGCGCGCTCATAGGAGACGGTGGAGCCTGCCGGGTAAACGCCGGTGCTGACAACGCGCGTCTTGAACGTGCTGAAAAACTTGAACTCGGGAAAGGCGTTGCCGCCGTGACCGAAGACCGCCCGCCCGACGCGCACCATGTCGAAACGATTCTCCGGGACGTTGAGCGTCGCGTACGAATTGGCACAGTGCAGCAGCACCGAATCGCGTTTCGCGCCGGCGGTGGCCAGTACCCAGCCGGCATCTTCGGTGAAGCGTCGGGCTCCCTCGCGGTGTTCCTCGACGGTATTCACCGGGCAGTGATCCATGACTCCGGCCAGCCGCAGTTGCGGCAGGGCGAGAAGCTTTCGTGCATCGGCCTTGTTCGCGGCCAGCCGCAGGTCGAGCCCTTCGCGACACATACCCATCGAGTTGATCGCCAGGTGCACCGGGATGCGAACGCCGCGACTGGCTGCGATACGCGCGACGTTTTCCGCCACCTCGAGTCCGCCGACCATTTCTTCGACGCGATAACGGACACCGTCTTCGACTTCCTCTGCCGTCGCCACGCGCAGCCGCAGGATACGACCGCGAAATCCATGATCGCGGATCACCCGCGCCTCCTCGCTGCTCGCCACACCGAGCCACGGCAAGCCGAGCCGCAGGATCGTCGGCATCAGCAGATCGAGGCCGTGACCATAGGCATCGGCCTTGACCACCAGACACACTGTCTGTTGCTCGCCGACCTGCCGTCGAAGCGCGCGCAGGTTGGCTTCGAATAAGTTCGCGTCGACTTCCAGCCAGGCGTTGTGACGTCTCGCGGTGTGCCCGTCGGTATATTTGCCCTGCGGCGTGAGCGGCGGTGCGGCGAGGCCCGGCTCGTTGATCAGCAGTGCTCCGGACACTGCACTCCCTGCCAGCAATCGACGACGGCTGATCGACATCGGGCATTCCCCCCGGTACGACTGGTGTGGATCCGCGTTTACTTTACGGCACCCGATTGTTCAAAAGTCTCGCGATCGCTACGCGGTGCGATACCGATGTCGATCTGGTCGCCGACGATGAGCGTCATCAGGTCGAAAGCCGTGAGCAGCGGTCCGTCATAAAAGGGGCGGGTGGCGGTGCGCAGGTCGTCGGACGTGGTCTGCGGGGGAACGATATGCGAGTACACCGCGAGCCGCGGACGCATCGTGGCGAAGGCCCGACCCGCCTCTTCCGGCGAGGAATGCACGGAGAGGCTGACGTTGGCGCGCACTGCCTCCGGGGACGACCCGGGCGAGGGCACCTGCACCTCGTGCACGACTACGTCTGCACCGGTGCCGTACTTGATGAGCTCCGAACCCGGGCCGACGCGAAGATCGCCCGAGAACGCCACCGATCGGCCGGCGTAGTCGACGCGGAAACCGTATGTGGCGCCGTCCAGCTTGCCGACGCGGTTGGTGCCGGGAATGATCGGCATGTGGGCAACATTGAACGCCGTGATCCTGACGCCATCTTCGTCGAACACCACACCCGTGCCGATTTCCCGCGGTTCCATGGCGCTGCCCGGCGACGGGATGCCGACGATCTGCCGGTAGTCGACATCCCAGCGGTATGCCTGCTTGAGGCCCGCCACGAGATCGCTGGTGCCCGGTGGGCCGTAGACGCGCAAGGGCTGACGACGGCCGTACATCCATCCGGTGATCCACAGGTCGGCGATATCGGCCACATGGTCGTAGTGCAGATGGGTGAGGAAGATATCGGTCACCCCGGTCAGCAGGCCGAATCCGCCGGCCTCCAGCAGACGTTGGCGCACGCCCGGGCCGGCATCGATGAGGATCGTGCGCTTGCCCGCCTCGACGAGTATCGAGGGGCCATGCCGGTCCGGCGACGGTCGCGGGGCACCGGTACCCAGGAAAGTGAGCTTGATGACCTGCTCTGGCGACGTTGCGGACGGTGCGGCGAAGGCAGCCGCCGGCGTAACGATCGCGCCCATGAAAAGCAGGATTGCGCGTGCAAGACCCTTCATCGCATACCTCGTTCGATCAGCGTTGGTTCACGTTCAGGATAAGTCCGCTCGTAAACAGTTGCAATTGCATATGCTAGTGTCATGAATACAATGGTTGCGGATTTCAGTCGACGGATTCTGCGTGGCGCATCCATGAAGACGTGGCATTTCCCGATCACGGTGCTCGCGGCCTTGCTGGCCGCGACAGGGCTGCTGGCGCAGGTGCCGGAGCTCGTGCTGGCAAACGGCAGGGTGATGGATCCCGCTTCGGGTCTGGACGCGATCCGGCACGTCGGCATCACCGACGGACGGATCGTCGCCGTCTCCGCGACTCCCATCAGCGGCCGACGCACCGTCGACGTGCGTGGCCTCGTGGTCGCGCCCGGCTTCATCGACCTCCACGCCCACGGCCAGAACCACTTCAGTTCACGGCTGCAGGCGCTCGATGGCGTGACGACGGCGCTGGAGTTCGAGTTCGGCGTGTATCCGGTCGCGCCCTGGTATGCGGTGCGCGCGGGCAAGGCATTCATCAACTACGGCGCCAGCGCCGGACATCCGGCCACACGCATCAGCGTCATGCACGAACTCGATGTCGGCGCCCTGGAGACGGAAGCGTCGGCGGGCGAGTTCGCCGCCCGCGGTCAGGCGCGCATTCCGCCGCGGCCCGCGCGCTGGGCGGATGACGTGATGAGCGCCGACGAGATCAGCCGCTTGCAGGAGCGTCTGCAACGCGGACTCGACGAGGGCGGGATCGGCATCGGCCTTGGTCTCGCCTACACGCCGGCGGCGAGCCGGGAGGAAATCTGGAAAACCTTCCAGACCGCGGCGCGCAACGGGGTTCTCACGCACGTGCACCTGCGCAGTTCCGGTGACGTGGAACCGGGTAGCACGCTGGGCGCGCTGCAGGAAGTGATCGCCGATGCGGCCTCGACCGGGGCAGCGCTGCATGTGGCGCATATCGCCACCACCGCACGACGCAAATTGCCGCTCGTCCTCGACATCCTCGACGCGGCCCGACGACATGGGGTCGATGTCAGCACCGAGGTATACCCATGGGAAGCTGCGGAAACCGCAATCGGCTCGGCGATCTTCGATGCGGGCTGGCAGCAGCGTATCGGTGCGAGCTGGCCCGACCTCGAGTGGTCGGCGACTGGCGAGCGCCTCACCGAAGAATCCTTCAAACGCTACCGCGCCGAGAGCCCTTTCGGTTCGGTCATCGCCCACATCGTGCCCGCGGAGATCGTCGACCTCGGGCTCGCGCACCCCGGCGTCATGGTCGTGAGTGATGGCCCTGCCTACGTCATCGGCCGCGGGCATCCGCGCGGTGCCGGCAGTTTCTCGCGGACGCTCGGTCGCTACGTGCGCGAACGCAAGGTGCTCGGGTTGATGGATGCGCTGGCAAAGATGACCATCCTTCCCGCACGACGACTCGAAGCCTCAGTGCCGCAGATGGCGCTCAAGGGAAGGCTGCAAGCCGGCGCCGACGCCGACATCACCGTCTTTGACCCGGCGAGTGTCGGCGAGCGCGCCACCTATCGCGAGCCCGTACAGCCATCGAGCGGCATAATTCATGTGCTGGTCGGCGGGACATTTATCGTGCGCGACTCGGCGTTCGTGCCGAATGTCTATCCCGGCAAGCCGGTACGTCGGAAGGTGGAGCAACGCCCGTGATGCCAACCCCCGTTTTTGGCCGCCTGCTGCCAGCGCTCGTTCTGCTCGGCGCCGGACTGCTCGCCCTGCCGCTGCGCGCGGCGCAGTGCACCACTCCTGCTGATCCGCCGCCCTGGCCGCGTCTTGCCGAGGTCGACCGTATCGCCGACGAAGCGCTTGCCCGCGTACCGATGACGGGGCTGTCGATCGCGGTGCTGCGCGACGGCAAGCTTGTGCATGCTGCCGGCTATGGCAAGGCCAATCTCGAACTGGACGTGCCGGCGACGCCGATGACGGTATATCGGCTGGGGTCCGTCACCAAACAATTCACCGCCGCGGCAATCCTGCGCTACGCCGAGCGCGGC
>CAZIRD010000122.1:0-7802 GCA_964541625.1 uncultured Acidibacter sp.
GAGAAGGCGCACCCGGACGTCTTCAACGTGCTGCTGCAGGTGATGGACCACGGCACGCTCACCGACAACAACGGCCGCAAGGCCGACTTCCGCCACGTCATCATCGTCATGACCACCAATGCCGGTGCCGCGGACATGGCGCGTGCCTCGATCGGTTTCACCTCCGCCGACAACACCAGCGACGGCATGGAAGCGATCAAGAAGCTGTTCTCGCCCGAGTTCCGCAACCGGCTGGATGCCGTCATACAGTTCAACGGACTCGACGAGGCCACCATCGAGCGCGTGGTCGAGAAACTGCTGGTCGAAATCGAAACCCAGCTCGAAGGCAAGCGCGTGGCGCTCGTGCTCGACGACGCCTCGCGTCACTGGCTCGCGCAAAAGGGCTACGACCCGAAGATGGGCGCGCGACCGATGGCGCGGGTCATCCAGGAACACATCAAGCGCCCGCTCGCCGAGGAGTTGCTGTTCGGCAAGCTCGTGGGCGGTGGCACGGTCAAGGCGACGGTCAAGGCCGACGGCTCGGGGCTCGACCTGGAGTGCATTCCGAGCGAGGAACCCGCGCTCGTCGATTGACGGGCGGAGGCGTCGGGCGGCGCCTCAGGCGCCCGGCACGCTCAGCGGCCGCGGTAGACGATGCGGCCCTTGGTCAGATCGTACGGGGTGAGTTCCACGGTGACGGTGTCACCGGTGAGGATGCGGATGTAGTTCTTGCGCATCTTGCCCGAGATGTGCGCGGTCACCACATGCCCGTTGCCGAGTTTCACGCGAAAAGTAGTGTTCGGCAGCGTCTCGATGACTTCGCCGTCCATCTGGATCGCGTCTTCTTTCGACATCAGTAATGGGCTACCCGGGCTTTGAGGAGCGGCGATTCTGCCCAAACCCCCGCGCCGAATCAATCAAACCGGTGCGGAGTCCCGTGCAAGGTCCTCGAACGTGCCCCAGCCGGATGCCGCGCGGGCGGTCAATTCGTCGGCCCGCGCGAGGAATTCGGCCCGCGACAGCGCCCGCGCGCCGAGCGAGGCCAGATGCCGCGAGGGCATCTGGCAGTCGATGAGTTCGATGCCGGCGGCAGGGCAGGCGCGCACCAGCCACGACAGCGCAACCTTTGAGGCGTCGGCTTCGCGGCTGAACATCGACTCGCCGAAGAACAGCGCGCCGATGCGTACACCGTAAAAGCCGCCGACCAGCGCTCCGCTGCGCCAGGTCTCGATGCTGTGTGCGTACCCGAGCCGATGCAGCGCAAGATAGGCCTCGCGCATTTCGATGGTGATCCACGTGCCGCCACCATCGCTGTCGCGCGGCGCTGCGCAAGCGTCGATGACCGCGGCGAAGTCGCGATTGCGGTGCACTTCGAAGCCGGCGTTGCGCTCGCGTTTTGCGAGGCTGCGGGTACGGCGGAACTCCGGCGGAAAGAGCACCTCGCGCGGGTCCGGACACCACCAGAGGATCGGCTGCCCCGGCGAATACCAGGGAAAGATGCCGCGCCGATACGCGGCCAGCAGGCGCTCGGGCCGCAGGTCGCCCCCTGCGGCGAGCAGACCCGGCGGCTCATCGAGCGCTTCGTCGGCCGGCGGGAACTGCTGCGGATCGCCACCCGGCTCGAGCCAGACGAGACCGCGACGCGCGCGCGGTTTCACGCCGTATCCAGCGTGTCGCGATAGGGCACGTGCTCGGCGATACCCGCTGCGTAGCGCTCGACGGCCTCGCGTTCGCGTTGCAGGTAATCGGCAATCGCGCTGCGGAAGCGCGGCTCGAAGATGCAATGCGCCGAGTAGGTGAGGGTCGGCACGAAACCGCGGCTGACCTTGTGTTCACCCTGCGTACCGGGCTCGAAACGTGTGAGTCCGCGCTCGATGCAGAACTCGATGCCCTGGTGGTAGCAGGTCTCGAAGTGCAGGCTGTGATATTCGTCGGCCGCGCCCCAGTAGCGACCGTAGAGCGTATCGGCGCCGACGAAGAACACGGCCACGGCGACAATCTCCTCGCCGTGCAGCGCGAACTTGAAGAGCAAGGACTCGCCCATGCTGCGCGCGATCTCGATGAAGGTTTCCGGCCCGAGATAGGGCTCGTTGCCGCGGCGGCGGAAGGTGATGCGGTGCAGCTCCCAGGCAGTGAGGATCTCGGTGCGTGTCGCCTCGTTGCCAAGCCGGGTCTCGAAACGGATGCCGGCCTCGGCCACGCGTCGCCGCTCGCGCTTCGCCTTCTTGCGCTTCTCGGCGGTGAAGCTGCCGAGAAAGTCCTCGAAACTCGCGTAGCCGCGATTCGTCCAGTGGAACTGGCAGTCGATGCGCTCGAGCCAGACGTCATCGAGGGCCTGCCTCGCGGCGCTGTCCGGAAACAGCAGGTGTACCGACGACAGTCCGGCCTCGCGAGCCGTTTCGCGCAGCGCGCCCTGCAGCGTATGGCGGAGCGCCGCGGTGCCGCCTGCATCGCCTGCAAGGTCGGCGCGTACCAGGAGACGCGGGCCGCTTGCCGGGGTGAAGGGCGCCGCGACGACCACCTTCGGGTAGTAGGCGAGACCGTGGCGCGCATAGGCCTGCGCCCAGGCAAAGTCGAACACGAATTCGCCGTAGGAGTCGTCCTTCAGCCAGCCGGGCGCCGCGGCCGCCAGACCCTGCGCATCGTGCAGGGTGATGATCCAGGGCCGCCAGCCGGTGCCCGCGCCGACGCAGCCGGTGTGCTCGAGTGCCGCGAGGAACTCATGGCGCATGAACGGCGACCCGTCACGCTCGAGTGCATTCCATTCGGTCGCGGGCAAGTCCGCGACCCGCTCGATCAGGCGGGCGTGCAGCGTCATCCGCCGTGGTCGGAGCGCTCGAGCCAGCGGTCGGCGTCGAGCGCGGCCATGCAACCCGAGCCGGCCGAGGTGATCGCCTGCCGATAGACGTGATCGGCGACGTCGCCCGCCGCGAACACGCCGGGGATGCTGGTCGCGGTAGCCATGCCGGCGGTACCGCTCTGCACGCGGATGTAGCCGTCATGCATGTCGAGCTGGCCTGCGAACACCGCGGTGTTCGGCGTGTGCCCGATGGCGATGAACACACCGGTGAGCGCGAGTTCCTGCGCCGCGCCACCCCCGGCGGCCACCTGGCCGTTGCTGTCCGTCGCCATCAGCCGCAGCCCGGTGACGCCCGAGTCGTCGCCGAGCACGGCGTCGACCGCGTGATTCCAAAGAATTTTCACCTTGCCGGCGCGTTCGCGCTCGAACAGCCGGTCCTGCATGATCTTCTCGGCGCGCAGCCGATCACGCCGGTGCACCAGCGTGACATGCGCGGCGATATTCGAAAGATAAAGCGCTTCTTCGACGGCGGTGTTGCCGCCGCCGACCACGGCGACCTGCTGACCGCGGAAAAAGAAGCCGTCGCAGGTGGCACAGGCTGAGACGCCCCGGCCCTTGAAGGCCTCTTCGGAGTCGAGGCCGAGATAACGCGCCGAGGCGCCGGTGGCGATGATCAGCGCGTCGCAGGTGTACTCGCCGAGATCGCCGATCAGCCGGAATGGCCGCTCGCCGAGCATCGCGGTGTGGATGTGATCGCCGACGAGCTCGGTGCCGAAGCGCTCCGCATGCGCCTTCATGCGCTCCATCAGCGCCGGGCCGAGCAGGCCGTGTGCATCACCCGGCCAGTTGTCGACCTCGGTGGTGGTCATCAATTGACCGCCTTCCTGCAGACCCGAGATCAGCATGGGGGCACGGTTGGCGCGGGCGGCATAGACGGCTGCGGAATAGCCCGCCGGGCCCGAGCCGAGGATGATGAGTTTGCGATGTTGCGAAGCCATGCGGGAATGTTAGGGGCAAGCGCCGCGGGATGCACGTGGCGCGCGGCGGGCGGCGCTGCCGACGCACCTCGGGCAAACTGTCGTCGATGCATCGATTCCCGTAGAATCAAGGCTCTCCAACGCCCATCACACAGGTTCGCCGTTGCCCGACAACGCCGCCAAGGCCGACACCCCTCTCCGCTTCACCGACACCGTCCGGCGCGCGCTGCGCGAAGGCGCGGTCATCCTCAACGGCGTGATCGCCCTGATGCTGTTCGCGGCGCTGGTTTCCTACGATCCGGCCGATCCCGGTTTTTCGTACACCGGTGAGGGCGGCGGCGAGGTCGGCAATCTCATCGGCAGGCAGGGTGCGTGGCTCGCGGATACGCTGTTCTTCCTTTTCGGCGGGCCGGCCTATCTTTTCCCGCTGATGCTGGGCGCCGCCTGCTGGCTGATGTTCCGCGAGCGCGACGTCGAGCGCGCCTCGCGCCTCAATACCTTCGTGCGCGCCGGTGGCTTCGTGCTGTTGCTGGCCGCTGCCTGCGCACTGGCCACGCTGCACTTCGCTCCCGGCATCCTCCGTCAGAGTGCCGGCGGTGTGGTCGGTGGCCTCGTCGGCGAGTGGATGCAGGGCAACTTCAACTTCGTCGGCGGCACGCTGCTGGCGCTCGCCTGCGCGATGACCGGCATTTCGCTCGCCTTCGGGCTCTCCTGGCTTGCAGTCATGGATCGTCTCGGCAGCGCGTTCTGGGGAGCGATCGACTGGGTACGCGCACGCCGCCTGCAGCAGCGCGACATCGCCGAGGGCGAAGAGCGCAAGGCGGCGCGCAAAGAGACGCTCGAAGTCGAGGTGCGCAAGGCCGCGACCCGCGCCAAGCCGCGCATCGAGGCGCCGGCGCCGCAGCCCGAGAAAAGCGAGCGCGTCGAGCGCGAGCGGCAGGTGCCGCTGTTTACCGCCAAGTCCGGCGAGCTGCCGCCGCTGCAACTGCTCGACGATCCGCCGCCGCGCGAGTCGGGCTATTCGGCCGAGGCGCTGGAGGCGATGTCGCGCCTCGTCGAGCTGAAGCTCAAGGATTTCGGCGTCGAGGTCGAGGTGGTCGCGGTGCTGCCCGGCCCCGTGGTCACGCGCTTCGAGCTGCGTCCCGCACCCGGCGTCAAGGCGAGCCAGATCAGTTCGCTCTCCAAAGATCTCGCCCGCGCGCTCTCGGCGATCAGCGTACGCGTGGTCGAGGTGATCCCGGGCAAGTCGGTGATGGGCCTCGAGATCCCCAATGAAAAGCGCGAGATCGTCACCTTCGGCGAAATCGTCAAGTCCAAGGCCTACGACGACATCGCCTCGCCGCTCGCCATCGCGCTCGGCAAGGATATCGGCGGCGCGCCGGTGGTCGCCGACCTGCAGCGCATGCCGCACCTGCTGGTCGCCGGCACCACCGGCTCCGGCAAGTCGGTGGCAATCAACGCCATGGTCCTCTCGATGCTCTACAAGAGCACGGCCGAGGACGTCCGGCTCATCATGATCGATCCGAAGATGCTGGAACTCTCGGTCTACGAGGGTATCCCGCATCTGCTCGCGCCCGTGGTCACCGACATGAAGCACGCAGCCAACGCGCTGCGCTGGTGCGTCGCCGAGATGGAACGCCGCTACCAGCTCATGGCGGCGCTCGGCGTGCGCAACATCGCCGGCTACAACCGCAAGGTACGCGACGCCACCGAGTCCAAGAAACCAATCAAAGACCCGGTGATGATGGCGCGCGCCGCCAACGACCCGACCATAGACCAGTCGCAGATCCCCGATCTCGTGCCGCTGCCGTTCATCGTGGTGATCATCGACGAGCTCGCCGATCTCATGATGATCGTCGGCAAGAAAGTCGAGGAACTGATCGCCCGCCTCGCGCAGAAAGCGCGCGCTTCGGGTATCCATCTGATCCTCGCCACGCAGCGCCCGTCGGTCGACGTCATCACGGGTCTCATCAAGGCGAATATTCCGACTCGTATCGCCTTCCAGGTTTCGGCCAAGGTCGACTCGCGAACCATCCTCGATCAGGGCGGTGCCGAGTCATTGCTCGGCCATGGCGACATGCTCTACCTGCCGCCCGGCACCTCGATGCCGAACCGTGTACACGGCGCCTACGTCGCCGATGCCGAGGTGCATCGCGTGGTCGAGGCGCTGCGCAAGGCCGGCGCGCCGAACTACATCGAAGACATCATGACCGGGCCCAAGGGGCCGGTGCCGGGTCTCGCACCCGAGGAGGGCGAGGGCGGCGTCGAGGGTGGCGATGCCGAGCAGGACGTCCTCTACGACGAGGCGGTGAAGATCGTCATCAAGGAGCGCAAGCCCTCGATCTCCTACGTGCAGCGGCGTCTCAAGATCGGCTACAACCGCGCCGCACGACTCATCGAGGCGATGGAAGCCGCGGGGCTCGTTGGCCCGCTGCAGCCGAACGGGGGTCGCGAGATCCTCGTGCCGGCACCGGCCGGCGAATGACGTTGCTCGCGCGTTCGCGAAGCCTGGCGCTGCAGTGGCGAAGACTGGCGCTGCGGCTGCGGAGCCTGCTGCTCGTCATGCTGGGCCTGTGCGTCGGCGCGCCGCTCTTGCAGGCACAGGAGTCTGCAGCGCGCGCCGCTACGGTACTCGATCGCTATCTCGATGGCCTCATTTCCTGGCGGGCGGACTTTTCGCAGTCGACCACCGACTCGCGAGGTCGATTGCGCGAGCCGCAACAAGGTCGGCTCGTCGTCCAGCGGCCCGGCCGCTTCCGCTGGGAGATCGCGCCGCCCGAGCAGCTCATGGTCGCCGATGGCCGCAACGTCTGGTTCTACGATCGCGAGCTTGAGCAGGTGACGGTACGGGCTGCGGGCAGCGCACTCTCGGCGACGCCGGCCATGCTGCTCGCCGGCACCGCGCCGCTGCGCACCGCCTTTCGCGTCGATGGCGCCGGTCGACGCGACGGGCTCGACTGGGTACGCGTCGCGCCGCGTGGCAGCGACGGCGAGTTCCGCGAGGCGCGCTTCGCCTTTGACGGGCTCGAACTGCGCCGTCTCGAGATCGACGACAAGCTTGGCCAGAGGACGGTGCTGCTGTTCTCCGCGGGTGTCCGCAACGCGCGAATCGAACCCGCTGAACTGCAGTTCACGCCGCCACCCGGCGTCGATGTGATCGGCAAGCCGCTACCGTGATGCGTCCGCTGCGTTACCTGCCGTTGTGGGGTGTGCTCGGCGCAACGCTGCTCGCGCTGCTGCTCTACCTCTGCCTCGAACCGGCGGGGCAGGGCGGCGTATTTCTTTTGCCCGACAAACTCTCCCACCTGCTCGGCTTTTTTGCGCTGACGGTGTGGTTTGCGGCGCTCGTCAAGCGGCGCTTTTTCCCTGCCGTCGGTCTCGTCATGCTCGCCCTCGGCATCGGCATCGAGATCGCACAGGATCTCATGGCGCTCGGCCGCGCCGCCGAGCTCGCCGATGTCTATGCCGACCTGGCCGGCATCCTGCTCGGGCTCGCGGTGTCTTTGCCGATCCGCGACTCCTGGCTCGAACGCATCGAGCGATGGCTCTCGCCGACCTGACGCGGCCGCTCGCGGACCGCATGCGGCCGCAGCGCCTCGACGAGTTCGTCGGGCAGGTGCAGGTGCTCGGCAGCGGCAAGCCGCTGCGCGCCGCGATCGAATCCGGCCAGCTGCACTCGCTCATTCTTTGGGGTCCGCCCGGCACGGGCAAGACGACTCTGGCGCGCCTGATCGCCAAGGCCTCGGACGCGCAGTTCATCGCGCTCTCGGCGGTGATGGCCGGCGTCAAGGATGTACGCGCCGCGGTCGAAAAGGCCCAGGCCGAGCGCGCGGCGAGCGGCCGGCGTACGGTGCTCTTCCTCGATGAGGTGCACCGCTTCAGCAAGTCGCAGCAGGATACCTTCCTGCCTTATCTGGAGGACGGCACGCTCACCTTCATCGGTGCCACGACCGAAAATCCCTCGTTCGAGGTGGTCAGCGCCGTGCTTTCACGGGCGCGGGTCTACGTGCTGAAGCCGCTCGCCGCCGCAGACCTCGTCGCCTTGT
>CAZIRD010000123.1:0-7781 GCA_964541625.1 uncultured Acidibacter sp.
CGACGTTCGGGTAGAGCTTGCGCGACACGAAGTACTCGTCCTTGAGCGCGATCTCCTCGAGGCGCTGCGCGAGCTCGAGCAGCGGGTTGTCGGCGCGGCCCATCTTGGCGAGCACCTTGTGGCACATCTCGCGGATGATCTTGGCGCGCGGGTCGAAGTTTTTGTACACGCGGTGGCCGAAGCCCATCAGCCGGACGTTGCTCGTCTTGTCCTTCACCTGCGCGAGGAACTTCGGAATGTTGTCGACGGTGCCGATCTCCTCGAGCATCTCGAGCACGGCTTCGTTCGCACCGCCGTGCGCCGGACCCCAGAGTGCCGATACGCCAGCGGAGATCGCCGCGTACGGATTGGCGCCAGTGGAGCCTGCGAGGCGCACCGTCGAGGTGCTCGCGTTCTGCTCGTGATCGGCGTGCAGGATCAGCAACAGGTCGAGCGCCTGCGCGGCGAGCGGATCGACGTGATACGGCTCGCAGGGCACGGCGTAGAACATGTGCAGCAGGTTGCTGCAGTAGTCGAGGTCGTTGCGCGGATAGATGAACGGCTGGCCCAGCGCCCGCTTGTACGCCGCGGCCGAGATCGTCGGCAGCTTGGCGATGATGCGGTGCATGAAGATCTCGCGATGGCGCGGGTTATTGATGTCCATCGAGTCGTGGTAGAACGCCGACATCGAGGCGACGATCGCGCTGACCATGGCCATCGGATGCGCGTCGTAGTGGAAGCCGTTGAACATGCGCAGCAGCGACTCGTTCACCATGGTGTGACGGGTGATGCTGGCGCTGAAATCGGCCAACTGCTTCGGGTCCGGCAGCTCGCCGTTGTTGAGCAGGTAGGCGACCTCGATGAACGAACTCTGCGCGGCGAGCTGTTCGATCGGGTAGCCGCGGTAGAGCAGCACGCCCTGATCGCCGTCGATGTAGGTGATGCGGCTCTCGGTGCTGGCGGTCGCCATGAACCCCGGGTCGAACGTGAATACGCCGTGCTCCTTGTTGAGCGCGGCGATGTCGATCACATCGGGACCGATGCTGCCGGAGCGAACGGGAAGATCGGTGGTCTTGCCCGAGGAGAGGTCCTTCAGTTCGTACTTTTTGTTGGCCATGGCGTGGGAGTCGTCGTGAAAATCGTCGCCGAAGCGCGACGTGCTGCGATGAAGTTGACATGCCAGCTGCGCATAATCAAGGCGCGGCCCGGCAATTTTTCTACTCGACCACCTTGTAGAAATCGCCCGGCTGCAGCTTGCGGTCCGGATACAGGCCGTTGATCAGCAGCAGCTCCTCCTTCTGGTACTTCTCCACCGGCATCGCAGCCGCGTAGTCCTCGAGCCGCGTATCGGCGGCGGCGGTGCGGATGCGCAGCCGATATGGCTCGGCGAGCGGATATTCGGCGGGCTTGAGATTGCGCAGCGTCTCCGCGACCGAGAGGAAAAGACCGTCGGCCTCGGGTACGCCGCCGCGCGACGAGCGGCTCGCGCCGGCGAACAGGTAGGCACTCTTGCCGCGGTAGAGCACCGTCCAGCGTACCGGTCCGGCGCCGTTGTCGAGCGGCGATCCGGAAGTGGTGCGCACGCTGTAGCCCTGCATGCCATTGACCTCGATCGCTTCGCCACCGGCCAGCGAGGCACCGCGCAGCTGGGAGAGGAGAAACTCGCGTGGCCCCTGCGTCGGCGGGTAGTCCTTCAGCGTGATCTGCATCAGGGTGTCTTTGCTGGGCGTGTACGCGACCAGCGCATCACGCTGGTTCTCCACCGTCCAGGCGCGCGGAAAGGCGACCGTGATGCCGAGTTCGGCGTGGTACAGCCGGTTCTCGCGCACGATGCCTTGCGCTCGGCTCGAGCCGTAGGTCAGGCCATCGATCGCCCGCATGTAGCGTTCACGGTTTTCCACCCAGCCGCCCGGCGGCCCGGTATCGAGGCGGGCCGAGGTCTTCGCGGCCTGCACGGCCCGCGCATCCGGCGTCGGATGCGAGGAGAAGAGCCCGTGGTAGATACGCGGCTCGCGGCCCTCGGCCCGCGCGCGGTCGATCTCGAAGCGCTCGCCGCGGCGGAACATCTCGAAGACCTCGCCCATCGCCTCGGGGCGATAGCCCGCACGGGTGGAGTACTGCAGGCCGATGCGGTCGGCTTCGAGTTCGTTGTCGCGGCCGTAGCCCTGCATCCACGCGTTGGCGCCGAGGTTGGCGAGATCGGCGACCGCGCCTGAGTTGGTGGCGATGGCGGCCGCCGCTGCCGCGAGGCTGGCGAGCACGCCGCGCGTCATGCGCTTCTGCGGATGCTTGGCGGTCACATGCGCGATCTCGTGGCCGAGCACGGCGGCCAGTTCGGCCTCCGAGTTGAGTTGCAGCAGCAGGCCGCGGTGCAGGTACACGAAGCAGCAGCCGGTGGTGAAGGCGTTCAGGGAGTCGTCGTCGAGAACGACGAACTTCCACTCCTCGTCCGGCATGCTGCTCTGGCGGGCGACGCGCTGGCCAACCTCGCTGACGTAGTCTTGCAAGGCCTGGTCCGCATAGACGCCATAGGCCTTGAGAATTTGCTCGTGGGCCTTGCGCGAGGACGAACTCTCCTGCGACTTGCGCTTGCCGCCGGACCGCGCTGCGCCGCTCGACTGCGGGGTCCCGGTCGACTGCGCCGTGTCCGTCGACCGCGTCGCCGAGCCGGACTGCGCAGTGCTGGACTGCGCGAGCGTCTGCGGGGCGCTCGCGAACACCAGCAGCGCGGCGATCAGGGTGGTGAAGATCTTCAGCATCTCGGGCGGCTCCATCTTCTTGCTTGTCGACCTTGCGTGTCGACCTGGGGCAGGGTCGGCGTGCGGCGATCGTGCGACAAATTCGACGATTCGACGCTAGCAGAAGTTCCAGCCGCCGCGCAGCGACCCCGAGACCAAGAAAAGCAAAAGGCGCCCCGAGGGCGCCTTGAGCCACAGCCAGCCCGCAACCGGGCCGGCATCGACGCGTCGCGACTCAGCGCGCTGCGGCAGCCGCGTATTTCTTGCGGAATTTGTCGACCCGGCCGGCGGTGTCGAGCATCTTCTGCTTGCCCGTGTAGAACGGGTGGCAGCTCGAGCAGACTTCCAGCGAGAGGTCCTGGCCGAGCGTCGAGCGGGTCTTGAAGGTGTTGCCGCAGGAGCAGGACACCGTCATTTCCGAGTATTCCGGGTGGATCGAGGGTTTCATGGGCGACCTTGCACTTGCCGGTCAGGGCGAAAAAGGGCGCGCAGTCTAAGCGTTCGACCCCACTTTAGACAAGACCCGCGGCGCCCGATCGCCGCCAAGCCCGGCGGCGCCGGGATCAATCCACAATTTCTGTGGATAAGTCTGTGGAACACCGCCGTGCTGAGCCGCTTCGCCGCGGGTTTTCATGCATTCGGGCCAGTTTGGTCAAAAAATGACCAGGTCTGTTTTTCCAATTAAAACAATAGGCTGCAGATCATTCATCCGGGCGATCCTGAAAAAGAGCTGTAAAAGTCCATTTCCTCTCGCCTTTTCCTTCGTTGTGCATACTTTCCGCGCCTGCGACCGCAGCGACTCGCCTAAGTCGCGGATTCCGCAGGCAGAAACTCGACCAGCAGTTCGTTCAGGAAGCGCTGGCCGAGGGCCGTGGGTGCCACCCGTGTCCGCTGCCCGACCGGCGTCTCCTGTCGCAACAAGCCCCGCTCGCAGAGCCGCTCCACCGTCGCGGCAACCTCGCTCCACGGCAGGCCGGTGCGCTGCACGAACAGACCGGTCTCGAAACCTTCAACGAGTCGCAGGGCGTTCAACATGAACTCGAACGGCTGCTGCGTCCGCTCAACCTCGTGCCAGGCGAGTGCACGCCGCGGATCGCGCTGGTAGCGGCGCGGCTCGCGCCACTGCACGCTGCGCCGGATCACGAAACGCGCCGATTGCGGATCGACGCCGCTGAGCTTGCCGTGGGCACCCGCACCGATGCCGAGGTAGTCACCGAAGCGCCAGTACAAAAGATTGTGCGCGCAGGCACCGCCCGGGCGCGCCCATGCCGAAACCTCGTACTGCCGATAACCGGCGGTCAGCAGCCGTTCGCCCGCAACGGCAAGCATGCGGTCGGTCTGCTCGTCGTTGGGCAAACCGGCCGGCGGCCGCGCGGCGAACGCGGTACCCGGCTCCAGCGTGAGGTGGTAATGCGAGACCTGCGTCGGTGCGAGATCGATCGCCGTAGCGACATCGCGCAAGGCATGTGCCTCATCCTGGCCCGGCAGCCCGTACATCAGATCGAGATTGAAATGGTGCAGACCCGCAGCCCGCAACTCGTCCACGGCGGCGAAGGTTTCGGCCGGCGAGTGAATCCGCCCGAGTTCCCGCAGCGTCGCTGCGGCGAAAGTCTGGGCACCCAGCGAGACCCGGTTGACGCCGATGGCGGCGTACTCGGCGAAGCGGCCACGCTCGATCGTGCCGGGGTTGGCTTCCAGCGTCACTTCCGCACCCGGCGCAAGACCAGGACCCGCCTGTACCGTCTCGAGCAGGCGGGCGATCGCCCGCGGGGTAAACAGGCTCGGCGTGCCGCCGCCCATGAACACCGTGTCGATGGCGCGACCGCCGAGCAGCACCGCCTGGGTCTCGAGTTGGTGGGCGAGATCGCGCAGCAGAGCCTCGACATAAGCCTGCTCGGGGACCGTCTCGCGGCCCGGCACGTCGCCGCGCAGCGCATGCGAGTTGAAGTCGCAGTACGGGCACTTGCTGACGCACCACGGGAAATGGATGTAGAGGCCGAGCGGCAACGGCGACCGGTCGTCGGCTTGCGGAGGCGACCGCATGGTCTGCGCTGCCGCGATGCTCAAGGCGCGGCTAGCGTCCGCCAGGCTGCGTGCAGCGCCCGCAGCGCCGCACCACGATGGCTGCTGGCGTGTTTCTCGGCCGGCGGCAGTTCCGCGACGCTGCGCGTGTCGCCCAGCGGCGCGAACACCGGGTCGTAGCCGAAGCCTCCGCTACCACGCGGCGAGTCGAGGATGCGGCCCTCCCAGCTGCCGCTGCCGAGTACGGGCGCGGGATCCTCGGCCGTACGCACCAACGCGATCACGCAACGGAAGCGTGCGCCACGCGCGCTGGCCTCGACGTTGCGCAGCGCGTCGAGCAGTTTGTCGACGTTGGCGGCATCGCTCGCGCCGTCGCCGGCGTAGCGCGCCGAGCGTACGCCGGGCGCGCCGCCGAGCGCGTCAACCTCGAGACCCGAATCGTCGGCCATCGCCGGCAGTCCAGTGCGCGCAGCGGCGTAACGCGCCTTGAGCAGCGCATTGGCCGCGAACGTCGTGCCGGTCTCCTCCGGCGGCTCGATGCCGAATTGCGACTGCGGCACGAATTCGAAGCCCAGCGGACCGAGCAATTGCGCGAACTCACGGATTTTGCCGGCATTGCCGGTAGCGAGCACCACGCGCATCGCAGCCGCCGTCTGCATTCAACCGAGGGTCTGGGCGAGGGCCTCGCGCTGCAGCAGATGCAGCCGCGCAATGCCGGCGCTCGCCAGTGCAAGCATGGCGTCGAGTTCATCGCGCCGGAAGGCATGCCCCTCCGCCGTGCCCTGCAACTCGACGAAGCTGCCGCCATCCTTCATGACCACGTTCATGTCGGTCTCGGCCTGCGAGTCCTCGACGTAATCGAGATCGAGCACCGGCACACCGCCGCAGATGCCGACCGACACCGCCGCCACCTGGCCATGCAACGGCGAGGCGGCGAGCGCGCCGCGGGCGATCAGGGTGTTGCAGGCATCGACCAGTGCCACATAGCTGCCGGTGATCGCCGCCGTGCGCGTACCGCCATCGGCCTGCAGCACATCGCAGTCGAGCGTGACCGTACGCTCGCCGAGCGCGCTCAGGTCGATCACCGCGCGCAGGCTGCGGCCAATCAGGCGCTGGATCTCCTGCGTGCGGCCGGACTGCTTGCCTTTGGCGGCCTCGCGGGCCGAACGTGTGTGCGTCGCCCGCGGCAGCATGCCGTACTCGGCGGTGACCCAGCCCTGGCCACGGCCACGCAGAAAACCCGGCACGCCGTCTTCGATGCTCGCCGTACACAGCACGCGCGTGCCGCCAAATTCCACCAGCACCGAACCTTCGGCATGGCGGGTAAAGCGGCGCTGGAAGGCGACGCTGCGCAGGTCTGCCGGGCTACGCCCGCTCGGACGTTTGAACATGTATGGCTGCCGTACTGAAGGATGCTGCGGAGGGAGAGCCGACGGGGCTGTAGACCGGGGCGTTCGGCTAGACTGCGCGCTTTATACACCTCGGCCAGAACCGGCGCACGGCCGCTGGCAACAACCCCGGGCGGCAAGCAGAAGGCGGCAGGCAAGAGATGATCAGCAGCATGACCGGCTTCGCGAGGCGCGAAGCGAGTGGCCCGTTCGGCGAACTCACCTGCGAACTGCGCAGCGTCAACCACCGCTATCTCGAACCCGGCTTCCGCTTGCCCGAGGAGTTGCGCTCGCTCGAGGGCGAGTTGCGCCAGCTGCTCGGCCGCGAACTGCGGCGCGGCAAACTCGACTGCAGCATCCATCTGCGCGGCGCCCATCGCGCCGAGCGCGACCTGCGCATCGACGAGGCGGCGCTCGCCCGTCTGCTCGAGCGGGCCGGCGAAATCGCCGAACGCGTTCCCGGAGGCGGCCTCGCAGTCGGCGTCCGCCTGGATCCGCTCGAGGTGCTGCGCTGGCCCGGCGTGCTGAAGGACGACGCCCCCGACACCGACAGCCTGCAGGCCGCCTGCCGCACGCTGTTCCTCGATACGGTGCGCGATCTCGCTGCCGCCCGCCTGCGCGAAGGTCAAAGATTGCGTGAGCTGATCGTGCAGCGCTGCGCCAGTCTCGCGGCGCTGGTGGGCGGCCTGCGCGCACGCATGCCGGAACTGCGCGAGCGGCTGCGCAGCCGGCTGCAGGAACGTCTCGCCGAACTCGGCACCAGCGTCGATGCGGCGCGTTTCGAACAGGAACTCGTGCTGCTGCTGCAGCGCGCCGATGTCGACGAAGAGCTCGACCGCCTCGACGGCCACATCACCGAGATCCGTCGCGTCATCGACGCCGACGAAGCCGCAGGCCGGCGGCTCGACTTCCTCATGCAGGAACTCAACCGCGAAGCCAACACGCTGTCATCGAAGTCGCAGGAACTCGAGAGCACGCGCAACGCCGTCGACATGAAGGTGCTGATCGAGCAGATGCGCGAGCAGGTGCAGAACATCGAATGAGCGGCGGACGCCTGTTCGTGATCGCCGCGCCCTCCGGCGCGGGCAAGACCAGCCTCGTCAAGGCCACGCTGGCGCGCGAACCGAACCTGCGGGTGTGCGTGTCGCACACCACGCGCCGGCAGCGAGCGAACGAACTCGACGGCCACGACTATCACTTCGTCGGCATCGAGGCCTTCCGCGCGATGATTGCCGCCGATGGTTTCCTCGAATACGCACAGGTCTTCGACAACTACTACGGCACCAGCCGGGCAGCGCTCGCCGAAGCTTTCGGCCGCGGTCACGACGTCATCCTCGAGATCGACTGGCAGGGCGCGCGGCAGGTCCGCGAGCGCACCCGCGATCCGGCGACTGGCCGCGCGGGCTGCATCACCATCTTCGTGCTGCCACCGTCGCGCAACGAACTCGAACGCCGGCTGCGCGGCCGCGGCACCGATGACGAACAGGTGATTGCCCGTCGTCTGCGTGACGCCGTCGATGACATGCGCCACCACACCGAGTTCGACTACGTGATCGTCAACGACGACTTCGAGCAGGCGGTTGCCGACCTGCGACGCATCGTCGACGGCGGAGCCGAAGACCTTGCCGGCCGCCGCGCCGGCCTCGCGCCGCTG
>CAZIRD010000124.1:0-7605 GCA_964541625.1 uncultured Acidibacter sp.
CGCGAGCTCGACGAGGGCGCGGCATTGATCGCCATCGACCGGATCTTCCTGCATGAGCGTACCGGCTCGGTGGCGCTGAAGAGCCTCGAGGAGTCCGGTCGCCGGGTTGCCGACCCCGCGCGAGTGTTCTGCACCATGGATCACATCGTCGACACCTTTCCGGGTCGCGGCGACGAAACGCGGATGCCGGGTGGCACGGCGTTCATCACCGAGACCCGCGAGGCGGCGCATCGCGCCGGCATCAGGCTCTTCGATGTGCGCGATCCGCTACAGGGCATCGTGCACGTGATTTCGCCGGAACTCGGCATCGTGCTGCCGGGGGCCACGGTGGTCTGTCCCGACAGTCACACCTGCACACAAGGCGCCCTCGGCGCCTTCGCCTGGGGCATCGGTTCGACCGAGGCCGAGCACGCGCTCGCCACCGGCACGCTGCGTGTCAACAAGCCGCGCACGCTGCGGGTACGCTTCGAGGGCGAATTGCCGCCTGGCGTCACCGCCAAAGACCTCACGCTCGCCCTTATCTCGCGTCATGGTTCAGCGGGCGGCAATGGCTACGCCGTCGAATACGCCGGCTCCGCGGTCCGCGCGCTCGACATCGAGGCGCGCCTGACGCTTTGCAACATGGCGACCGAGTTCTCGGCGGTCACCGGCTTCATTGCCCCGGATGAGAAGACCTTCGCCTATTTGCGCGGTCGCCAGTACGCCCCAGACGGTGAAATGTGGGATCGCGCGGTCGCCTCATGGCGCAACCTGGTCAGCGACGAAGGCGCGAAGTTCGACCGGGAAATCGAGATCGATGTCAGCGAACTCTCGCCCATGATTACCTGGGGGACGAGCCCGCAGCATGCTGTAGCCATCGATGGCGTGGTACCGGCGCAGGCAGAGAGCGGAGCCTCCCCGGAAGCGCATGCCCGCGCGCTCGCGTACATGGACCTGCAGCCGGGCACGCCGCTCGTGTCGTTGCGGATCGATGCGGCCTTCATCGGTTCCTGCACCAACAGCCGCCTCGCCGATTTGCGGCGCGCCGCGGCGGTGTTGCGCGGACGGCGTGTGGCCGAGGGCGTCCGCGCGATCTGCGTGCCCGGGTCGATGTCGGTCAAGCGCGCTGCCGAGGCCGAAGGACTCGACCAGGTGTTCGTGGCCGCGGGTTTCGAATGGCGGGAGTCGGGCTGCTCGATGTGTTTCTTTGCCGGCGGTGAGAGCTTTGGCGCGCGCGAGCGCGTGGTGTCGTCGACCAATCGCAACTTCGAGAGTCGGCAGGGTCCCGAGACGCGCACCCATCTTGCGAGTCCGGAGACGGTCGCGGCGAGCGCGATTCTTGGCCGGATCGCAGACCCGCGCGCGCTTTCGCCGCCAGCTTTGCCGATGGCGCCGCAGGATGGCGGGGTCTGATGGAACCGGTGCGTGTGCTCACGGCGGTGGCGGCGCCGATCCTGCGCGCCAATGTCGATACCGACATCATCATTCCCTCGCGCGAAATGAAGTCGGTGTCGAAGACCGGGCTCGCCGCGGGGCTGTTCGCCGGCTGGCGCTATCTGGGTATCGGCAGCCGCGAGCCAAACCCCGAATTCGTGCTCAATCAGCCGGCCTACACGGGTGCGCGTATCCTGCTGGGCGGCGAGAACTTCGGCTGTGGCTCGAGCCGCGAACACGCTGTGTGGGCGTTGCACGAGTTCGGCGTGCGCGCGGTCCTCGCGCCGTCGTTCGCGCCAATCTTCTTTGGCAATTGCGTCCGCAACGGCATCGTGCCGGTACGTCTTGAGGCCGACGCCGTGGCGGCGCTCGCAGCGCATGTCGCCACCGACCCGCAGCGCAACACCGTGACGGTCGATCTGCAGCGCCGCGAAGTCAGTGCTGCGGATTCGCTGCATTACACATTCAGCATTGACGCCGAATCGCGCGACATGCTGCTCGAGGGGCTCGACGGCATCGATCTCACGCTGAAGAGCCGCGCCGAGATCGACGGCTTCCTCGAGCGGGACCGGCGCGAGCGTCCATGGATCCATCTGGGAGCAGGCAGGACATGAAAATCCTGGTCAGTGAAGTCGGTCCGCGCGACGGGCTGCAGAGTATCAAGTCGATCATGCCGCTCGAGGCAAAGAAATCATGGATCACCGCGCAGGCGGCAGCCGGCGTCAGCGAGATCGAAGTGGGCAGTTTCGTGCCGGCCAAGTTGTTGCCGCAACTCGCCGACACGGCTGAAGTCGTGCGGTTCGCGCGCACCCTGCCGGGCCTCACGGTGGCGGTGCTGGTGCCGAACCTGAAGGGTGCGGAAGCCGCCGTGGAGGCGGGCGCGCACAAGATCACCATCCCGCTCTCGGCCTCCGAGACCCACAGCCTGAAAAATGTCCGCCGTACCCATGCGCAGATGCTCGACGAGGTACGCGGCATTGTTGCCTTGCTGCGCAGTCTGCCGGCGGAACGTCGGCCGAAATTCGAGGGTGGCCTCTCGACCGCCTTCGGCTGCACCATCGAGGGCGTCGTGCCCGCCGACAAAGTGGTCGCGCTCGCCGAGGCACTCATGCAGGCGGGTTGCGACGAGGTCGGACTCTCCGACACCACGGGCTACGCCAATCCGGCGCAGGTCCGCGAGCTCGTGCGTCGCGTGCGTGCTGCAGTCGGTGATCACGCCCTCTCCGGGCTGCATCTGCACAACACCCGCGGGCTCGGTCTCGCCAACGTGTTGGCCGGTCTCGAGGTGGGTATCACCACCTTCGACAGCTCGCTCGGTGGACTCGGCGGCTGTCCCTTTGCGCCCGGCGCCTCCGGCAATATCGTCACCGAGGATCTGGTGTTCATGCTCGAAGCGATGGGTCTCGACACCGGAATAGATCTGCCGCGGCTGCTCGAGGTTCGGCGCATCCTGCGCGAGGCGTTGCCCGCCGAAGAACTTTACGGATTTACGCCGGACGCGGGCCTGCCGCTCGGCTTCACCCAGGAGCGTGCCTGATGTCTGCATCGACCGAAGCGCCCGGACTGCCTCTGCGTGGCATCAAGATCGTCGAGTTCACGCACATGGTCATGGGACCTGCAGTGGGCGCCATCCTGGTTGAGCTCGGTGCCGAGGTCGTGCGCATCGAACCACTCGGTGGCGACTCGACACGCAGTCTGCTCGGCTCGGGCGCCGGCTATTTTCCGATGTACAACCGCAACAAACGCAGCATCTGCCTCGACCTAAAGTCGGTCGAGGGCCTCGCGGTGGCGCGACGGCTCTGCGACGCTGCGGATGTCGTCGTCGAAAATTTCCGTGCGGGCACCATGGACAAGCTCGGCCTTGGCTACGGCGAGTTGTCGAAGAGCAATCCGCGGCTGGTGTATTGCTCGGAGAAGGGTTTTCTTTCGGGGCCCTACGAAAAACGCGCAGCGCTTGATGAAGTGACGCAGATGATGGGCGGCCTCGCTTACATGACCGGTCCGCCGGGGCGACCGCTGCGCGCCGGCACCTCCGTGATCGACGTCACGGGCGGCATGTTCGGTGCGATCGCCATCCTCGCGGCGATCGAGCAGCGCCACGCCACCGGCCGCGGGCAGAAGGTGAGCAGCGCACTTTTCGAGACCACGGTTTATCTGGTTGGCCAGCACATGGCGCAGATGGCGGTCACCGGCCAGCCAGCGAAGCCGATGCCGGTACGCATCTCGGCGTGGGCGATCTACGACGTCTTCGAAACCCGCGATGGCGAACAGGTCTTCGTCGGCATCGTCTCCGACAGCCTCTGGCAAAAATTCTGCGAAGCGTTTTCATTGACGGAGCTGGGCGCAAACGAGGCACTGAAGAGCAATTCGCAACGTGTGCAGCAGCGCGAGGCGCTCTTGCCGCAGGTTCGTGAACTTTTCAAGGGCTATACCAAGGCGGAACTCGTTCCGATCCTTGAGCGCACCGGCCTGCCGTTCGCACCGATCGGCAAGCCGGAGGAGATGTTCGACGACCCGCATCTCGCCGCCAGCGGCGGACTCGGGGCAACGACGCTGCCGGATGGGCGGGCGACGCGTTTGCCGATCCTGCCTATCGAGATGGACGGCCGCCGGCCCTCGCAGGGCGGCAGTCTCGCGAGCCCCGGCCAGCATACCGATGAAATCCTTGGGGGACTCGGCTTCTCGGCCGCCGAGATCGCTACGCTGCGCGATCGCAAGGCGGTCGGCTGACGCGTCATGGACCTGCTCGCCCGGCTTTGGGCGTCCGACCTGGCGGGCTTCCTCGTCGCCCTTGCGGTCGGGTTGCTGATCGGTATCGAGCGCGAGCGTCGCAAACGCGATCCC
The DNA here is from genome assembly GCA_964541625.1 of uncultured Acidibacter sp. Taxonomy (GTDB): domain Bacteria; phylum Pseudomonadota; class Gammaproteobacteria; order Steroidobacterales; family Steroidobacteraceae; genus UBA964. Next base: position 4,258 of record CAZIRD010000124.1, read on the forward strand.
GGAGTCGGCACGGCGGGCGGACTGCGCACGCATGTGGTCGTGGCGCTCGCCGGAGCGGTTGCGGTGCAGTTCCCCGGCGTCGGTCTGCTGATCGCCGGCGCATGTTTCATCGCTGCGCTCGTGGTCGTCGCCTACTGGCGCGATCGCAGTAGTGATCCCGGCCTCACCAGCGAAATCACGCTCTTCACGACCTACCTGCTCGGCGCGCTCGCACCACGCCTGCCAGAACTCGCCGCCGGCATCGGCGTGGTGATCGCGCTCGTGCTCGGCCTGCGGACTGCGCTGCATGCCTTCGTGAGCAAATCGCTGACTGATCGCGAAATGCTCGACCTGCAGCTGCTGGCGGCCGCGGCGCTCGTGGTTTGGCCGCTGATGCCGGATACGGCCATCGATCGACACGGCGTGATCAACCCGCGTGCGATATGGGGTCTGACGCTGCTCGTGCTGTTGATCAACGCCGCGGGCTACGTGGCGCTGCGGCGTTATGGTCCGACTCGCGGACTGCCGCTGGCAGGATTCTTCGGCGGATTTGTGTCGAGCACGGCGACGATCGGCGCGATGGGTGCGCGTGCGGCGGCCAAGGACTCGGCCCTGCGACCCGCGGTCGCCGCGGCCTTGCTGTCGTCGGTGGCGACGCCGCTGCAGCTGATCATGCTGCTCGGGCTGGTCGAACCGCGTTTACTGCTGCGCTGGTGGGCGCCGGCGCTGGCGATGGCAGCGGTGACGCTGTTGTTCGCCGCCCGGATGCTCGGACGAGCCGATCGACGGGCCGATGGCGTGCGCGAGTCCTTCAGTGGCCGTGCCTTCCAGCCCTTGCAGGCGATGGTCTTCAGTGTGACCGTGACGTCGCTGATCTGGGCGGCTGCCTGGCTCAAGGACCACTTTGGCACTGGCGGCGCAACGCTGGGAATCGCGCTCGGCGGCATTGCCGATGCGCACTCGGCGATCGCCGGCGCCGCCAGCCTCGTGCATGCTGACGAGTTGTCGCTCGGCAGCGGCGCGCTCGCCATCCTCGCGGCGCTCGGCAGCAACGCGGCGATGAAGCTGGCCGTCGCCGGCGCCACCGGCGGTCGACGCTATGCGCTCGCGCTCGCGCCCGCGTTGCTGCTCGGCTTGCTGGCGGCCTCGGGCGTACTGTTCGTCAGCCAGTCATGGCTGATGGCAGGGCCATGAGCTGGGCGCCGCGGCCACGCCGCGGCACCTTCGTCTGGAAGCGACCGGGTTTGACCACGAGGACGTCGCAAGTGAGGGCGTCGAGCACGGCCTCGGCCGTGTTGCCCACCAACAGGCGACGCAGACCCGAGCGCGACAATGCACCCATCACGACGATGCTGGCCTTGGCGGCGCGTGCGGCCTGGGGGATGGCCTCGCGGGCGGAGCCCTCGAGCACGGCAAGCTGATGCGAGGGCAGGGGGTGACGGGCAACCTCCGCGGCGAGCGCCTTGCGGGCACGCTGCAGGACGGCGGTATTGCGACCGACATCGACGACCACCGGGCTGGCCGTCCAGCTTGCCGTGACGAGCGTGCTCGGCGGCACGCAGTGCACGATGCGCAGGCTGCCCTTGAGGCTGTTGGCAAGCATGCCGCTCGCCTGCAACAGCGAGGCGTCAAGACGAGCGGGCTTGGCGTGTTCGTGGAACGGGTCGATGGCCGTCAGCACCACCGGCCGGTGATAGGGCTTGCTGACCTTCACCAGCAGCACGGGGCAGGGCGCCTGACGCAGCAGTTCCCAGTCGGTGTAAGCCAGCATCCAGCCCGCCACGTGGCGGGTGGCGTGGCGTTCGGCAACGATCAGGTCGGCGGCCGTGCGCAGGGCGCGGCGCACGATCGCCTCGGCGGGCGGGTAGTCCCACTCGGCGGCACAGGTGACTTCGATGTCGTGCTTGCGCAGACCCTTGGCGATGACCTGCAGCCGCTTGAGCACGAGGCCGAGACGCTGTGCTTCATAGTCCTTGAGGCTGATCCGCCGGGCGTCGAGCGCCTCGACAAGCACGGTGTCCGACAGCGCATGGAAGAGCTCGAGCGTGGCGCCGTTCGCCTTGGCGAGCTGCGCGGCCTTGCGCACCGCGGGCATGGACTTGGCGTCGATATCCTTGATGGCGACCAGGATCTTCTTCACGGGATGCATGGGACCTCCACGGTCGGTTTTTCAAACGGTAGTGAGTATAAGTCTCGGCTGTCGGGACGGGCGACGCATCAGTAGGTTTGCGTATCATCGCCCTGCAGTTGTCATCCCGGGGGTTCCATGTCCGCCAAGCCGCGTCTCGCCAGCAACGCCTTCGAAAACTTTTCCGCCGATGAGGTTTTGCTCGACCTGCAGGAGCGCGAGGCCCTCTCCAGTGACGTCTACTCACGCGGCGTCACGGCCGCAGCGGTGCTGCGGCCGCGGGATAAAGAACGCTGCGCCGCCATGGTTGCAGCGGCTGCGGACGCCGGATTCGCGGTGATCGGTCGGGGTGGTGGACTCTCGTACACCGGCGGCTATCTGCCGGTCAGTCAAAAGAGCGTCATTCTCGACCTGTCGCGCCTCGATCGGATCATCGAGGTCAGCGCCGAGGACATGTACATCACGGTCGAGGCGGGCGTTACCTGGAAGCAGATTCAGGAGCGGCTGGCTCCACTTGGTCTGCGGCTGCCTTTCTTTGGGACGTTCTCCGGCGCCCAGGCCACAGTCGGTGGCGGTCTGTCGAATGGCGCGCTCTTCCATGGCACCGCCCGATACGGCACCGCGGCCGACAACGTCCTTGGCATGGAGGTGGTACTCGCCGATGGCAGCTTGCTGCGCACCGGGCAGCGCGCCTTTCGCAATGTCGACAAGCCCTTTTATCGCACCTGCGGCCCGGACCTCACCGGCCTCTTCATGCATGACTCGGGCAGCTTCGGCATCAAGGTCGAGGCCACCTTTCGCCTGATTCAGGCGCCGGCGTTCACCGGCTATGCCTCGTTTGTATTCGACGGCATGGCGGCGGCGGGTACTGCCCTCTCGGCGGTGGCGCGCACCGGTGCGGCTGAGGAGGCCTATGTATTCGACCCCGAATCCACCCGCGCCAACCTGCGCTCGGAGGGCTTGCTCAACGATGCCGGCATGCTGCTCAAGGTGATGCGCAACGAGGGCAGCTTCGTGCAGGGCCTGCTCGCCGGGGTGAAGCTCGCTGCGGCCGGTCGATCATTCCTGCCCAACGACGCCTACTCGCTGCACCTCGCCTGCACCGCGCGCAGCGAGGCCGCATTGCAGGCAGACCTGCAGGCCTGCCGCGAGGCCTGTGCGGCCCACGGTGGCGCGGAGATCGCCGACTCCATTCCGCGCGCGGTGCGCGCGAATCCGTTTCCGCCGCCGGATGGCGTGCT